>NZ_JAULSE010000005.1:0-352242 GCF_030518245.1 Rhizobium sp. CBN3
ACCTAAGCCCGAAGCAACAAACCAGCAATCGCCAATCCGCTTGAGTTTCTTAAGAGCGAGAGACTTCGTCGCCAGCAGCGCCGCCGCCCTCGTTCAGTGAGTGGGCTTATAGAGCTAACCCCTTTTCTAAGTCAACACACCAAGCCAAAGTTTTTTGACATTTTTGTAACATGTTGATTCAGCTGCCATTTTCCTCGCGCTCCTTATCCACAGGCGGCGTTTTCGCGACAAATTTCCGAAGATTTCTTTATCGGCTGGTCAAAAAATCCTCGAATTACCGCCCGTAATTGGCGAAAGATCCCGTGAAAACAGTGCTTTGAGCCAATTTATGGTTAATCGAGGATTAAACCTACGCTGGCCGGCGAGTTTCCGTCACAAATCAGCAGCTGCAATTTCGGAACCTATCACCGATTGAGGTGTTGTCTTTCCCATTGAAGGAAGGAGACCGACATGGCTGCCAACACCGATGACATCAGAGCATCTGTCAGCAAGGACATCGCTGCGCTCCAGCAGGAAGTCTCTCGTCTGCAGAAGATGATTTCCGCCCAAGGCGCCGAGGCCTATTACGAAGTGCGCGGCCGCGCCGGCAAGGCCTACGATGAAGCCTTGCCCCGCGCAAAAAACGCCGTCGCCCAAATCCGGGCCGAAGGGGCAGCCGCCGCCGGCGCCGCCCGCGAGCATGCGGCAGCAACGACCACCGCACTGGTGCTTGCCGGGGCGGTCGGCTTCCTCTTTGGCTACCTGCTATCCGGCAATTCACAGCCGCAGCCTCGCCATTGGTGGCACTGAGCGCTCAATCCGCCCCGAAGCCAGCTCTATTACGCACCTGCCGACCCATTTTCGGCAGGGTGCGTAAACGCTTATGTCTCAGAAAAACCAATTTTTAATGCGAGGGATGGCAACATAAAAAACGAACGGGAGGACAACCAATGGACAATAAGAGGGCCAATTGCATCATTGAAGTCAGCGCCGACGGCGTCAACGGCCGTTACGCGGTCGGCATCATGAATATGCGTCAGGCGCTCGACCTGCCTGAAATGCCAAGCCTGTCCTATACCCATCCCGACCCAGTAAAGGCTGCTGCCGGCATCGTCGTCAGTCGCAAGGAACTGGCCGGCTTCATGGCCTGCCGCTGAGGCGGCGCGACCAACCGGTTTTTCACCCAGACGGCGCTTTATCCGAAGCGCTGACATCGTTTTGCGCCCTATCATTCCTTGGTTTTAGTTTGTCATGCTGGCATCGTTGGGCCGTTCGTGCCAAGAAGCGGCATCGAGGCTGGACATGGATGGCAGATGAGGGACCGGCGCCCATCGCATAAGACACGCGTGCGGCTGAAGCCTGCCGCCGATATGGCAGGCAAGCGGGTCACCCTTCCGCGCGCCCTTTCCAAGCTCGGCTATTGCTCCCGTACCCAGGCCGAACGGCTGATTGCCGAAAGCCGCGTCGCCGTCGACGACCGTATCGTCAGCGATGCCTCTGCATGGGTCGATCTTTCGACGGCGAGGATCAGTGTCGACGGACTTGTCATCGCCGCCGAGGCGAAAATCTATCTGATGCTCAACAAGCCACGCGGGCTCGTCACGACCCGCCATGATCCCGAGGGCAGGCCGACGGTCTATGATTGCCTCAAGAATTTCGACATCCCGCACCTCTCTCCGGTCGGCCGGCTCGACAAGGCAAGCGAAGGCCTGCTGCTTTTCACCAATGACACCGAGTTCGCCCAGACCCTGCTCGATCCGATCACCCATGTGACCAAAACCTATCATGTCCAGATCGACCGCCTCATGGACGACGAGGAAATTGCCGCTATGACATCCGGCATCCGGCATGACGGCGAGTTGCTGACGGCAACCGCCACACGACGCCTGCGCCAGGGCGACAGGAACTCGTGGATCGAGGTCGAGCTCGATGAAGGCCGCAATCGCCAGATCCGCCGTATGCTGGAGGCGCTCGGCACCGAATGCTTGCGCCTTGTGCGGGTCGCCATCGGCGGGCTCGAACTCGGGGAACTTCCAAAGGGCGCCGTGCGTGCGTTGACAGAGGCAGAGTTGCAGGGGTTGCGCCGACGAGCCGGCATGGAAAGGGCGAGACGTTGACCGATGTGCCGGAGATGGCGCCGCATGACTTCTGGCAGGAGATCCATCCGCCTGGCACCTTTCCCGACGATCGGGAATTCACCACCTTCTATGTCGCCGCGCTGGAAGACGGCCGCCAGCTTCGCCTGCCGATACGCGTGTTGGCAGATGGCGATCACGCCCTCGCTTCGCTGATCGTCAACCAGGCGAGCTTCGCCGTCCTCGACGCGTTGGCCGACGGTCTCGCCGAAAAGATCAAACCCATGGGCGTCGATGTCATCGCCGGCCTGCCGACGCTCGGCTTGACGCTTGCCGCCGCCGTTGCGCAGAAGCTCGGTCACGACCGCTACGTCCCGCTCGGCACCTCGCGCAAGTTCTGGTACCGCGACGAACTCTCCGTTCCTCTGTCATCGATCACCACCCCGACACAGGACAAGCGCCTCTATATCGATCCGCGCATGCTGCCGCTGCTGACGGGGCGGCGCGTCGCCCTGATCGATGACGTCATTTCCAGCGGCGCCTCGATCGTCTCGGGCGTTGATCTGCTGACGGCCACCGGCATCGAACCTGTCGTTATCGGCGCGGCCATGCTGCAATCGGAGCGCTGGCGCGATAGCCTCGCAGCCGCCGGGCCGCAATGGATCGCTCGCATCCGCGGTGTCTTCGCAACGCCCGTGCTGGAGCGGAATGCCGAGGGCCGTTGGCAGGTTTCGGCCCGACCGAAGAGATGAGATTGTTCAATTTTTGCCGGCTGGCGCCTCTGTACAGCAGATGAGGAACGACTACAGTCCGCCCAAGGCCTGTCACCCGGAAATCTGCAGCGGTTCCGGTACAGCGACATACCCCCATCGATGAAACACCGGATCCGCCCATGTCGTTCGAGCAAGCATCCCTGCTGATCCTTCTGCTGGCGATGCTCATTCTCTTCTCGCTCGAGCGCATACGCATCGAAGTGACTGCGATTGCTGGCCTGCTCGCCGGCTATGCGCTCGGACTTTATCCGGCCGACCAGATCTTCGCGGGCTTCGCCAGCCCCGTCGTTATCACCGTCATCGAAATCCTGCTGATCGTTCAGGTGCTGGCGCACGCCAAACTCTTCGACAGCCTCGCTGCGCGTGTCGCGGCCGCAAGACCGTCGAACTTCAAGATCATATCAGGCGCTTCCTCGCTTGCCGGCGTTCTTTCCATCTTCATGAACAATATCGGCGCCTTTGCAATCACCTTGCCGGTGGCGCTGCGGCTCGGCGTAGCACTCTCAATCCCCCGCCGTCAGCTCATCATGCCCATCTCGTTTGCCGCCTTGCTCGGCGGCCTCGTCTCGCTGATCGGCACGCCGGCCAACCTGCTCGTCAGCGACGCGCTCGCCAAGACGTCCGGTGCGGGTTTTCATTTCTTCGATTTCAGCTATGTCGGGCTGCCAGTCGCAATCGCCGGCATCCTGCTCATCGCCGTTCGGGTCCGATACCTGTTCCCGGAATCTGACGCATTGCCGGCAACGCTCGCCCAAGGCTCGCGTCGCATCGTTGTCGAACGTTGCATTCCCAATGCTTCGCCGCTGATCGGCACACGGCTTTCCGAGTGTCTGACCCGCTTCGGCATCAAACCGCACGCGCTGATCCGTGACGGCAATTTCGTTTTTGGCCCCCTCGACCAGTCGATGATCAGCGCGGGCGACGTGCTGCTTGCCGAAGGCGCCGATGACATCTTTGCCGGCCTTGCCGCCACACAGGCTCTGGTGGCCGATGCCCATCTGAATGGTCGGCCGCCAGATTTCACCCGGGTCGAATCCGTCGTCATGCCCGAAAGCACGCTGGTGGGTTCGCGCGTCAGCTCACTCGAAGTCTTCAACCATCGCGGCATCGCAGTCACTGCTCTTTCCATGCGCACACCGCGTATCGAAGGCCGCTTTCTCGATCTGCAACTGTCGATTGGCGATATATTGAGACTGGAAGGGCCGCGTGCGGCAATCGCCGAAGCGCTGGAGGAAAGCGAGTGCCTGCCGCTTGCTCCGACGGCTTCAGCCGAACCGGCCCTCCTCTCCTGGCGGCCTTTCGCATTGTTTGCCTGCGGCGTCGCGGCGTCGGCGGCGGGCCTGCATTCCGAGGTCGCTTTTGCGGGTGTCGTCCTCGTCCTCGCTTTGCTCAATCATCTCAACATCCGCCAGGCGATGGCCGACCTCAACTGGCCGATCATCATCATGCTCGCGGCGATGATTCCGATCGGCCAGGCGGTAGCCAGCACCGGGGCGGCCGAAACGATTGCCGGCTGGCTGAGCCTCATCGTGCCGGTTAACCATCCGCTTTCTGGCATCGCCCTCATCCTCTTCCTCGCGATGGCGCTGACGCCTTTCGTCAACAACGCGACGGTCGCAATCGTGCTCGCCCCGATCGCACTCGAATTTGCGAGGATCGGGCAGCACGCACCGGACGCCTACCTGATCGCGGTCGCCATCGGCGCCTCGCTCGATTTTCTGACGCCCTTCGGCCATCACAACAACACGCTGGCGATGGGCATCGGCGGCTACCGCTTCAGCGACTTCCTGCGGGCCGGCTGGCCGCTTGCCGTTGCAACTTACGGACTCGCTCTGTTTCTTCTGGCTCTGTTCTGGCTGTGATGCGATACTTCGGCTCGGCTTGACTTCGCCGGTAATGAAACTAGAGCAGGAAGCCATCAGCCAAATACAAGGACAGTCGAGCGCCGTGCGAATCCTCTCCGAAGCCCATTTCCCGGAACTGCCGAACTACTATCGCGGCAAGGTGCGCGAGAATTACGACCTTCCCGACGGAAGCCGCATTATCATCAGCACAGATCGGCTGAGCGCTTTCGACCGCATTCTCACTTGTATTCCCTATAAGGGCCAGGTGCTGACGCAGACGGCGCGTTACTGGTTCGAGGCGACGAAGGACATTTGCCCGAACCACGTGCTCGACTATCCCGATCCGAATGTGGTCATCGGCAAGCGGCTCGACATCCTGCCGGTCGAAATCGTCGTGCGCGGTTATCTCGCCGGCACCACCGGCACCTCGATCCTGACCCTCTATAAGAAGGGTGAGCGGGAGATGTACGGCATGCGTCTGCCGGACGGCATGCGCGACAATCAGATCCTGCCGGAACCCGTGATCACGCCGACCAGCAAGGAATTCGACGGAGGCCATGACGAACCGCTGACGCCCGCGGAAATCGTCACGCGCGGCCTTCTGACCAGCCAGCAGTGGGAGACCTTGTCGAAATATGCACTCGCGCTCTTTGCCCGCGGCCAGGACATGGCCGCGAAGCAAGGCCTGATCCTCGTCGATACCAAATATGAATTCGGCACCGACGGCGACGGCAACATCATTCTCGCCGACGAGATTCACACGCCGGACAGCAGCCGCTACTGGCTTGCCGAAACCTATCCGGCAAGTTTTGCCGCCGGCAAGCGCCCGGAAAGTTTCGACAAGGATTTCGTCCGCGCCTGGGTGGCGGAGCGTTGCGACCCCTACAAGGATGAAATCCCTGAAATCCCCACCGAACTGATCGAGCAGACCTCGGCCGTCTATATCAGGGCCTACGAGGCGATAACCGGCGAGCGCTTTGTCCCGGACAATAGCGGCGAGACGCCGCTTGCCCGTGTCCGCAACAACCTCGTCCCCTATTTCCCTTGAACAGGCGACGTGCGAAAGCCGCCGGGCCTTGCATCGGCTTGGCAGTTTTCGCTGAATAGCGCTAGCATCGGCAAAAAGGGGTACCGGGCGAGGCCCGGCGGGGGACGGATGGTAAGAAGGCCGAGACGCAAGGCCGAGGAAACGCGACAGGACATCCTCTCCATGGCGGAGATGCTGTTTCGCGAACGCGGCTTCGCCGCAGTGTCGATCGCAGATATATCAGGCGCGCTGCACATGTCGCCCGCCAATGTCTTCAAGCATTTCCGTTCCAAGGTGGCGCTGGTCGATGCCATCGCCGGGCGACATCTCGACAATGCCGCCGAGCGTTTCGTCCCTCTCGACCAGGACATGCCCGCGAAGGAGCAACTGCTCCGCTTCGTCCTGCGCCTGCTGGAGGGCCATCTGCAGGATATCCAGAAGAACCCTTACATTTTCGAAATGGTGCTCTCGACCATCGAGGCCAAACTCGAAGCCGGCAATCGCTATCGCGCCCGTATCGAGGAAAAAATCGGCGAGATAATCCGCAAAGGCATGGTGGAAGGACGTTATCATTGCCGCGATCCCGAGCGTGCGGCACAGACCGTCGCCGATGTGCTCGCCTGCGTGCTGCACCCTGTCCTCATCGTCCGCGACGATAAGGAGACGCTGGTGCATCGTGCCGAGGAAATCGTAGGCTTCGTCGATGCCGCACTGCAAAATAGCGCTTGCTAAGTGACGGTTGCTGACTTACGTCACTTCGTAAAGCTTTTGTTAGACTCGGGATTATGGCATTTGAGGCCAAGCTCATCCTGACGCTTATATAAGCCTGCGCTCGGCCCGGCCGGGCCCGTGGATCGAACGGCGATTGCCACCGCATGAGGGAATTCAGAATGATTTGGCGTGCCGTCCTCATCTCCTCGGCCCTGCTGGCCGGCGCATTGCTTGGCGCCTGCAGCGACAACGCCGGCAAGCCCGCGGGCAATGCCGGCGCGGCCGCGCAGCAGGCGACCCCCGTTGGCGTGATCGCCCTGACGAAGGCAAGTTTCCCGATCACGACAATTCTTCCCGGCCGCGCCGAAGCTTTCCAGACGGCCGATATCCGGCCGCAGGTAAGCGGCATCATCCGCGAGATCGCCTTTAAGGAAGGCGGCGAGATCAAGAAGGGCGACCTTCTCTATCAGATCGAGGATGCGCCCTATATCGCCGCCGTCGAGCAGGCCAAGGCGGCCATCTCCAAGGCCGAGGCGAGCGTGCCGAGCGCTGAAAGCAATCTCGAACGCTATCAGCGCCTCGTCGGCAGCGGCGCCACCCAGATCGAATACGAAACGGCTAGAACGACGCTTCTCCAGGCGAAGGCTGAAGTGGAATCGACGAAAGCAGCGCTTGCCGCCGCGCAGATCGACCTCGACCATACGAGAATCGTTGCACCCTTCGACGGTGTCATCGACCAGACCGCCCATAATGTCGGCAACGTCGTCTCGGCCAACCAGACGACGGCGCTGACGACGATCCGCCAGCTCGACCCGATCTACATCTCGCTCACCGAGTCGAGCACCAATCTGCTGAGGCTGCGCGACGCGATGGCCGCCGGCGATATCAAGGGCGCGGAGAATGTCGCCTTCCACCTGATCCTCGAAGACGGCAAGGAATATAATCAGCAGGGCAAGCTCGACATGTCGAAGCAGGTGGTCAGCGAGACCACCGGGACCTTCATCATCCGTGTGCTCTTCCCCAATCCCGATCGTATCGTGCTGCCCGGCATGTATGTCCGCGCCACGGTCGAGCTCGGCGCCGAAACCGGTTATGCGCTGCCGCAGCTGGCGACGAGCCGCGATGCCAACGGCCGGCTGACGGCGCAGTTCGTTTCCGCCGACGGCAAGGTCGAAACCCGCGCCTTCGAAAATAGCTCGCCCTCCAACAATTCCTGGCTGGTGACCGACGGCATCAAGGACGGCGATCAGCTGATCGTTACCGGCCTGCAGTCGGTCACGGCAGGCATGCCGGTGAAGCCGCTTCCGATGAAAATCAACGACAATGGCGTGGTCGTGGCTGCCGAGCAGCCCGCGGCCGGTGACGCTGAGAAGCCCGCAGCGAAGTAATCGCTCCGAGCCCGCATCGTCACCGTCTCAGCCGCACAGGAACAACCGATGGCCAAGTTTTTCATCCGACGTCCGATTTTCGCTTGGGTCATTGCGATCACCATCATGCTCGCCGGCCTGCTGGCGATCTTCACCCTGTCGATTTCGCAATATCCCGACATTGCCCCGACGACGGTGCGCATCAACGCAACCTATCGTGGCGCCAGCGCCGAGACGGTCGAAAAATCGGTAACGACGATCATCGAAGACGGCATGACCGGCCTCGACGACCTCACCTACATGACCTCGACCTCGTCGACCGGATCGGCCAGCATCCAGCTCACTTTCGGAACCAGCATCGATCCCGATATCGCCCAGGTGCAGGTGCAGAACAAGCTGCAGCTGGTCCAGTCGCAGCTTCCGGGCGACGTTATCGATGCCGGCATCAGCGTGACGCGCTCGACCTCGAGCATCCTCCTCGTCGGCTCGCTCGTTTCAACCGACGGCAAGCGCAATTCGGTCGATCTCGGCAACCTCATGTCGACCTCCATCGAGGACCAGATCCAGCGCCTGGAGGGCGTTGGCAGCATCAACGTCTTCGGTTCCGGATACGCCATGCGCGTCTGGCTCGATCCCTTCAAGCTGGTGAAATACCAGCTGACGCCGAGCGACGTCACGGCGGCGATCCAGGCGCAGAACACTCAGGTTTCCGTCGGTTCGCTCGGCGCCCAGCCGACGATCCCCGGTCAGCAGCTCAACGTCACCATCACCGCGCAAAGCCAGCTGACTACCGTCGCCGATTTTGAGCACATCATCCTGAAGGTCGAAAAGGACGGCGCGACCGTGCGCCTGAGCGATGTCTCGCGCATCGAGATCGGTCAGGAAAGCTATGGGGGCAGTTCGCGCTACAACGGCCTGCCTTCGAGCGGTTTCGCCGTCAACCTCGCGATCGGCGCCAACGCGATCGATACCGCCGCCCGCGTGCGGTCAGCACTCGATGTCATCGGCGGCACTCTGCCGGAAGGCGTGAAGATTACCTATCCCTACGACACGACGCCCTTCGTGGAATTGTCGATCGAGAAGGTCGTGCATACGCTGATCGAGGCAATCGTGCTCGTTTTCGTGGTGCTGCTCGTTTTCCTGCAGAATCTTCGGGCAACGCTGATCCCGACCATCGCCGTTCCTGTGGTGCTGCTTGGCACTTTCGGAGTGCTGGCGGCCACTGGCTATTCGATCAATACCTTGACGATGTTCGCCATGGTTCTGGCGATTGGCCTTTTGGTCGACGACGCGATCGTCGTCGTCGAAAACGTCGAACGCATCATGTCCGAAGAGAAGCTTTCGCCGCTCGAAGCGACGGAAAAATCGATGGGCGAGATCACCGGCGCCATCGTCGGCATTGCGCTCGTGCTGACCGCAGTCTTCATTCCGATGGCCTTCTTCGGCGGTTCGACCGGCATCATCTATCGCCAGTTTTCCATCACCATCGTCTCGGCCATGCTGCTGTCGGCGCTCGTCGCCATCGTGCTGACGCCGGCGCTCTGCGCCACGATGCTGAAGCCGGTCAGCGAACACAGGAAACACCGCGTCGGCGACTGGTTCAACCGCAACTTCACGCGCTCGACCAACGGCTATGTCACGACTATCGGCTATCTCTTGAAGCGGCCGATCCGCGTCATGCTGGTCTTCCTTCTCGTTGGCGCCGGCTGCGCCTATCTCTTCACCCGGCTGCCGAGTTCCTTCCTGCCGCAGGAAGATCAGGGCGTGCTGCTGACCATCGTCACCACGCCGCCAGGCTCGACGACGCAGCAGACTCAGGCCGTCGTCGAGAAGGTGGAAAACTACTATCGCGAGAATGAGAAGGATGCCGTCGAATCCGTCTTCGGCGCACTCGGCTTTGGCTTCAGCGGCTCCGGCCAGAACAGCGCCATCGTTTTCACCAAGCTCAAGGATTTTTCGCTGCGCACTGATCCAAATCTGAGCGCCCAGTGGGTTGTCAACCGGGCGCTTCGCAGCTTCTTTGCGATGCGCGAGGCACAGGTTTTCGCGCTCCTGCCGCCGGCGATTCAGGGCCTCGGCGTGTCGAGCGGCTTTTCCATGTATCTCGTCGATACCGGCGGCCACGGCAACGACGCGCTGACGGCTGCTTCCAAGCGCCTGATCCAGATGGGCAACAGCTCGGGCAAGATCGTGGCGCTGCGCAGCAGCAACAAGGAAGTCGAGCCGCAAATGCGCATCGTGCTCGATCAGGAAAAGATCGGCGCCATGGGCGTCGACATCGCTTCGGTCAATTCGATGCTGTCGATCATCTTCACCGGCCGCGACGTCAACGACTTCACGCTGAACGGCGAGATCAAGCCGGTCTATGTCCAGGGCGACGCGCCCTTCCGCATGCAGCCGGACGATCTTAATCACTGGTATGCCCGCAACACGGCCGGCGAGATGGTGCCCTTCTCCGCCTTTACCAAAACCGAATGGGTGAAGGGCGCACCTTCGCTTGCCCGCTTCAACGCCGTCAGCGCGATTCCGCTCGATGGTGCCGCCGCACCTGGCGTGTCCTCCGGCGATGCCATGAACGAAATGGAAGCGCTGACCGAGCAACTCGGCGGCGGCTACACGGTCGCCTGGCAGGGCATTTCCTATCAGGAGCGCCTTTCCGGCTCACAGGCGCCGATGCTCTATGCGATCTCGGTACTCGTCGTCTTCCTCTGCCTGGCAGCACTTTACGAAAGCTGGTCGATCCCCTTCTCGGTGATCATGGCAGTGCCGGTCGGCGTCCTCGGTGCGCTGGCGGCGGCAACACTCTTCGGCCAGGCCAACGATGTGTATTTCAAGGTCGGCTTGCTCACCACGATCGGCCTGGCGGCGAAGAACGCGATCTTGATCGTGGAATTCGCCAAGGATCGCATGGAAAGCGGCATGGGCCTTTTCGAGGCGACGTTGGAGGCGGCGCGGCTGCGCCTGCGGCCGATCATTATGACATCGCTTGCCTTTATCCTCGGCGTCGTGCCTCTTGCGATCGCCACGGGCGCGGGCTCTGCGGCCCAGAACGCTATCGGCCTCGGCGTTCTCGGCGGCATGCTGTCGGCAACGATGCTCGGAATTTTCTTCGTGCCGTCCTTCTACGTCGTCATTCGACGCATCTTTGCCACACGCGACAAAAATGCGGCAGGAGTGTGATATAAATGCACTGTGATAATGCTGTTCCGATTGCTACATTGCGCCCGACTGCTTCGGTGTGTGTGTTTGTGGTAGGACGAGGCGCGGCTGCGATAGTGAAGCATGAAGCTTCGGACAAGAATTGACTTGCTCGAGTACAGGATGAAATGAATGGTATCTCTTCGTTTTGCCACACCGGCATTATTGTTATTACTGTCGGGCTGCGTTGTTGGCCCGGATCATGCTCCTCCTGAAATGCCGCTGCCCGCCAAATTCGGAGAAGGCGGCACGAAAAGTGTAGGTGACGTTGCTACCGCAGCCTGGTGGACCGCCTTCAACGACCCTAAACTGAATGGCTATGTTCATGCCGGCCTCGATCAGAACCTGACGGTTCAGCAGGCGATCGAACGCATCAATGCGGCCTCTGCAAACGTCACCACCGCCGGCGCGGGCGCCCTGCCGAACCTGAATGTCGGCGCTTCGCACACGGTCAGTGGTCAAAAGGGCGAGCTGCGCTCGCAGTTCGACACACGCAACACCAGTGCCGGCGAAGTCCAGCTGACCTGGCTGCTCGATCTCTTCGGCCTCTACAAGCGCAGCACCGAAAGTGCTCTCGCCTCGCTCGATTCCGCATACGCATCCGCTGACGTCGCCAAGCTGACCCTCGTGCAGGATCTCGTCTCGAGCTATATCGATGTTCGCTATTATCAGCAGCGCCTGGCGCTTTCGAAGGCCAACCTGAAGTCCCGTCAGGAAACCTACGAACTGACCAAGTTCCAGCTTGAAGCCGGCGCCGCCTCGCGTCTCGACGTCGTTCAGGCCGAAGGCCTCGTACAGTCGACGCTCGCCGAAATTCCCGGCCTCGAAACCAACATCCGTATATCAGCCCATCACATCGCCACGCTGCTTGGCCTGCCGGCCTCGGCCCTCGTCGACGAGCTGCTGAAGGGTCGCGGTCAGCCGGTCTTCCGTGGCGGCATCAACTCGGGCATCCCGGCGGACCTGATCCGCAACCGTCCCGACATTCGCGTCGCCGAGCGTGATCTCGCTGCCGCAACGGCCAATATCGGTGTTGCCGAGGCGCAGCTCTATCCGAGCATCTCGCTCAGCGGCTCGATCTCGCCGTCCTACATCAACCAGCGCGGCATCCATGGCGACCTGACCCCCTGGTCCTTCGGCCCGACCCTCAACCTGCCGATCTTCGATGGTGGCCGTCTGCGCGCCAACGTCAAATCGGCGCAGTCCACTGCCGCGACCGCCTACCTCAACTGGAAGTCGACGGTGCTGACCGCGGTCGAACAGGTCGAGAACGCGCTTGCCGCTGTCCGCCGCGACGCCCGCACGGTCGCAGCCCTACAGGCTCAGGTGAAGACCACGCAGGAAACGCTCGAACTGTCGACCGCGTCCTACAAGGACGGCGCCTCCTCGCTGCTCGACGTTCTTGATGCACAGCGCCAGGTCTCGCTTGCCCAGGCAAGCCTTGCCCAGGCCGTCCAGCAGATGGCCAAGGACTACGTCTCGCTGAACATTGCGGTCGGGGGCGGCTACGCGCCCGGCGGCAAGACCACAGTAGCGGTGACGCCGGCGCCGGCAAAGGCAAAGGCCAAGAGCTGATCGGCATTTCGCCTTCCTGGAAATGCAAAACCCCGCGATCGCCTCGCGGGGTTTTTTCATGCCCGACGAATCCCGGAATAGTCGCGCGCCAGACGAATTTGGATTCGACAAACAGAAACGGCTGCTATAGGACTGATTAAACGATTAACCAGAATGCTCCTGACCATGGCTTCATCGCGCTCCGGACCGAACCTCAGCAGGATAGCGACCTCGCTCGGCGTCTCCATTGCCACGGTCTCGAATGCGCTTTCCGGTAAAGGCCGGGTCTCGGGGCAGCTGGTCGAACGGATCCGCGAACACGCCGCCGAACTGGGTTATGTCCCGAGCCAGGCAGGCCGCGCGCTCAGGACCGGCCGCAGCGGCGTTCTCGGCCTGGTTTTGCCCGATATCGCCAACCCTCTGTTCCCGAAGATCGCACAGGCGATCGAATTTGCCGCCTCCGCCGCCGGTTACGGCGTGCTGATCGCCGACTCCCGCGGCGATGCTGCCGCCCAGACCGAGGCGATCAATCGTCTCGTCGAACGCGGCGTCGACGGCATGGTCATTATTCCCCGCCGCGCCACCCGCATTTCGTCCGCCGCCTGCCCAGTCGCTCTCATCGACACCCCCTCGACGCCAGGCAACACCGTTTCCGCCGACCATTGGCAGGGCGGCCGCGAAATCGCTCTCCATCTCGCGGACCTCGGCCACCAGCGCATCCTCATCATCGGCAACAACCAGGAATCCAGCGTTCAGAACGACCGCGCCGATGGGGTTCGCGCCGGTATGCACGCGGGCATGCATGCCGAAACGCTGTGGATCGGGAAGGTGGAGCAGGATGGCGGCAGCGGCTGTCCGCTCGGCCTTGCCGAAAAGGTGCGGGAGGGTTTTACCGCTTTCGCGGCTCTTTCCGATCTGCAGGCATTACGCGCGCTGACCGAGCTGCAGCAGGCCGGCATCAGCGTTCCCGGCGATGTCAGCGTCACCGGCTTCGACGACCTCATCTGGTCGCCTGTTGTCACACCGTCGCTGACGACGGTCAGGATGGACATGGATAGAATTGCCGGAATTGCGGTATCGGCGCTGGCCGATACCATCAGTAAAAGCCGCACCCGGGAAGGCGCGCTCGTTACCGCGGAAATCGAACGCGTCCCAATGCAGCTGATTGTCCGCCAGTCGTCCGGGCCTGCGAGTCCGGCACCAAAAACCTCAGAGATGGAGAACATGTAAGATGAAAAAAGCTCTCATGGCGTCGGCGGCGCTTGCCGCAGTATCGCCGTTTGCCGCCTCCGCAGCCGAACGAACGCTGACCATTTCCGTCTATGCCTTCGCCCAGGACGACTTCAAGACGCTGGTCTATGATCCGTTCGAAGCCCAATGCGGCTGCAAGCTGGTGGTCGAGACCGGCAACAGCGTCGAACGGCTGGCCAAGATGGAGGCGAACAAGGCCAACCCCGTGGTTGATCTCGCCGCCGTTTCGATGGCGGATGCGCTTGCCGCATCGCGCGCCGGACTGACCGACAAGATCGATACGACGAAACTTGCCAATTTCGCCAAGCTCTACGACGTCGCCAAGGATCCCAACGGCGACGGCATGAGCGTTGGCTATACTTTCTATGCCACGTCTATCGCCTATCGTTCCGACAAGATGAAGATCGAGTCCTGGGCCGATCTTCTGAAGCCGGAATATGTCGGCCATGTCGCCTTCCCGAATGTCACCACCAATCAGGGCCCGCCGGCGCTCTATATGCTGGGCCTGTCGCTCGGCAAGGATACGCCTGATCTGCAAGGCCCGATCGCGGCACTGGGCGAGAAGAAGGACGACATCGTCACCTTCTACGAAAAGTCCTCGCAGCTCGTGCAGCTCATGCAGCAGGAGGAAATCTGGGCAGCCCCCATCGGCCGTTTCTCCTGGGCCGGCTTCACCAAGCTCGACCTTCCCGTCGCCTGGGCAACGCCGAAGGAGGGACAGACCGGCGGCATGAACGTGCTGGTGTTGACCAAGGGTTCGAAAAACCAGGATCTCGCCATGCAGTTCATGGATTTCTGGCTCTCGACCGAGATCCAGACCAAGCTCGCCGAAAAGCTGATCGATAGCCCTGCCAACAGCGAGGTCAAGCTTTCCGAAGCTGCCGCCGGCAACCTCACCTATGGCGAGGAAACGGCCAAGAGCCTCAAACTGATCCCTTCCGCCATCGCCCTCGACAACCGCGCCGGTTGGCTGAAGACCTGGAACGAGAAAGTCGGCCAGTAAAGCCCGCATGAAGCCGCCCCGGCCGCTCGCCGGGGCCATCTCCTCTCCTGGAAAGGCGCCTCATGTTCCAGAACCGCGCGGAAGCCTTGGCGCTTGCCCTGCCGGCAGCCGTCTTTGCGACGGTGGTCTTCCTGCTGCCCGTCGCAATCCTGCTGTCGGAGGGTTTTCGCGCCGGCGGCGCCTGGACACCGTCGGCGTACACAGGCTTCTTTTCCGAGACTCTGAACCGAACCGTTTTCCTGCGCTCCTTCCGGCTCGCCATCGAGGTCACCGCCGTCTCGGCCGTCATCGGCTACGCCGCAGCCTTTGCCATCGTCAACCTGCCGGCGAACGGCAAGGGCCGCATGATCGGCTTGATCACCCTGCCGCTGATGATCTCGCCGGTGGCGCGCACCTATGCGTGGATCGTCATTCTCGGCCGCACCGGCATCGTCAACCAGGCAATAACGGGTCTCGGTTTCAGCGCCGACCCGCTGCGCCTGCTCTTCACCGAAACCGCCGTCTTCATCGGCCTCCTGCAGCTCTTTCTGCCGCTGATGATCCTGTCGTTGATCAGTGCGCTCGAGAACATGCCGAGGGATGCGATCCCGGCCGCCCGCGTACTCGGCGCCAACTGGTTCCAGGTCTTTTGGAAGGTCGTCCTACCGCTCACGCGCGAGGGTCTCGTCATCGGCGGCACGCTTGTCTTTACCGGCTCGCTCACCGCTTACATCACCCCCGCCATCCTCGGCGGCTCCAAGGTGCTGATGCTCGAAACGCTGATGTACCAGCAGGTGTCCGTCGCCAATGATTTCGTCTCGGCAAGCGTCATCGCCTTCATCCTCATCGTCATGAGCTTTGCCGCCAACATCCTGCTGAAACGCCTTGCGACGGCGAGGAGCCGCAGATGAGCATTCGCCTTCTTTCGCCCGTCGTGCTCTTCCTGCTGCTGGTCTTCCTGATCGGCCCGTTTCTGATCATCATCGCCGCCTCGCTGTCCGCGGGCGACACGCTGGCCTTTCCGCCGCAGGGCCTGTCGCTGCGCTGGGTGATGAAGGTCTTCACCATCGAAAGCTTTCGCGACAGCTTCGCCATGTCGATGTTCCTCGCCGTCTTCGGAACGCTGGCAGCCCTCATCCTCGGCATCCCGGCCGCCTATGCCCTGTCGCGTTACCCGCTGCCCGCAGCAGAGACCGTCCGCACCATCGTCTCGCTGCCGATCATCGTCCCCGGCATCATCGTCGGCCTGGCATTGCTGCGTTATCTCGTCGTGCCCTTCGGCTTCAACATCACGCTCGCGCTCTTCTTCGCCCATGCGGCCCTCGTACTGCCCTATGCCGTGCGCGTCGTTTCGGCGAGCCTCGACAACCTGCGCTCGGATATCGAGGAAGCGGCCGTCCTGCTCGGCTCCTCCAGGCTCGGCGCCTTTTTCCGCGTGGTCATCCCGAATATCCGTGGCGGCATCCTGGCGGCCTTCATCCTCGGCTTCGTCACCAGTTTCAATCAAGTGCCGGTCTCTCTCTTCCTTTCCGGGCCAGGTGTCCGAACCCTGCCGATCGACATGCTGGGCTATATGGAAACCACCTACGACCCATCCATTGCGGCGCTCTCCGCCCTTCTCGCTTTCCTCTCGATCGGCATCGTCTTTCTCGCCGAACGCTTCCTGGGATTCTCGCGTTATGTTTGATGCCTATCTCCAACTCGACAAGCTGACGCTTCGCTATGGTGATACGGTCGCCGTGAGGGATCTCGACCTTGCGATCGCCAAGGGCGAGCTCGTCGCTCTTCTCGGCCCCTCCGGCTGCGGCAAGACGACAACGATGCGCGCCATTGCCGGCCTGCTGAAGCCCGCTTCCGGCCACATCCGCCTCGACGGCGCCGATATCACCCGCGTCTCCGCTAACAAGCGCGCCGTCGGCCTCGTCTTCCAGTCCTACGCGCTTTTTCCGCATCTGACGGTCTACGAAAACGTCGCCTTCGGCCTGCGCCTCAAGGGCATTTCGGGCGCGGATCTCGATGCCCGCGTCGGCGCTGGTCTGAAATCCGTCGGCCTGACCACTTTCGCCGGCCGCAGGCCCGCCGAACTCTCCGGCGGCCAGCAGCAGCGCGTGGCACTGGCGCGCTCCATGGTGATGGAACCGAAGGTGCTGCTGCTCGACGAACCGCTCTCCAATCTCGATGCCCGGCTTCGCCTCGAAATGCGCGCGGAATTGCAGCGCGTGCAAAAGGAGACCGGCGTCACCATGATCTTCGTCACTCACGACCAGGTGGAAGCCTTGGCGCTCGCCGACCGCATCGTCGTGATGCTGAACGGCGGCATCGAACAGATCGGCACGCCTGAGGAGATCTATAACAATCCCGCCTCCGCCTTCGTTGCCGATTTCGTCGGCTTCGAGAATGTCTTCGCCCTGAAGGATGGAAAGCTCGTGACGCCGCACGGCCCGGCAGCACTCTCCGATCCGCCGCCGCAAGCTGCAGCCGGCCTGGCCTGGCGCCCGCGGACAGTGACCCTCGGCTCCGGTCCGTTCCAGGGTACGGTGCACGGCACGTCTTTCGCCGGCAATACACGCGAATACCTCCTCCAAACGCCGCTTGGGCCGATCAAGGCCGAGATCGACGCAAACCTGCCGCCGCACGCGATCGGCAGCGCGCTCGCCTTCGATCTGCCGGTCGCCGGTGCAGCCAATCTCAAACGCTTCGGGTGACATCATGGGTGTGTGGATCGATACCGACATGGGCTTCGACGACATCGCCGCCATTCTGGTGGTGGCGCAATCGAAATATCAGATCGACGGCGTCTCACTGGTCTTCGGCAATACGCCGCTCGCGCAGGTGAGGATGAATGCCGCCGGCGCCGCCAGCGCCTTCGGCTGGACCTTTCCCATCCATACCGGCCGTGCCGCGCCCGTTCTCGGCAAGCTCGAAACTGCCCAGGCGATCCTCGGCGAAACCGGCATTCCGACGTCAGGCACCAGTCTACCGAAGGTCCCTCCCCGTGCCGAGAGCGATGCCTTCACCGCGCTCTGCCGCTGGCTCGAAGGCGACGGACCCCATCGCATCCTGGCGCTCGGGCCGCTCACCAATATCGCCGCCGTGGCGCTCGCCCGCCCCCATCTTGCTGTGCGCATCACCGAACTCGTCTGGATGGGCGGCGGCGTCACATCGGGCAACCATACGGCCTCTGCCGAGTTCAACGCGCTCGCCGATCCCGAGGCGCTGGCGATCGTTATCGCCCATGGCCTGCCGCTGCGCATGGTCGATCTCGACCTCTGCCGAAAGGTGCTGGCACGGCCTGAAGATGCCGAGCCGGTGCGCAGTGCGGGCGGCGCTAACGCCGAGCTGATCGCCGACATGTTCGCCGGCTATATCAGCATCGGCACCAGCCGCGGCCGTCCCGGCATGGCAATTTACGATCCCTCCGCCGCCGTGGCCTTCGTCGCCCCTGATATCGTCAGCTTCCGCCCCGCGCGCATCGACGTCGAACTGCAGGGCGCCCTCACCCGTGGCCGCACCGTCGTCGAGACCCGCGCCACGCATGCGACCTTCAACGCCCAATTCGCCGCCGATATCGACGTCGAGAAGGCGCGTAGCATCATTCTCGCCGCCCTGATCAACGAGGCCCGCAAATGAACGCCACTGCTCGTCAGGAACCTTTCGATCTCAACGATCCCGAATTGCGCGCCCGGGCAGTTGCCGCCGCCCGCGGCGACGCCCCATTCGATATGCTCATCACCGGCGGCCGACTGCTCGATGCGGTGACGGGCCTGATTCGGGAAGCCGATATCGGCCTCGTCGGCGCGCTCATCTCCAGCGTCCATGCCCCGGCGAGCCGCACGGATGCCATCGAGATCATCGATGCGACCGGCGGCATCCTGACGCCGGGCCTGATCGATACCCACATGCATGTCGAAAGCTCGATGGTGACTCCGGCGGAATATGCGAGCGCCGTCCTGCCGCGCGGTGTCACGACGGCCGTCTGGGATCCGCATGAATTCGGCAACGTCCATGGCCTCGATGGCGTGCGCTGGGCGATCGAGGCGGCACGTGTTTTGCCGCTGCGCCTGATCCTGCTCGCCCCCTCCTGCGTGCCGTCGGCGCCGGGCCTGGAGCTTGCCGGCGCTGATTTCGACGCCGCCGTCGTTGCCGAAATGCTGCGTTCGCCTGCTGTCGGCGGCGTTGCCGAAGTCATGAACATGCGCGGCGTCATCGACGGCGATTCGCGCATGAGCGCCATCGTCAACTCGGGCCTTGCCTCCGGCAAGCTCGTCTGTGGCCATGCTCGCGGCCTCACCGGCGCGGACCTCAACGCCTTCATGGCAGCGGGCGTCACTTCGGACCACGAACTCACCTCCGGCGCCGATCTCGCCGCCAAGCTTTCCGCCGGCCTGACGATCGAGCTGCGCGGCTCTCACGATCATCTCTTGCAGGAATTCGTCGAGGTGCTGAACGGTCTCGGCCAGCTGCCCCCGACCGTTACGCTCTGCACCGACGACGTCTTTCCCGATGAACTCTACCAAAGCGGCGGCCTCGACGATGTCGCCCGCCGCCTGGTGCGCTACGGCATGAAACCGGAATGGGCACTGCGCGCCGCGACCTTCAACGCCGCTCAGCGGCTGAAGCGTTCCGATCTTGGCCTTGTCGCCGCCGGCCGCCGCGCCGATCTCGTTCTCTTCGACGATCTCACGGAATTCCGAGCGCGCCTCGTCATATCAGACGGCCGCATCGTCGCCCGCAACGGCAGCATGGAGGCGGCCGTACAGCCGCTCGATCCGGCGCCGCTCATCAACTCCGTGAAGCTGCCGCCGCTCGCCGAGACCGATTTCCGCATCCCTGCGAAGGGCGCGCGCGTCCGCATCGCCACCATCGACCGTCCGCGCTTCACGCAATGGGGCGAAGCCGAAACCGAGATCCGAGACGGCTTCGTCGTACCGCCGGCCGGAAGCGCCATGATCGCCGTCGCCCATCGCCACGGAAAGGCCGGGGGCACCCCCCGCATCGGCTTCCTCACCGGCTGGGGCGAATGGCGCGGCGCCTTCTGCACCACCGTCTCGCATGATAGCCACAATCTCACCGTCTTCGGCGGCAATGCGGCCGACATGGCGCTCGCCGCCAACGCCGTCATAGCAGCCGGCGGCGGCATGGCAGTCGCCAAGGACGGCGCAATCCAGGCGATCCTGCCGCTGCCGCTCTCCGGCCTGGTCACCGACGCATCGCTGAGAGACACGGCTTCGGCCTTTTCCGATATCCGCAAGGCCATGGACAAAATCGTCGACTGGAAACCGCCCTACCGCGTCTTCAAGGCCTGCTTCGGCGCAACGCTGGCCTGCAATGCCGGTCCGCACCAGACGGACCGGGGGATTGCGGACGTGGTGACGGGGAAGGTTGTGGAAAGTCCGGTGCTGGAGATTTTCTAGGTCGAACGCATCTCAAAGCGAGGGGAGTGCCGTGCAGCCCTCCATCCGCCTACGGGCATCTGTCGCCGTGACCAACATAACCTATGGCCTATTTCGAAGTAGACATTCGGAATCAAACCTTCCTGACCAGGCCGAATGGCAGCACGTTATCAGATTCAAGCTGAGCTGCCGGCGCGGGCCGTCCAATGTAATATCCTTGGATCTGGTTGATACCGTACTGCTGCATCAGCCGCTGATGTTCAATGGTCTCAACGCCTTCAATGAGTATCCTTACGCCGCGATTGCGCAGCAGGCTGATGATGTCAAGCAACATCCTCTTCCCTTTTTCCGTGTTGCAATCATGGAGGAAGGATCGATCGATCTTGACGGTGTCGAATTCTATGAGGCGAAGCCACGAGAGCCCGGCAAACCCTGTGCCGAAGTCGTCCAGCCAGACTTGAGCGCCTAGCTTTCTCAGGTCGCTGATGCAATGAACCACGGTCTGGTCGATTTCCAGCTCAACGCCTTCGGTAATTTCGAAAGCAAGCCGAGCACCCGTCACGCCGAATTCTGCGAGAGTCGCAGCGACATAGCTGGCGAAACCTGGCATTTTAAGCTCAATCGGCGAAACGTTGACGCTGGCAACTTGCACCAAGCCGGTTGCCAACAAGTCTCGGCAAACGGTGCGAATTGCCCACCGGCCGAGTTCAACAATCGAACCTGTCCTTTCCGCAACTGGAATAAACTTAGCAGGTGATACCTGCGTCCCGTCCAACATCCTCAAACGCATCAAAGCTTCAACACCGTCCGTCTTGCCTGTCTGAATGTTGCGGATCGGCTGATAGACGAGTGAGACAAGGCCGTGTTCAATCGCGATTTTCAAGGTCGCGGCTATATCCTCGCTGTCATCGCTAGTCTGCGGGTCTTCGGGATCGAAGACCACGAGGGTGTTGCGACCCGTTGCCTTGGCGGCATAAAGCGCGCGATCGGCTTCATGGACGACCTTGTCGACCTGTTTGGTCTCATCCCGCGTATAGGACACACCGACACTCACGGTGATGACGGCGGTCCCGTCCCGCCTGTGCTCGTGTGGCCAAGCCAACGCTCGGACGTCAGCACAAATTGCTTCTGCCAGTTCGGTAGCTCTTTCCCAATTCGGCATTGGCGTGATGACGATGAATTCCTCGCCTCCGTATCGCCCGATGATCGAGCCCCAGGACGAGGCCACGCTTTGGAGAAGCTGCGAGACGGCGACAAGGCACCGGTCACCTTCTTGATGGCCGTAGCAGTCGTTATAATGTTTGAAATAATCGACATCGATAAGCAGGACGGCAAAGGGCGCCTTATGGTCCTGCCAGCCTTGCCAATAATCACGCAGACGTTGATCAATCGCCCGGCGATTTTCCAGCCCGGTCAACGAGTCGGTGTTCGAGAGATGCAAAAGGGCCTTACCTCTTTCGTCGGCAGCAGCTTGCTGCAAACTCGCTTCAAGAGCATTCAGGAAGACTTTATAGCGCTCTCTGTTGAGTTGAAGGTTCACGTAAGAGGTAAAAATAAAGCAAGAAATGCAGAACGCTCCGAGGATCAGCTTATGAAGAAGCAGCATCGGCGCGAATAAACAGAGGGCGCCGATGAAGATGAGCATGTTCGTTACGGAGGCCGCAAGAGCTAGCGGAAACCGGAAACTGAAGAACAGGTTGACGCTCATCATAAAGATCGAGCCGAAAACCATATAGTATGAGAAGGCGTCCGTGACCGTGGTCATCTGCGCGGTGAGAAGCCAGACAAGATAAGCTGCCAGCACGGACACCGCCGCAGCCATATCGACCGTATCGGCTTTTGCCTTGCGGTAGAGCAAGAGCTCCAACACGCACAGCGCACCGGCGCCAACCGCCAATCGACCGGCGATCGTGTACCGGACTACGTCTCCAATAAAGAGATAGTCGGTGAAAGAGTATGCAAGGTAAGCAGCCACCGCTATCCAGAGGCCGTTGCGCGTAGCGGACTTTCGGCCGCTCTCGCTCTTCTGCTTATAGAGACGGTGCAACTGTTCTGGCGACAGCGTCGGCCCTATGGTGGCGACTGCGGTCTCGGCTAACACGTGCATCATGCCCCTGCCACCCAACATACTGCCACAGTTGCCCTACGCACTGCTAGCTGACGCTGGATAGCCCTGCGCAGACTCCACATCAACCGATAACGCTCCACCGAGCCCTAAGCAGGCAGAGTATCTGTCGGGTTCACTAATATTTTCTAAAATTAAGACGTGCACGAACACCGTGCTCCAACCTTGACGCTTGACCAGAGAATGACGAAGATTTTATTCAATGTTTAAATCTTTATTCTCAATGAGGTTTCCGTGGCTCAGCCCCTATTTTCCCTTGATGGCCAAAGCTTGATTACACCGCAGTC
This sequence comes from Rhizobium sp. CBN3, assembly GCF_030518245.1. NCBI lineage: Bacteria > Pseudomonadati > Pseudomonadota > Alphaproteobacteria > Hyphomicrobiales > Rhizobiaceae > Rhizobium > Rhizobium sp. CBN3. The sequence goes on from NZ_JAULSE010000005.1 coordinate 22,567, forward strand.
CGTCAGCAATCAGTTCCCCTCACCTCACCACGATAATCAAACGGACCTCCTGCGAACTGCAGAGGCTGAGTTTGCGATTATCATCAACATTGCAATGCAGCGGTTCGGCGCCGGGAAAGACCTGCCTGGTGCAGTCAGGTGGTTAATTGGTCAGCTCCATGACATCCGTCAAAAATTCGGTGCTGTTGTATGGCAGAAGCTCATCCCATTTATCCAGGCTCATTCCTCGTCAAAGATTCTGCAGCAGTGCCCGTTCACGCGTTGGTCCTTTGAAAAACCCCGCGGCTATTCCGGTGATGCCAGTCTCATAGACTTTATTTATGGGCATCCGGCGGTAGCCGAAGAAGTGGCCAGGTCCACCCTTCTCGGGCTGGATATCTTTGAATACACGATCAACGCTCCCGGCCCGATAGCGGTCAGGGAACGTCGCGACATCCTGACCCGCTACGTCGATGACACCGCTGCGCAAACGGGTTCGGACACCGAAGTCCTGGCCATCGCCGCCGGTCACCTTCGCGAGGCCGAGGCATCAAAAGCACTTGCAGAAGGCCGCCTTAAGCGCTGGGTTGCTCTTGATCAGGATCCGCAAAGTATTGGCTCGATCGCCAGCCAATTCCATGGGACTTCTGTCGAGCCTATCGACGGATCCGTGCGCGGCTTGCTCGCGCGAAAGCATCAGCTTGGCACCTTCGATCTGATCTACGCAGCAGGACTGTACGATTATCTCGCCGATAAAGTAGCAATCCGGCTCACGCAGATTTGCATGGAAATGCTGAAACCGGGCGGCGTTTTTCTATTTGCTAACTTCTCCGATGAGATGGCGGATGACGGATATATGGAATCCTACATGAATTGGGAGCTCCTCCAGCGTTCCGAGGCCGACATGTGGCGTATTGCCGATGCCAGTGCAGCGGAAAACACGGTTGAAAAGACGGTCTGGTTCGGTGCCAATCGCAACATCATTTACGCCACCATCAGGAAGCTGCCGTAAGTCGCGACGGCCGCGCCCGGCCTCACTGCTACAGACCGGCCGGGAACATTTGCATCTAGAGAGAGTTAGCAAGCGTCGCAGATAGGCGGACAATACCAGCTGATCATAAGGCGCCACCGCTCGTGATGATCGGGGTTGTTGCTTGGACTGGCAGGCTGGGCCTGGTTCCGTCATCCGCCGGTCGTCGCAGTGAGTGGCCTCGCGCTGTGGGCGTCCCTGCTGGCTTCCCCTCTCGAACGGATCCACTACACGCTCTTCCTGCTGCCCGTGCTGTTGCACCATTGGCAGCGCCCGTGGGCATGGCTCGCGGCAGCAGCGCTGGTCATCCCGGTCCCCGTCATACTCGGTTACTTCGGAACCTCCCGCTTGAACCAGCTGACGGCAGGATCCATTTACGCCTGGCGCTCGTACTGATGCTCATCGGCCTGATCACCGCGGAGCTGAAACGACAGGCTGCGGCGGCTCACGAAGCCTTTCTGCGATAAATGCGCCAATAAGCCGTCTCCCGCACCAGCGCATAGTGGCGGGCGATATAGTGGGCATAAAGATCGCGCAGCCCGTTGCCCGTCCAAATTTCGATCGGCCATTTCGGATCCAGGATAAAATCAACGTCGGCGAACATCTCTTCCGCGGCCGGATGATCATACGGTCCAAGAGTTCGCCCCCAATGATACCAGACGCTGTCGCCTACGGGCGGCGTCAGCCCCAGGCCGGCGGAGAAGGGATTGACGAAATCGAGAACCGCAACGTGCTCATCAGCGGAGATCAGTTGCGACAAGGCGCCCAAAGCGTCAGCCAATGTCTTGTTGTATCCCTCGAAATATTCGTATTGGCCGGCGCTCCACATCTCAACGAGCCTGATCTCGGAAAAGGCCGGCAGCGGGATTGGTTTGCCTCGGCCGCCAGCAGCGTAATAGGCATGAATTGCGAGCGATGCGGCGTTGCCGACGGCGGCGGGCAATAACAGGAACCCCAGGAGTAGCGGCAGGGCGAACCGCGCATTCCGGTATCGGGAGAGGAGTTTGGCGCGAAAGAGGCTTTCCGTGATGATGGCAGCGCCTGCACCCAGCGTCAGAATACCGGCTGTCTGGAAATTCTGCCCGATTAACAGGATTCCGGTTGTGCCGCAGAAGGCAACGAAGAGCAGATGCCGATAACTCGGCGCCAAGCTGAGAACGGTGAGCGCAACCGCCAGATAGACAAGCAGGTCGGCGAGATTGTTCCGCACCAAGTGACCGAGGGCGGTCAACTCCAGAAGGCCGCCGCTGTTTTTTGCTGAAAGGCGAAGGTCAGCAAGGTAGTTGAACCCGCCGCGCCAGATGATTTCAATCGCGATGATGCTGAAGGCGATCATCCCGAGCGCCAACCTCACCCAACCGATCTGGCGACGATCGAAAAGCATGAACAACAGGAAGGCAAGCCCTACGACGCCATAGGTGATCTTGGTGTAGAGCATCAGCAACACAAGGAGACTGGCGCATGCGGCGTCGACTACCTTGCTACTCCCGGCGGCCGGCAAGCGAGGCAGATACATCACCAGCAGTAACCCCAGCGACGCCCATCCAATCCGGTTGTAGAACATGGCAAAGGTCAGCTCCCCTATCCGCTCGCCCGGATTTGCGGGAGCCGCAGCTATCAAGAGCAGGAAGATCGCAAGCGGCAGTCCGAACGCCTTATGCATCCGGCTGCCCACGATTTCCGCGGCAATAACCGCGAGTAGGAGAACCACTATCGCCATTCCAGCCGGCATCGCGCCGCCGATATTGCCCGCCAAGCCATAGCCGACAGCGGGAATATAAAATGTCAGCGGCCCGAGCGCCGAATGGAAGTCGACATTCGGCACCTGGCCACGCACGATGCGATGAGCACCATCCAGGAAAACGAAGAGGTCGTTGACGTACTTGGTCGTCGCCGTTCGGCCAGGCAAAGCGAGAAGGCCGACGAAAACGAAACCCATGCCAAAGATGACAGCCTGCGACCAATTCAACCGCGAAGCCGACCGCGATGCGCCGTTTGCGGCTTGCACCGACCTTTCCGTCCCAGTCACTGCGCCTCGCTTTGCGCCTTCGCCTGACGCCACTGGTAGACCGTCCACTCCGATGTCTTCTGAACGACCTCGAACCGGGCTGAAAGAAACGGGCCGTACAGCGCCTGCAAGGGCAGGCTGTTGATTCCGGTTTTAGGCACCATGACGATCTTTACATCGGCAAAGAGCACTTCCGGTGGGATATAGGCTTTTTCGTTGATATTGCGGTTCCAGTGAAACCAGGCGGTGTCACCGGCAGGCGGGCGAATTCCGAGCCCCGCTGAAAAAGGGTTGACGAAATCAAGCACAAAAACGCGCTCCGGCGGCACCGGCAATGCCTGCAACAGCGCTCCCCCGGTGACGATGTCGTCGAGATAACGCCTTATGAAGTCAGGCTCGCCGCCGGGCGGATCGATCTCCCGCACATCGTCAAAACGCGGCAGCCCAAGCGATTGCCCGGCTTTCTCAGCCGCAAGCGATGTATGCAGAATGAGGGCCGCGGCATGGTGTACGATCGGCGGCGACAGGAATAAGATCGCGAGCACCGAAAGAGCGCCGGCAGGAAGAGCCAAACCTCCTGTCCTTCTCCCGTCATCGCCTTGCTGAAGCCAGGCGGCTTTCTGCACCAGAGCGACTGCGCCGCAGTAGAGCGTGATGATGCCCCAGCTGTGGGCGTTCTGATTGATGATCGCCAGGCCGGCGCCTATGCAGAACCCAGAGAAGAGAAGATCTCGGAAGCTGCGGGTTTGCCAGATGGCGATCAAAGCGAAGGTCGCGAACACGACGAGGTCGGAAAGGTTCTCACGCAGGTTCTTCAGGATGCTGGCGACGTCATGGCCGCCGCTGACACGCGCCGCCGCCCGCAGATCCTCAATGTGCTGAGCGGTTCCGCGCCAGAAGAACTCGATGGCGATCATGGCCAGCCCCGTCAACGCCAGGGCGATCAGGACCCAGCGGCGCTGCTGCCGATCCAGTAGGATGATGACGAGAAAGGCGGTTCCGGCGAGCCCGTAGGTCGCCTTGGTATAGAACGAGACGAGCAGAAGAAAGACGGCGGCAAGAGCATCGGCGGCATCGTTGCGCCCGCGCGCGGGCTGCGGCGTCAGGTACATGACCAGCAGCAGGCCGAGCGCGACCCAGCCGATGCGATTATAGAACATCGCGAAGGAAGGATACCAGATGGAACTGCCGAGATTGATCGGCGCCGCGAGGATGAGAATGAGAAATATGCCGAGCGCGGCCGCCAATGACGGGTTGAGGCGGGATACGAGGATGCGGATCATCGCCGGGATGAAGGCGACGACAACGATAGCCATTCCGACCGGTATGGCAGCGCCGAAATTCCCCGTCAGTTGGTATCCAGCCGCCGGAAGATAATAGACGAGTGGCCCGAGCGCCGTGTGGAAATCGCGGTTCGGCACCTGACCGAACGCGATGCGGTGCGCTCCGTCGATAAAGACCAGCACGTCATTGATAAAGGCGGCGTTGATGGTCCTTCCGGGCAGGGCAAGCATGGCCGCACAAGCCAATGCTGTTAGAATGATCGCGCCTTCCGCCGACAGTAACCGCCGTATCCTCGCCGCCGGTCGCTTGCTGGCACCTGCTCTCGTTCCGATGGCCGCGTAAGCGGCGTGATTGCCTGGTTCCGTCATAGCCGCAACCTCTTGAAGATCGGCTCCGGGATTGATCGGATCACCGTCATCAGCGGTCGCCATATTCGTCTGACATAGACGACGTCCCCGCCCCTGCTGCCCTCGGCGACAGTAAAGATTTTTTGCGCGACCTCCTGAGGTTCGGCTGTGAGAAGCGGTGGGAGCTTCATCGCATTCGTCATGCGTGTCCGAACGAAACCGGGCTTCACGGTGAGCACGCGCACCCCGGACCCGGACAGCCTGTTCCTGAGGCCGGACAAGAAGGCGGTCAGCCCGGCTTTGGCGGCGCCATAGACATAGTTGGACGCGCGTCCACGATCGCCGGCAACCGAGCTTATGCCGACGATGGTACCTGATCCTCTCGCCGCAAAACGTTCCGCCAGAAGACCAAGAAGCAAAGCTGGTCCTTCAAAGTTCGTCCGCATGATCACGGCGGCGTGCTCGAGTTCCTGTTCGGCGCGAGACTGCTCGCCCAGTTCGCCAACGACACAGACCGCCGTGTCGGGCAGGGGCGAAACGACGCCCACGAAATCTTCGAAGCGGTCGGTTGCGAGGATATCGAGCTCGTGAACCAGGACATCGGCGCCGGTCCGCGCGCTGATGTCGTCGGCCTCGCGTTGTACGGCGGAGCGCTTTCGTCCGGTGAGAAGCACATTCCATCCCGCCTCGGCATAGATCAGCGCCGTCGCGCGACCGATATCCGATGTCCCGCCTATCAGGAGCAGTGTCTTGCCGATCGCCTTCATATGCCGAGCCTCTTTGCCAAGCGGGAATTAAAGTGACGATCGGCGCCGGTTACTTTGCGTAGCTCTTTGAAAGCAGACAACCGAGGGTAACCGGCTTCGAATGTGTGACGTGACTGCCGTGCATCCTTGGCGAGATAGAGCCGCCCCCCTGCCTTGACAACCAACTCGTCGATTTCGTCGAGCAGCCGAAACACCTCCTGCGTGACGGGAAGGTCGAGTGCGAGCGTGTAGCCCGGCGCAGGAAAGGACAGCAGCCCGCTCCCGCCCCCCAGCTTCTTCAGAACGGCAAGAAAGGAACCTTTTCCCGAACGCGCGAAGCGCTCGAGAATGCCGCTCAGGACCGCCAGCGCCTCCTGGGCAGGAACCACGCACTGATGCTGCAGAAAGCCCCGCCTCCCGTAAAGCCGGTTCCATTCAAGGATGCCGTCGAGAGGAAAGAAGAATTTGTCCCAGTGGACCAGCGATGTCATGGCCGCCTTTCGCGCTCCCGCCCGGAAATAAATCTCGTTGAAGGCTGCTACGCTTGTTTTGTTGAGCATCCATTGCGGCAGGTCGAATGGCAGCGAAAACCTCCCCGCGTTTTTCGCTGCAAAACGACCGGCATCCGGCATGCCGCCGACCTGATCCCGCGTCGCGTGTTCGCCGGCGAAAATCAGCGAGCGTCCAAGGGAAGCGCCTTGCGAAAGGCAATCGATCCAGGCGACCGAATAAGTGACATCTTCGGTCTGCTGCAGCGCCTTCAACGCGTCGCCAAGATTTTCCGCGACGATCGTCTTCTGCGCGATCCAGCCGGATTCGATCGGCTTCAAGCGGAAGGTCGCTTCCGCGATGATCCCGGTCATGCCCATGCCACCGACCGTCGCGAAGAAAAGCTCGGGGTTGCGCGTGCGGCTACAGATGAGGATCTCTCCGCCGGCGACTACCAGCTTGAGCTCGCTGACATGGTCGCCGAAGCCGCCGTCGCAATGATGGTTCTTGCCATGCACGTCAGAGGCGATCATCCCGCCGACCGTGACAAATTTCGTGCCCGGCACCACAGGCGGAAAATAGCCCCTCGGGACAAAAGCGCGCAAAATGTCCGAGAGCATTACGCCCCCTTCCACGGTCAGTGTCGCACCGGTGGGATCGAAGTTTCGCATCCGGCTCAGTCCACGACACATCAGGGTGGCCTGTTCGCCGATTGCCGCGTCACCGTATGAACGCCCATTTCCGCGCCCGATCAGGCCCACGCGAGCCGCCACGGTGCCTGAAAGCGCTTCCGGCAGCTGGCAGTTGATTGCCTGGCTCTCGTGGCGCGGATAGCGTCCCCAGCCCTCCATGAGTTTGTTACACCTCCTCTGGTTTGAAGACGAATTTCCGGTCCATTGCGTATTTGGAGATGTAGCCGATCGCCAAGCCGAGCGCTCCGCCGGTATATTTTGCGAGCTCCGTCTTCCAGACGGTCCAAAAAGCAATTTCAAAACCCCAGAATATGAGCGTCGTCAGGACACTGAACAGGCCGTAAAGCGCCACCTTGAGCATCTCGTCGCCGGGTGACGTGTAGCCGTCGAAGAAGATCCATCTTTTGTCGAGGACGTATTTCAAGCCGAAGCCGGCAGCGGTCCCTGCGAGCATCGATGGCATGAGGCTCGGCGATGGCGCCAGCTGCATGACAGTAGCCTGGACCGCGAAGTTGGCGGCGGTGGAGAGCATGGCGAAGGCGAGGTAGCGGGTTGCGAGGCCCGCGGAAGTGCTTCGCTCTGAGGACTGACGACCCATTCGGCCACCTCACATTGCTGCAATGACAAGTACGCCGGCAACGCCGAGCGTGACGAGGCTGACCTTGTCCTTGATCGCGAAGACGACTGGATCGTCATGCATCTGCCCTCGGTGGGCGAGCATAAGGATACGGGCAATCCAGCAGGCAAGGATTGGTCCGGCCAACCACAGCATGGCTGGCCTGGTGTAGATGTCTTGGGCACTGTCGCTCGCGGCATAGAGGGCAAATAGCGTCAGCGCGTTCATCCCCGCTCCAGCAGCCAGGGCGCCCACCATACCAATATCCGCCTTCCTGTAGTCGCGGCTCTTGGAGTCCGGCAGGTGCGCGGCGCGGCGCGAAATGAGCTCGGTGTATCGCTTCACCAAAGCGAGCGAGAGGAACCAGCTCATCATGAAGGCAAGCAGCCAGGGCGATGGCCACACGGAGACAGCGGCAGCGCCGCCGATTACCCGCGTTGTGTAAAGAGAGGCGAGCGCCACCACGTCCAGGATCATCTTTCGCTTGAGGAAGAAAGAGTAGGCCGTGGTCAGGGCAAAGTATCCCGCGAGTACGAGCACGAAGACGGGTGACACCATGGCGGCCACCGCAAGCGACAGAAAAAGCATGATCGGGATTGCCAGCAGAGCGTGCGACAGCGGGATCTCGCCACAGGCAAGGGGTCTGCGGCATTTGGTTTTATGGCGGCGGTCGTCCTGCAGATCGACCAGGTCGTTCAGGAGATAAACGCCCGAGGCACAAAGCGAAAAAGCCACCAAAGCGAGGCCCGCATTCACAAGGCTATGGAGGTCAAAGAGTTGATTTGTCAGTAGCGGGACAAAGACCAACCCATTCTTGACGTATTGATGCACTCGCAGCGAACGCGCCCAAGTCCGCCATGTCGGTTTGTCGTGGCTAAGATGCTCGACGTCGTCGCATTGGCGCGCAAGCTCCCGCGCAACTGCCGCCGATGTCCTTATGGCATAGGACTTTGCGGCGTGGCGCCAGACTGGCAGGTCGGCCAGATCATTGCCGATATAGTCGAAGCCACCCTCCCCGAACGCGGCGACGAGCTTTGCCGCCTTCATCTCGGCGGCACAGTTCATTGTCTCATTCGTTGCAAACCAGCCGGTAAAGAAGCCGAGGTGGTCGGCAACCGCGCAAACCAGCCGTTCGTGGGTTGCAGAAGCGAGATAGACCGAACGCCCCTCCTCCTGTGCGACGTTGATGACCTTCAGCACTTCCGCGTCATAAGGAAGGATAGCCGGATCGAAATCCGCTGGTTGAGAAAGTCGGTGCTTCAGACACGCCTTTCCGGCGGACAGCGACCTGATGAAGTCGACGATCGAATGCGGCCGGCGGCTAAGTTCAGAAAAGACCGTCTCGATCAGCAGGTCCGATCGAACGAGGGTGCCGTCGAGATCGACCACTAAAGGGCGGGGCAGCAGCGGTCTTTGGAGGTTCGGTGGGCGGCCCACCGGCGATGCAGCGGGCTCAGCTTCAGGCCACTCGTCCTCCTCGGCTCTTGGCAGAAAATCTCTTCGCAGCTGGAATTCATGATGCAGCTCGTTCAAAGGATTTCCCTTATGCTTTGACACCGTGAAAGCCCGCCGAACCACGGCTAAGCAGTTTGGTTCCATCATCAAAAAGGGTGAGGCGCGTCCGACTGGGAGAACCTTATCGGAGGTTGAGTTTTTTCGGCCATGAGCCAGAGTTTTCCCGGAAAAATTGTTCCGTCAACGACCATGATATCGGCTGTCGTTGTTGCGTCCCATACATTTTTCGCGCAATCGCTGGCCCGGTCGATGGTGGCAGTGTGTCTTCGGCGCCGGTTGAAGGACGACATTTTCAGCCGTCATCTGGGGAGACCTCAGAGGCGGCGGTGGTGCGCCTTGATCAAGCAGGTGTATTGTGCGCTCTCGCAAGACGTTGGATTCGGGAGTTCAAAGCGCCGGGAGTGTGGTGCCGAGGAACTTGCGCAACATTACAGCGTTTCTGAATATCCTCTTCCGCTCGGTTGTCGGCGACATCCCAGCCTTTTTCCCAGGTCCGCATGACAACACAACAGATAATCTCATTTTCTGTTATCGCTCTCATGATGGCAATCTTTATATGCAGGATTTCGGCCTGCTGCCACTCGCTCAGCGAGAGGTGCTGCTCGGCACCCGCCGCCGCGCCTTCATTCCGCTTCTTATCCTGGCGCTCGCGATGGCAACGACCGCGGTCGGCCTCGCGCCGGTTCCGATGGCCTTCTTCGCAGCCGCCCTGGGCATGGTCGTTTTTCGAGCTGTTCCACTTGCCGATGTCTATAAATCGGTTGATGGACCGATCCTCGTGCTGCTCGCGGCCCTTATTCCCGCCTCGGACTCCTTGCGCACCTCCGGCGGCAGCGATTTGATTGCCGGCTGGCTGAGTGGGGCGGCGATGAATCTGCCGGCATGGGGTGCGCTCGGCCTGATCTTGGTGACCGCCATGGCCGTTACGCCCTTCCTCAACAACGCCGCGACGGTCCTTGTCATGGCGCCGATCGCCGCCAGCTTTGCAACGGGTCTAGGCTTCAGACCGGAAGCCTTCCTGATGGCGGTAGCCATTGGCGCGGGTTGCGACTTCCTCACGCCTGTCGGCCATCAATGCAACACGCTCGTCTTCGGTCCCGGCGGTTACAAGTTTTCCGAATATCCGCGTCTCGGCTTGCCGCTGTCGGCGTTGATCATTCTCGTTAGCGTGCCGGCGCTGCTATTTGTCTGGCCGGTCAACTAGCGTGGAACGACGTCTCACTTCCGAATAGTCGTGCGTGACTGCCACAGCGCCGCAAAACAGCGAAAACGGAGCAATGGACATCGCTTAAACCTTCAACTCCCCCTCCACCAACGCCACCCAGTAAGCCGCCCCGTATCCAAGCGCCTCATCGTTGAAATCATAAGCCGTGTTGTGATGCAGCGCCCCATCGACCGCCGGCCCGTTGCCCAGCCAGACATAACAGCCCGGCGCGTGCTGCGCGAAGAAGGCAAAGTCATCTCCGGCTGTCGATGGCGGAAAACTCCTCCGCACTTTTTCACCAAAGACGGTGCCGGCGGCGGCAAGCGCCCGTGATGTCGCATCCGCATCATTGACGACAGATGGTATCCGCCGCTCAAAACGATAATCGGCTGATACGCCGTACATCGCAGCCGTCCCACTCGCCAGCCGACCGATTTCGGTTTCCAGCTGGTCGCGCACCTCAGGCGAATAGGCCCGTGCCGTTCCGCCGATCTCCACAATATCGGGAATGACGTTCAACGCCTTGGCATCGCCCGCCTGCAGGAAGCAGGCGCTGACGACCGCCGGCTGCAGCGGGTCGACAACGCGGCCAACGATCGTCTGCAGCGATGACAGGAAAGTACCGGCTGCCGTGATCGGATCGCGGCCGAGATGCGGCTTGGCGCCGTGCGTGCCGACGCCGCGAAAGGTGATGCGCCAGCTGTCGGAGGAGGCGAGCTGCGGTCCCTCGGCCACGGCGATCTCGTCGACCGCAAGCCCCGGCATATTGTGCAGGCCATAGACGGCATCGCAGGGGAAAAGCCGGAAGAGCCCCTCCTCGACCATGCGCTTCGCCCCGCCGCGCCCCTCTTCGGCCGGCTGGAAGATGAAATGCACGGTGCCGGAAAAATTCCGCGTCGCCGCCAGATGCCGTGCAGCGCCAAGCAGCATTGCCGCATGCCCGTCATGGCCGCAGGCATGCATCTTTCCCGGTACGGTCGATTTATAGGGCCGCTCCGCGATCTCAGGCATGGCGAGCGCATCCATATCGGCTCTCAACCCGATCCTGCGCGTGCCATTGCCGACTTGCAGCGTGCCGACCACGCCGGTGCCGGCAAGCCCGCGATGCACGGCGATGCCGGCCTCATCGAGAAGCTTTGCGGCGATACCGGCGGTGCGCTCCTCCTCGAAACCGAGTTCCGGATGGGCGTGCAGATCGCGGCGCAAGGCGGTGAGGAACGGCAGATCGTCCTTGATCCGGGCAGGAATGCTCATGGGCCTGGATATCCCTCCATGTGAAACGGGCGCCCGAACGGCGCCCGCGTCAGATCATTCGTTGTTCATCAAACAACTCGCGAATTCAACCCCTGAACAGGATGATTTTAGGCTAGGCCTAAAATCTGAATCCTGTTCTCAATTAAAGACTTAGAGCATGATGTCGTCCGAAAACCGCTGACACTTTTCGGCATCATGCTCTATGCTTCTTCGACGAACACCTCCTCGCGCTTCTTCCTGACGCTCGGCAGGAAGACGACGATCAGTACGGCGACCGCGATTGCCAGAAGCGTGGCGCTGATCGGCCGCGTGATGAAGGTGCTGGGGTCACCGCGCGACAGGATCATGGCGCGTCTGAGATTCTCTTCCAGCAACGGCCCGAGCACGAAGCCGAGCAGCAGCGGCGCCGGCTCGCAGCGGAGCTTGGCCAGCACATACCCGATGAGGCCGAAGAAGGCGACGGCATAGAGGTCGTAGACGTTGGAATTGACGCTGTAGACCCCGATCGAGCAGAAGGCCATGATGATGGGGAAGAGTACGTAATAAGGCACCGTCAAAAGCTTCACCCAGAGCCCGATCAGCGGCAGGTTAAGGATGACGAGCATCAGATTGCCGATCCACATCGAGGCGATGATGCCCCAGAACAGCGCCGGCTGCTCGGTGGCGACGTTCGGGCCCGGCACGATGCCCTGGATGATCATCGCTCCGATCATCAGCGCCATGACGGGATTAGCCGGAATACCGAGCGTCAGCAGCGGAATGAATGAGGTCTGCGCGCCGGCATTATTGGCCGATTCCGGCCCTGCGACGCCGGCGACAGCGCCCTGGCCAAATTCCTTCGGCGTCTTCGACAAGCGCTTTTCCACCGTGTAGGAGGCGAAGGAGGCGAGGATCGCCCCGCCACCCGGCAGGATGCCGAGCGCCGAACCGATCGCGGTGCCGCGGATGATGGGCGCGATCATCTCCTTGAATTCCTGGCGCGAAGGCAAGAGACCCGATACCTTGGCCATCAGCACCGTGCGTGTCGACTCTCCCTCGAGATTGCGCAGGATTTCAGCGACACCGAAGACGCCGACGGCGAGCGCCACGAAATTCAGCCCGTCGGCATATTCACGGATGCCGAGCGTGAAACGCGGCGTGCCGGTATAGATATCGGTGCCGACGAGGCCGAGCAGCAGTCCGAGCGCCACCATCGCCAAGGCCTTGACAACTGAGCCATGAGCCAGCGCGATCGAGGAAACGAGGCCGACGATCATCAACGAGAAATATTCAGCCGACCCGAATTGCAGTGCGATGTCGGTCAGCGGCGGCGCGAAGACCGCAACGAGAAAGGTCGAGACCGTTCCGGCGAAGAACGAGCCGAGGGCCGCGATCGCCAGCGCCGCCCCCGCCCTGCCCTTCCGCGCCATCTGATAGCCGTCGATCGCGGTGACGGCAGACGAGGATTCGCCCGGCATGTTGATGAGGATCGCCGTTGTCGAGCCGCCATATTGCGCGCCGTAATAGATGCCGGCGAGCATGATGAGTGAGGAGACCGGCTCAAGCTGGAAGGTGATCGGCAAAAGCATGGCGATCGTCGCCGTGGCGCCGATGCCGGGCAGCACGCCGATCAGCGTGCCGAGCAGCACGCCGATCAGGCAGAAGAGAAGATTGTCGAGCGTTGCCGCCGTGGCAAAGCCGAGCGCGAGATTGCTGAAAAGATCCATCGTCGCCTCCTAGAACCGGACCCAGGGGCCGAACCGCTCGAACGGCAGTCCGAGCCCATAGCTGAAGACGGCGACCGAAAAGATCGTCAGCAGCAGCGACAGGATGACCGCGAACACCAGGTTCATCTTGCGCGACGCAAAGCACGCGATGAAGGCTGTGAAGAACAGCGCCGGCGCAAATCCAAGCCCGCGCACCGTCAATCCGAAGAAAACGGGAGCCGGCAGAATGAAGAGCATGCCGCGCCAGGCGAAGGGATCGACCGGCTCCCCCTCCACACGCAGCGCCTGAATGAAGATGATCGCGCCGAGAAGTATCAGCGCGCACGCAAGAATGAACGGGAAATAGCCGGGACCCATGCGCAATGCCGTGCCGAGGTCGAGCCCGACCGACTGATAGGCAAAGAAAGCGCCGGTCGCGATGAAAAGCGCGCCGCAGATCGCATTGGTACTATCGAGACTGATGGATTTCATGGTGTCTCCTGGAGTTGGAGATGGTTCACGTGACGCTGCAGCGATTGCCCCTCATCCGCCTGCCGGCACCTTCTCCCCGCTTGCGGGGAGAAGCCGCAAGCCTCTCGCCTTTTCCGCGATTGCTCAGGGCAGGTCCCCTCTCCCCGTTTGCTGGGAGAGGGTCAGAGTGAAGGCTATTCCTGGCACATCCCTCACTAGTCCGCATATTCCCCGGCAGCCTCGATCACCGGCTTCCAGCGGGCGATCTCGCTTTCGAGCTTGGCTTTCAAAGCAGCAGGCGTCGCATCTGCATCGGAAGACGGCGCCGTGCCGAGTTCGGCGAAGCGGGCGCCGACATTCGGATCCTTCAGTGCCAGCTGCAGCGACTTCGACAGGCGCTCGTTGATCGCGGCCGGCGTACCCTTCGGCGTGTAGATTCCATGCCAGATGCCGACTTCGAAGCCCGGCAGACCGGCTTCGACCGCCGTCGGTACGTCCTTCAGCACGTCGAGGCGCTTCGGTGAGGTCACCGCGTAAGCCTTGATCGTGCCGCCCTTGATCTGTTTCGTCGTGTTGGTGGTCTGGTCGCACATGATATCGACCTGGCCGCCGAGCAGATCCGTCATTGCAGGGCCGGTTCCTTTATAGGGAACGGTCGTGAGCGGCGTCTGGATGGCGCTCATGAACATCATGCCGCAGAGATGCGAAGCCGCACCGATGCCGGCATTGGCGACGGTCACCTTGTCCTTGTTGGCTTTGACATAATCGATCAGTCCCTTGAGATCGGAAGGCTCGAAATCCTTGCGCGCGACGATCGTCATCGGCACCTCGGTGACGAGGCCGACATACTCGAAGGCGCCGAGCGTGTCGTAGGCGAGCTTGCGATAGAGCGTGGCGCTGGTCGCCATGCCGATATGGTGCAAAAGAATGGTGTAGCCATCGGGGTCAGCGTTCGCCACCCGGCCGGCGCCGAGCGTGCCGCCGGCACCGCCGACATTTTCAACGACGATCTGCTGACCGAGATCCTTCGACATGGATTCAGCCACCAGGCGCGCGACGGTATCGGTCGGGCCGCCCGCCGCAAAGGGAACGACCATGGTGATGGTGCGCTCGGGATAGGTTTGCGCCGAAGCGACGCCGGCGAGAAGAGAGACCGCGGCAGCCGCGGTCAGGCCGAGCATGGCCTTCAGGATTTTCATCATTTCCTCCCTGATGAAACAACAAGCCCGCCGACACATCCTCCGCGCCGGTTCGGATTGCCTATTTGCCGACGGGAGAAATCGAGCCGCAATCACTACCGTCGCGTCCGCAAGACGATTCTGCGGCAGTGCAATGCAGCATGGGTCGATTTGGAAACAAACGGCATAGGCGATGGGTGGATTTCCACCCATCGCGCGACGTTCCAGGGCTGCAGCACCATTACCCTCGGAGAATGCCACCGGGAACCCGAAGTCAGCTTTCGGTGGTCAGCATCCGCTTGTCGAGGCCATATTTTTGCATCTTTTCGTAAAGGGTCTTGCGGGAGATGCCGAGGGATTCATAAACCGGCCTAAGGCTGCCGCCATGCGCCACCAGCGCGCTGGCGATAATCCCTCGCTCGAATTCGGCGACCCGCTCCGCAAGTCCGGTTGCCTCCTCGGTCTGCCGTCCGCCATTGTCGAGCCCAAGGACCAGCCGGTCGGCGGCATTCCTCAACTCACGCACGTTGCCCGGCCAGTCGCGCTGGGCGATGTCGGAGATCACCTCCGGCGGCACGGCCACCTCGTCGCGGCCGTAGCGGGCGGCCGCTTCCCGCACCAACTGCAGGAAGAGCAGCGGAATGTCTGCCCGCCGCTGCGGCAGTGACGGCACGTGCAGCGTCGCGACGTTCAGCCGGTAAAGAAGATCGGCGCGGAAGCGGCCGGCCGCGACCTCCGCCTCCAGATCGACCTTGCTCGTCGCGATGAACCGCACGTCGAGCGGCACGATCTCGTTCGATCCGAGCCTGGAGATCACCCGCTCCTGCAGCACCCGCAGGAACTTCGCCTGCAGGTCGAAGGGCATGGAACCGATCTCGTCGAGCAGGATGGTGCCGCCGCGCCCGTGTTCGAATTTTCCGTAACGCGGCCTGACGGCGCCGGGAAAGGCGCCGGCCTCATGGCCGAAGAGCTCGCTCTCGATCAGATTTGCCGGCAGGGCGGCGCAATTGATAGCAATGAACGGCCGGCTCGCCCGAGCGCTGATATCATGAAGTGCGCGGGCCACGACCTCCTTGCCCGCCCCGGTATCACCGACGATGAGCGTATCCGCATCGCTGGCGCCGATCGCGCGGATGCGATAGCGCAGATCCACCATCACCTGGGTGCGCCCCGGCAGCCGCGCCTCGAGATCGTCGCGCTTTCCGGCGACGGCTTTCAGAATCCGGTTTTCGAGCACCAGGCCGCGCCGCTCCATCGCCCGGCGGATGACGCCCGCGAGCATTTCAGGCGTGAACGGTTTTTCGATGAAATCATAGGCGCCTTCGCGCATCGCCTTCACCGCAAGTTGCACGTCGCCGTGACCGGTGACGAGAATGACCGGCACCTCCTGATCGATCTCACGGATCTTTTGCATCAAAGTCATGCCGTCCATGCCGGGCATACGGATATCACTGATAACAACGCCGGGAAAACTGTAACCGATCAGCTCCAGCACATGATCGCCGCTCGAAAAGATCTCGACGCTGAAGCCGGAGAGCTCCAGCGCCTGCGCCGTCGAACGGCGCAGCTCTTCTTCGTCATCGACCAGCAGGATCTTCGCATCGTTCATTCCGCCGCCTCCGGCATCGACCCTGCCGCCGATTGCAGCTCGATGCGGAACATCGCGCCCCCCTCGGGATGATTGGCAGCCGTCAGGCTGCCGCCGAAATCCTTGACGATGTTGTAGGAGATCGAAAGCCCGAGGCCGAGTCCCTTGCCCACACCCTTGGTCGTGAAGAAGGGGTCGAAGATGCGCTCGGCGATTGCCGCCGGCACGCCGGGTCCGTGATCGCGCACCGTCAGCACCACCTTGCCGGCCTCCTCGAGGGCCGAAATCTCGATGCGCCTGTCATCCAGCCCTTCCACCGCATCGGCCGCGTTGGAGATAACATTCACCAGCACCTGCTGCAGACGTACCGAACCGGCGCGCACGACCGGCGGCCGCGTTCCGAGATCGAGCCGGAGCTCGGCGTCCGCCGCCTTCAACCGCCAGGCGATGATCTCCAGCGTGTCGCGCATCGCCTCGTCGAGGGGGACCGGCCCGAGCTTCTCGTTCGGTTTGCGGGCGAAGTTGCGTAGGTGCCGGCTGATCGAGGCCATGCGGTCGATCAGCCCGCCGATCCGCCTTATATTGTCGCGCGCCTCCTCCGTCCGGCCTCGATCGATCAGCACTGAGGCGCTGTCCGTATAGGTCTTGGCGGCGGCGAGCGGCTGGTTGAATTCATGCGAAAGGGCAGCCGACATCTGCCCGAGTCCGGCGAGTTTGCCGGCCTGAATGAGATCGGCCTGGGTCTGGCGCAGTTGCTGCTCGGTCAACCGCCGCTCCGCGATCTCCTCCTCGATGCGGCTGTTGACGCGGGCAAGATCCGCCGTGCGCTCCTCCACCCGCCGCTCCAGCTCGCCCCGCGCCTCGGCCTGCATCTGCATGCGCTCGGCAAGTCGCGCCCGCCGCTGGCGAATGACCGCCACAGCAAGCCCGGCAATGCAAAGGATGAGAAAGACGGCGACAAGCGCGGTGCGCGCCTGAGCGCGGATGGAGCTCGTCTCCATCAGCACATTCACCGTCCAGTCCTCCGCCGGCATGTAATGCGACAGCACCAGATACTCGCTTGCGCGCCGATCGCTCGCCAGCGTCATCAGATCATGCGGCTCGAAGCGATGACGCGTCACCGGCAGCGCCGTCAGCTTCGCATTGGCATAGCGCCGCGACGCCTCGGTGCGTGCGATACGATCGGCCGTCAGCGGCAGGATCGCGCCATAGAGCCACTCCGCACTGCCGGACATGAAGATGATGCCCTCGGGATCGGAGACGAAGATCTTGTATTCGCCGCCGCTCCAGGAGGATTCGATCATGTCGATATCGACCTTGAATACGATGACCCCGCGAATATCGGCGCCGACCCTAATCGGCGCAGAGAAATAGTAGCCGCGCTTTAGCGACGTGGTGCCGAGAGCGTAGAACCGGGCTTGCCGGCCTTCGATCGCTTCCTGGAAATAGGGCCGGTAGTTGAAATTCTGGCCGACGAAGCTTCCCGGGCCATCGTAATTGCTCGCCGCGATCGTCTCCCCGTCCGGCTTCACCACATAAATATCGGAGGATTTCAAAAGCCCGTTGATCTCCTTGAGATAGAGATTGGCCGCATCGCGAAGCGCCATGTCGTCGGGCGCGCTGACCAGTTCCTTGATATCGTCATGATCGGCGATCAGCGCCGGCAGCGCCTCGTAGCGGTTGAGGTGGCCGCTGAGTGCCGAGACGGCAAGGCGCAGCGCCGTTCCCGCCTGCGCTGAAGCCTCCTGCATATAGGCGCGCGTCGCAATCGCACTTCCATAGGTGAAGAAGGCGAAAATGACGAGCGGCACCAGCAGCAGCGCCGCGATGGCACGAGATCTCGAAGACAGATCCGGCTCCTCCCTTTCTGCCTTCACTCCCCCAGCAAGGCATACCCGCCGACCTAGTTTAATGAGGCAAGCAGGGATTTCCAAGGGCTCGCCGAAACTTGACACTCGGCGGGGCCGGATATCCTATTGCTGCACCGCAAGGAGACCCGTTCATGAGCGACGACCAGACGCCCGCCGACAGCAAGCTCACCAGCTCCAAGCGCCGTTGGGCGTCAGAGGGCAAGTTCCTGACCGGGCGCATCAGTAGGCCCGAGGCCGAGCGCCTGCCGCCCGGCCAGCACCTGGTCAAGAACTGGCCGGTGCTCGATCTCGGCCAGCAACCGGTCATTTCAACCGAGAGCTGGCGGCTTGAAGTACGCGGCCTGGTCGAAACGACACTCACCCTCACGTGGACCGATTTTCAGGCGATCGAACAGAGCACTGGGGTGAGCGACATTCACTGCGTCACCACCTGGTCACGCTACGATAACAAATGGAACGGCGTTTCGACGCGGGATCTGCTCGATCGCGCCATGCCGAAACCGGAAGCAGCCTACGTCATGCTGACGAGCTACGACGGCTATACCACCAACCTGCCGCTCGCCGATTTCGCCGCCGAGGATGCGATCCTGGCAACCTCCTGGGAAGGCCTGCCGCTGACACCGGAGCACGGCGGCCCGATGCGGCTCGTCGTGCCGCATCTCTATTTCTGGAAAAGCGCCAAGTGGCTGCGCCGCATCGAGCTAATCGCCGCCGACGAGGCCGGCTTCTGGGAAAAGAACGGATACCATATGCATGGTGATCCGTGGCGCGAGCAGCGCTATTCCGACGACTGAGCCTTCGGCCGCGAGACGCGGCGTAGTGCAAGAACGGCAAGACCAAACAGAGCGGCCAACCCCGTCAGTGAGACCATGCTGGCAGGATGAAGCGGCACCTTGCTCCAGCTCGGCCTGACGATATTGGCGGTGTTGAATGCCTCGCCGCTGAACTGGCAGGTGATGAAGGCAAGTCCGCGGCCCGCCATCTCGGCGTCGATGGCCGAGATGATTTCGCCCGCCGCGGTTGCCTCCCGCGGCATCTCACGCATCGCCATCAGCACGGCTTTCGTCGCCGCGAGATAGGCATGGGCGCATTCGTTGA
Organism: Rhizobium sp. CBN3; assembly: GCF_030518245.1. Classification (NCBI taxonomy): domain Bacteria; kingdom Pseudomonadati; phylum Pseudomonadota; class Alphaproteobacteria; order Hyphomicrobiales; family Rhizobiaceae; genus Rhizobium; species Rhizobium sp. CBN3. The sequence goes on from NZ_JAULSE010000005.1 coordinate 41,622, forward strand.
AAGGGCTCTCCTCGTCCGTCACGCTGCCCGGCATCCGTCCCCAGAGGCAATAGGAATACTGGATTTCCGAGTAGTTCAGGACACGCCGGAACGGTTCGTTCGTATCGGCCGCCCGTGACGCCAGCATGCTGATGCTGCTCCGATACTCCGAAATGACCGCCATCTCGCCGTGGGAAATTGCCGGAATATCGAGCCCGGCATGGGAGCCGCCAGAGCTGCCCCCATGGGCGAGGGCACTTCCGATAAACATTGGTAATAGGCTCGCGATGAGACCGAGAAAAGCAAACCTGCCGATTTGCCGCATCACCGGAACGCCGGCCGCGGTCCACTCCTGGCGGCAAGACCCCTTTCTGCCAGCACTCCGAAACAAAGACCGAGCGTTGCCCATAGGATCGCGTGCATTCCGAGCGAGGTCGTGCGGAACCGCCAGAGCACCATCGCCGAGAAATTCTCCGGCACCTCGTTGATCGGCGGCAGCAGATAGAGCACGAAGCCGATGAAGACGAGATAGGCGATGCCGGCGATGATCGCGCCGTTCCAGAGACCGAAGCGCTCGCCAAGCCGGCGCGACAGTGCGATCGCGGCAACCAGCGAGGCGAGCGAAACGACGATCATCAGGAAGAACAGTTCGGTCCTGACGCCGATCGTATCGGGATTGCCGACAGCTGGCGGGTTGGCCGGATATTTGATGCCGGGAACGAGCACGACCGCCACGAAGGCGGCAATGGCGATGACGGCCGAAGTGCCGCGCGCCGATAGGCTGCTGAAGCGGCCGTGTACGAAGGCGAAGGCGAGCGAAAAAAGCCCGCCGACGGCGATGCTGTAGGCCATGACGCCGGTGAAGAGGCCGAGACCGGCCTGCGTGGCGCGGCTGACAATTTCAGGCTCGGCAGCTTCGCCCGCCGCCTGGGCTTTCGCCTCCTCGAAGGCGATTGCCGCATCGACCAGCGGCTCGCCGAAGATATGGGCGAAAGCGAAAACGAGGATGCCAGCAATCAGGCCCGCGAGCATGCCGCGAAGCAGAAGCTTTCCAACCATCTCAATATTCCACTAAGCATGTCGCACAAAAGTGTGCAGCAGTTTTGCGATAACGACATGCGTAAACAAAGACCTAAAGCGTGAGAAGCGAATCTGAAAGATCGCGATGCGCTTTAGTGGCAGGGAAAGCCCAGGAGATGGCGGCCGTCATGCACGAATTCGTGCACATACATGCCGTTGAACAGCGCCATCGCGCCTTCCTCGGTGCCGACGAAATAAAGAACGATGAGCATCAGCAGGCCGCCGAAAACCGCCCAGGGCAGGATTTCCCCTACAGGGATTGGCGCCGGTGCCGCAACGGGCGCGAAAGTGGTGTCAGACATGTATCCCTCCGGAATGACGCGTTCAGTCGAAAGAGTGTTGTGCGGCAGGGTCTGACTTCCAGCGTAAAGAACTTCGAAACGCTGGTCACAGTGGCGCGACCGCGCCGGATTTCCACCGGCTTCCAAACCCGCAACAGCACGGTTATATCTGGACGCCGAAGAGACTGTCAACGAAACTTCGAGACGCCGGCGAAGGGTCGTCCCCACCGTATTGCGAAGATCGGAACAACCGTGAATACCCGCCTCACCTGGATCTGTCACGGCGCCACGGCGGCGAGCCGCAAGGCCCTGTTCCCGCTGGATGAGCCGCTGGAAGACAAGGCCTCTGAAGAAGCCGCCGGGATGACTGCCCTGCCTCGCGCCGACCGGATCGTCACGAGCCCGGCTTTGCGTGCTCGCCAGACCGCTACAGCCCTCCGTCTCGACGCTCAAATAGAACAGCGGCTTGCCGACTGCGACAATGGCCGCTGGGCCGGCAGGCCGATTGCGGCAATCGGCACCGAAGAGCCGGAGAACCTCATGGCTTGGATGAGCGATCCGGAAGCCGCCCCACATGGCGGCGACAGTTTTCTCGGTCTGCGGACGCGCGTCGCCGGCTGGATGGATGAGCAATCCACGCTCGGCGGCCATGTGATAGCCGTCACCCACGCATCGATTATAAGAACAGCGATTGCGCATGTGCTTCAGGCTCCCCTCCCCTCCTTCTGGCTCGTCGATGTCGAGCCGCTGGTGGTCGTTCGGATGACCAGCAATGGACATCGCTGGTCGCTGCGCCTCTAGAGAATTAGACATCCCTCATACTATCCAGCCTTACGCAAGCAAATCGCGTCATCTCTATTGAACCGGGTCTGACCGGGACTACTTCCTTGTCCCAAGGAGACGGAAGCTATGGCATATGATTGGAGTGGGGAGCGTACGCGGCGCCTGCGCTTGATGAGGGTCGTGACGTTCACCTTAGTTATGGTCGGTCTGGTCGTCAGCGTTCCGCTGCTGATCGTCACCGCGTGAAGAGCGAGACAGGGCGAGCGATGCGACAGCACGCTCGCCCTCGTTCTTTCGTGGGGCTCCCCTCGTCTTGAATCCGGACATCCTCTAGTCTTCGAAGCAGCACCAGCGAAACGCCGTAGCGCGCGGCTTACGTCCCGACAGCACCGCAACGGACGGGCTGCCACCTCCAACAATTCGCCTTATGGTTTCAACGAACATTTCAGATTTTCGTGATAGTCCGGCAGAGGGTGGAGATGGAGAATGCGATAATGCCTGCGTTTTTCCGAAGCAGGGCCGGAAGGCAATGCGTGTCGGTTGTGGTTTTCGGAGTAACCCTCTGGATCCTCGGCACGGTGCTGCACTTCGACGACCGCCTCGTCTCCTTCATGACCGATTTCGGCGAGTACGGGGCGGATAAGCTCGTTCTGGCTCTCGGCATCGCTGGCGCGATGAGCTTCATCTATTCGGTGCTGCGCATCGCCGACCTGCGCAAGGAAATGGAGCTGCGCGCCACTGAACAGGCTAAGGCCGATTGGACGGCAACCCACGACCATCTGACCAAGCTGCCGAACCGCTACGCCTTCGAGCGCAAAATCCTCTCACGGCCAGTCAGAAGCGGCGAGGCCGAGATCGAGGAATGGGACGACAACGTCACGATCTTCTCCGTCGACCTCGACGGCTTCAAAAAAGTCAACGATCTCGTCGGCCACAAGGGCGGCGACGTGTTGCTGGTCGAAGTTGCCAGACGCATCTGCGCGCTTGGCAACGCGGATTGCGTTTACCGCTTCGGCGGTGACGAATTCATCATCGTCGCCTTTTCCCTGACGGCAGAGCGCGAGGAGCGTTTCGCCAAGTTGCTGATCCAGGCCGTCACCCGGCCGATCCATATCGATGGCTTTGCCGTCGAAGTCGGCGCCAGCGTCGGCTATGATCGCTGGCTTGAGGGTAGCGAGCCGCTGGAAGACGCCGCCCACCGTGCGGATCTCGCCATGTATGAGGCCAAATCACGAGGCCCTAACCATTATCTTGTCTTCGAAACTTCGATGCAGGACAAGGTAACGGAACGCGCCTCTCTGGAAAGCAGGCTGCGCGCGGCAATCGCCGACAAGGCGATCATGCCTTTCTATCAACCTTTGATTGATTTGAAAACGGGCCAGCTTTGCGGTTTCGAAGCCCTCGCGCGGTGGGTCGGCGAGGATGGTATCAATATTCCGCCGCCTGTTTTCATCGACATTGCCGAGGAAACCGGGATGATCACCCCCCTGTTCGAGGATCTCCTTGCGCAGGCCTGCGGCGATGCGCTCACTTGGCCGGCGCATGTCACGTTGTCCTTCAACGTCTCGCCGGTACAGATGGAAGACAGGCTGCTGACGTCCCGCATCCTCAAAGTCCTTTCGGCAAGCCGGCTGCCGCCGCAACGCCTGGAGGTCGAGATCACCGAAAACGCGCTGATTCAGGATCCCGCTATCGCCGCCGTCATTCTCGAAGAGCTGCATGCGGCCGGCATTCAGATCGCCCTCGATGATTTCGGCACGGGCTATTCGAGCCTCGCCCAGCTCGCCCGCTACCGCTTCGACAAGATCAAGATCGACAAAAGCTTCATCGCCACCTATCGCGATGACGAACGCCAGGAAAAAATCGTCCGCGCCATGCTTGGCCTCGGCAGAAGCCTCAACATCAAGACGACTGCGGAAGGTGTCGAAGAGCATGGCCAGCTTGCGTTCCTGTTGCAGCTCGGCTGTGACATCGGCCAGGGCTATCTTTTCGGCAAGGCGATGCCCGCCGCCGAGGCAAGCATCTTCATCCGCGATCGCAACGCCAATCTGGCGTCGACGGGCTGACCCTAGCGTAATTCAACAAAACTGCCCCAAGCTTTGGCATTTCTGTCGGCCGCCACACACCGTCAGCATGTTGCGCATGGGCGGCCATACCTTTCCAGCGGGAGTTTCGGCGCTAAGTTCGGGGATCGTGACGACTGTGCGGAGTCTCTGAAGACATGTCATCCACCGACCTCCTCCTGACCTTCAACGCCGGCTCATCGACTGTGAAGGTCGGCGTCTTCTCGATCGATGGTGCCGAGGCACGACACCTCGGAAGGGGCGTCATCGATCTCCGCGCCGAGCCGCTCTGCTTCGGCCTGACCAAGGGAGAGCAGACATTCGATATGCCGCTGAAGGCGGAGGTGACGGACGATCTGCACGGGGTCATCGACGAGACCTTCACGCGTCTCGCCGATCATTTCGACATGGCGGCCGCAGCCGTAGCCGGCCACCGCGTCGTCCATGGCGGCGAGCGCTTCATGAGCGCCGTCGCGCTTGATGACGCCGCCACCGATGGGATCGAAGCGCTGATCCCGCTCGCTCCCCTGCACCAACCGCAAGCGCTGCGCTTCATCCGCGCGCTCCGTCACCTGAAGCCGCATCTTGTCCAGACAGCCTCCTTCGACACGGCCTTCCATGCCACGCAGGACGATCTCGTTCGCCGCCTCGCCATACCCCGTTTCCTGCATGAGGAGGGCATCAAGCGTTACGGCTTCCACGGGCTTTCTTATAAGTTCATCGCCAGTGAACTCGCTCGCAAGGCGCCGCATACGGCAAGGGCTGTGGTCGCCCATCTCGGCAGCGGCGCCAGCCTCTGTGCGATGGAAGACGGCATCAGCCGCGATTGCAGCATGGGCTTTTCGACCCTCGACGGCATCCCGATGGCGACACGCCCGGGCTGCCTCGATCCCGGCGTGATCCTGCACCTGGCAGGAGAGAGAAAACGGTCCCTGGGTGAGATCGAGGATCTGCTCTATCACCGCTCAGGCCTGCTCGGCGTCTCTGGCATCAGCGCCGACACGCGCGATCTGTTGAAGGACGGCCGGCCGGAAGCGCGCCAGGCGATCGACCTTTTCACACTGCGCATTGCCGGCGAGATCGGCCGCATGGCGGTAACCCTCCGCGGCCTCGATGCCGTCGTCTTCACCGCCGGCATAGGCGAGCATCAGCCGGAAATCCGCGCCGGCGTGGCGAAACGCCTGTCCTGGCTTGGCCTTTCGATCGACGAGAAGGCCAATGCCGCCAATGGTTTCACGATCAGCACCAGGGAAAGCCGCATTGTCGCCCATGTCATTGCCACGGACGAAGAACAGGTGATCGCCGATGAAGCGCTGTCCGTTCTTCGCGCCCGCTGATCCAGATCAATGGCGCGCCGGCGCTAACGGCTAGACTGACGTTGAACGTGTTTTCGAACGGGAGAAGCCAATGGAAAAGCATGTCTCGACCGCCGCCGCCCTGACCGATGCTGAACTCACCCTGATTGACCGCTACTGGCGGGCCGCCAACTATCTCTCGGTCGGCCAGATCTACCTGCTTGCCAATCCGCTGCTGCGCGAGCCGCTGAAGTCAGAGCACATCAAGCCCCGTCTGCTCGGCCACTGGGGCACGACGCCCGGCCTCAACTTCATCTATGCGCATCTGAACCGCCTCATCCGAGCCCGCGATCTCGACGTCATCTACATATGCGGCCCCGGTCACGGCGGGCCGGGCATGGTCGCCAACACCTATCTCGAAGGCACCTACAGCGAAATCTATCCCGATATTTCCGAAGACGCCGAGGGGATGCGCAGGCTCTTCCGCCAATTTTCCTTTCCCGGCGGCATTCCAAGCCATGCGGCGCCGGAAACACCGGGGTCGATCCATGAGGGCGGCGAACTCGGCTACGCCCTCGTCCATGCCTATGGCGCCGCCTTCGACAATCCCGACCTCACCGTCGCCTGCATCGTCGGCGACGGTGAGGCCGAAACCGGGCCGCTCGCCGCCAGCTGGCATTCCAACAAGTTCCTCAATCCCGCCCGCGACGGCGCCGTTCTGCCGATCCTGCATCTGAACGGCTATAAGATCGCCAATCCGACCATTTTAGGCCGGGCGGGTGACGACGACCTCCGACGTCTCTTCGAAGGCTACGGCTACGAGCCGCTTTTCGTCACCGGCCATGAGCCGCGCGACATGCACCAACAAATGGCTGCGACGCTGGACCGGGTCTTCGAGCGCATCCGCGAGATCCAGGAGCAAGCCCGCAGCGGCAAGAGCACAGCCGGCTGCCCGCGCTGGCCAATGATTGTGCTGCGCAGCCCCAAGGGTTGGACAGGCCCAAAGGAGGTCGACGGCAAGAAGGTGGAAGATTTCTGGCGAGCCCACCAGGTGCCGGTCTCCAACTGCCGCGGGAATGACGACCACCGCAAGATTCTCGAGGACTGGATGCGCGGCTATGATCCCGAAGACCTGTTCGGCGCCGACGGCCGGCTGAAACCGGAACTGCGGGCGCTTGCCCCCGCTGGCAAACGCCGCATGGGCGCCAATCCGCATGCCAATGGCGGCCTGCTGCGCAAGGAATTGGCCGTGCCCGATATTCGGGATTATGCAGTCGACATCGGCAAGCGCGGCAGCGTTGTCGCCCAATCGACGGAGATCCTTGGCCATTACCTGCGTGACACGATGAAGCTCAACGCCAAGGCGGCAAACTTCCGCATCTTCGGCCCCGACGAGACGGAATCGAATCGCCTCGGCAGCGTCTTCGACGTCACCGACCGTGTCTGGATGGAGGACATCGAACCTTATGATGTCCACCTCTCTCGCGATGGGCGTGTCATGGAGGTGCTCTCCGAACATCTCTGCCAGGGCTGGCTGGAAGGTTATCTCCTGACTGGCCGGCACGGCCTCTTTTCCTGTTACGAGGCCTTCATCCACATCATCGATTCCATGTTCAACCAGCACGCCAAATGGCTGAAGGTGACGCGCGAGCTCGAATGGCGAAAGCCGATCTCATCGCTGAACTACCTGCTGACCTCGCATGTCTGGCGACAGGACCATAACGGCTTCAGCCACCAGGATCCTGGTTTCGTCGATCTCGTCGCCAACAAGAAAGCCGACATCGTCCGCATCTACCTGCCGCCGGACGCCAACAGCCTGCTCTGGGTCGGCGATCATTGCCTGCGCACCTATGACCGCGTCAACGTCATCGTCGCTGGCAAGCAGCCGGAGCCGCAATGGCTGTCGATGGACGAGGCGGTGAAACATTGCGAGGCCGGCATCGGCATCTGGCACTGGGCAAGCAACGAGGAGGACACGATCTCGCCTGATCTCGTCATGGCCTGCGCCGGCGATGTCCCGACGATGGAAACGCTCGCCGCCGTCGATCTTCTGCGCAAGGCCATTCCCGAGCTGAAGATCCGCACCGTCAATGTCGTCGACCTCTTGGCGCTGCAATCCAGGGACCAGCATCCGCATGGCCTTTCCGACGAGGCCTTCGACGCGATCTTCACCGCCGATAAGCCGGTCATTTTCGCCTATCACGGCTATCCCTATCTCATTCACCGCCTGACCTATAAGCGCACCAACCACGAGAACATCCACGTCCGCGGCTTTATCGAGGAAGGCACGACGACCACGCCTTTCGACATGACCGTCCTCAACGAACTCGACCGCTACCATCTCGCCATCGAAGCCATCGAGCGCGTGCCGGGCCTGAAGGAGAAGGCCAAAGACGCGCTTGCCGCCTTCCACGGCAAGCTCGCCGAGCATCACGACTATGTCAGGGAATACGGAGAGGACATGCCGGAGGTGCGGGACTGGACGTGGCCGGCGGCGTGAGGCGAGGACGAGGAATCGCCGGAGAAGTCCGAGGTTTTGATATTCCCGGGTAGGCACAGGTGTTTCTGTTAGGCAGCCTCAATCGGGTGGGTCACTGGCATCTAACAACCGCAAACCTAGCAGCATCCGACATCATGCTTGGTGGCATAGCTGCATCAAATGGAACTGGTTTTGATAACAGAGACGCCAATCGCGCGTAGGCTGGCATTGATTAGCTCAGGAATGTTGGGCAAGTTTACTCTTCACGATTGTTGCAAATATGATCCGCAAGACAGTACAATGATTCCCAAAATATCAGTAAAATTTCTTGATGCAATGTTGGCTTCATTACTGGCTGTCGAAATATTATACATCATAAATAACATGCATTTCTACGTAAACTTGGAGTTATATAGAATTTACACCAGCGGTCTATACAGGAATTTTGATAGGATAAGCGAACATGACGAGATGTTCGTGGCCGCGAACAGAATGATTGACTGCAAGAAAGCTTCAACAGGCAGCGCAGCCAGCATTGATATTATGGCGTATTCTATCTTTTTTATTGAAACATCAATGTCTCTTGAGGTGGCTTATAAGAAAACCGAAAATGGGCATTGCGTAGATCATATAATGTTCAGGACCACGCCGGGTTAGTTCACTAAACGATCTGCAGAAAATCGAGTATCTGGCGCCGTAGAGATCGCGCCGGGGGGCTCCGTGAGTGATTGCTGTTATGCACCCTCAAGCCGAACCTTCTCCCTCACGCGCCAGACCCGCGGCGTTTCGCCGGTATATTTCAGGAAGAAGCGCGAGAAATAGGCCGGATCGGCAAAGCCGAGGCGAAATCCGATCTCCTGAACGCTGCCGATGGTAAAGACGAGCTGACGCTTCGCTTCCTCAATGAGTTTGCCGGCGATCAACTCATGCGGGGTGTTTCCCGTCATCGACCGGACGATACGGGTGAGATGCGTCGGGGAAATGCCAAGTTCCCCGGCGTAGAAGGAAGCCGGCCTGTGCGATCGAAAATGCTGCTGGATCAGTTCATCCAGCATCTCCATCCGCCGCTCGTTCTCGTTTGTCGGAAGCTCCTGCGCATGTCCTTCATGCGAAATCCGCGCCGTCAGCCGCAACGCCAGCCCGACATAGGCAGCCAATACCTCGTTGCGGCCACCGCGGCGGTTTTCGAATTCGTCGCCGAGCCGCCTCAGCGTCTGCATGACATAGGCAGCCTCGGCGTTATCGGGATCAAGGAGCGTCAGATGCGGCATCGCCAACCACTCGCCGAGCTGGCTTCGCTCGCCGGGCGGGTGGCTGAGATGGGACCTCAAGATGGTGATCACCAGGCCGTCGATATCACGTGAGAAGCGAAAGCCGTGATCAAGCCCAGGGGGAACCGTGATGACCGCCGGCGGACGGATGGTATGGCTCCTCTTGCCGAAGATCGCATCGCCCGAGCCCGCTTCGATGTATAATATCTGAAAGAAGCTCTCGTGGCGGTGAAGCCGAATTTCCCATTGATGCAGGCTGCTGCGGGAGCGGATTGTTTCGCAATGCAACCAGAATTCCGGAGATCGCCCGGTATTTTCGCCATAGAGCTCGTAGGTCGGTATATGCCTGCTCATCGGCTTCCTCCCGTGCCAATGTTCGATAAATGCAATTTTTTGGCCGGAATGTCCATTGTCGCGGCAATGGCGGCGCGGCAGAATCTGACAAAACGCAAAAATGCAAGGGAGGAAGCATTTGCGAACCCAGGTCGCAATCATCGGTTCGGGGCCATCCGGCCTGCTGCTCGGTCAGCTTCTGACCGAAGTTGGAATTGACAACGTCATCCTCGACCGCGTGAGCAAGAACTATATCCTCGGCCGCGTCCGCGCCGGCGTGCTGGAGGAAGGCACTGTCGGGCTGTTGGACGAGGCCAAAGCTGGAAGAAGATTGCATGCCGAAGGCTTGCCGCACGACGGCTTCTCGCTGGCCTTCGACGGCCGCGACCATCGCATCGATCTTCACGAATTGACCGGCGGCAGGCGCGTGACCGTTTACGGACAAACCGAGGTGACGCGCGATCTTATGGAGCGGCGGGAAGCTTGTGGCGCCCTTTCGATCTATGATGCCGCCGATGTGGCTCCGCATGATATCGACCGTGGCTCGCCCTTCGTTACCTACGCGAAGGATGGTATCAGCCACCGCATCGATTGCGATTTCATCGCCGGCTGCGACGGCTTTCATGGAATAAGCCGCAGAGCCGTTCCCGAACGGGCGATCCGAAGTTTCGAGAAGGTCTATCCCTTCGGCTGGCTCGGCCTGCTTGCCGACGTGGCGCCGGTCAGCCATGAACTGATCTACGCCAACCACGCGAGGGGCTTCGCGCTCTGTTCGATGCGCTCGGCCACGCGCAGCCGCTACTATATCCAGTGCCCGCTTGACGCGAAGATCGAAGACTGGAGCGACGAGCGCTTCTGGGACGAGTTGAGACGGCGCCTGCCGGCCCATCACGCCGAAGCATTGACGACCGCCCCATCCTTCGAAAAATCGATCGCTCCGTTGCGCTCCTTCGTCGCCGAGCCCATGCGTTTCGGCCGGCTCTTTCTCGTCGGCGACGCCGCCCATATCGTGCCGCCAACCGGCGCCAAAGGGCTGAACCTTGCAGCTAGCGATGTCCATTACCTGTTCTGCGGGCTCCTCGAGCATTACCGCGAAGGCTCCGACAGCGGCATCGACGCCTATTCGCAGACGGCGCTCGCCCGCGTATGGAAAGCCGTGCGGTTTTCCTGGTGGATGACGACCATAATGCACCGATTTCCCGATACCGGCGATTTCGATCAGAAGATCCAGGAAGCCGAACTCGACTATCTCACACATTCCCGTGCGGCCTCGACGGTGCTCGCGGAAAACTACGTGGGACTGCCGTTCTGACACGAAGATCGAGCATGAAAGTCGCGCATAGACGCAGCGAACAACGAGTGGTCATGACCACGCAGAACCATAACCGGCAAATCATGTGTTTGGGGATTTATTTCATTTTACATCACCATTTCGCATGACAAGCTAACCAGAAATTCAATACGGCGCTGGAGTACGCCGAAAAGGGAGAGAGAAAAATGAGGAAGCTGTTTCTGGCCGCCGCTGCGGCAATTGTTATGGGCACCAGCGCCTATGCCGACACGATCAAGGTCGGCGTCATCGGGCCGTTCTCCGGTCCCTTCGCGCTCCAGGGCAAGAACTTCAAGGCCGGCATCGAAGCTTATATGGCTGTCAACGGCAACAAGGTCGGCAGCGACGCGGTCGAGATCGTCTACCGCGACGTGCCGCAGGCCGACCCGGCCCAATCCAAGGCGCTGGCGCAGGAACTGATCGTTAAGGAAAAGGTCCAGTATCTCGCCGGCTTCTATTTCACCCCCGACGCCATGGCGGTGACGCCGATTCTGAAGCAGGGCAACGTGCCGATGATTATCATGAACGCCGCCACTTCGGCGATCGTGACCAAGAGCCCGCTCGTGGTGCGCACCTCCTTTACGACGTGGCAAACCTCGACGCCGATCGCCAAGGTCGCTTTCGACGCAGGCGTCAAGAAGGTGATCTCGGTCGTCAGCGATTACGGCCCCGGCATCGACGCCGAGAATGCCTTCAAGGCCGGCTTCGAAAAGGCCGGCGGTCAAGTGGTCGAGGCCATCCGCATGCCGCTTGCCACCAACGATTTCAGCCCGATCATGCAGCGCATCAAAGATTCCGGCGCCGAGGGCGTCTTCGCCTTCTTGCCGTCGGGCCCGACGACGCTCGGCTTCGTCAAGGCCTACAACGAGAATGGCTTGAAGGCCGCCGGAATCAAGTTCTTCGCGCCGGGGGATCTGACGCAGGAATCCGATCTGCCGGCGCTCGGCGATGCCGCACTCGGCATCCAGACGACCTTCCACTATGCCGTTTCCCACGACTCGCCCGAGAATAAGGCCTTCGTCGAGGCTGCCGCCAAGGCGATCGGCAACAAGGCAGAGCTCTCCTTCCCCTCCGTCAGCGCCTATGACGGCATGTATGTCATCTACAAGATGATCGAGGCGACGGGTGGCAAGCAGGATGCAGAGAAGGCCGTCGACGCGGTCAAGGGCCTAGCCTGGGTGAGCCCGCGCGGCCCGGTCTCGATCGATCCGGAAAGCCGGCACATCACCCAGAACATCTATCTGCGCGAAGTCGTCAAGGCCGATGATGGGACCTACATCAACAAGGAGATCCAGACGTTCGAGAAGCAGGGCGACCCGGGCCTTGCGGCGGTAAAGTAAGATTGCGGCATCCGGACCGGCGGGCTCGCGCATCGCGCCCGCCGCATCGAAGTAAGGTATTTTCATGCAGACAGTCTTCAGCATCGCCGTCGACGCCTTTGCCTATGGCATGGCGCTCTTCGTGATCTCGATCGGCCTTTCCGTGACCATGGGGCTGATGCGTGTCGTCAACCTGGCGCATGGCGCCTTCGCCATGATCGGAGGCTACATCGCCTCCTATGCCGCCCGTGACCTCGGTCTTAGTTATGCTGTCGCAGTCGTCGCGGCCGTCTTCGTCACGATCATCATCGCAATTCCGCTCGAGCGTTTTCTCTACCGCCGGATCTATGGCGCCCCTGAACTGACCCAGGTGCTGATGACAATCGGCATCACTTTCTGCGTCATCGGCATCGCGAACTACGTGATGGGACCGACGCTGAAGACGATACCGCTTGCCGGCGCCTTGCAGGGATCGGCCGATCTCGGATTCCGCACCATTCCCGTGCACCGGCTTTTCGTCATCTTCTGCGGTCTCGCCGTTGCGCTCGCCCTGTGGTTCGCGATCGAGCGAACGAGCTTCGGGGTCAAGCTGCGCGCCTCCGTCGACGATGCGGCGATGGCTGCCGCACTCGGCGTGCGCACCGAGATCATCTATGCGGTGAGCTTTGCCGTTGCCGTCGGGCTTGCCGCCTTCGGCGGTGTGGTCGGCGCCGAACTGCTGCCGGTCGAACCTTACTACGCGCTTCGCTATATGGTGACCTTCCTCGTCGTCATCTCCGTCGGCGGCGCCGGCTCCATTCCGGGCGCGCTGATTGCCTGCCTGCTGCTTGGCGCCATCGATACGACGGGACGCTATCTGATGCCGGAATTCGGGGAATTCTTCTTCTATCTCGCCGTGATCGCCATCATCTGCATCTTCCCGCGCGGCCTTGCCGGAAGGATGAAATAGGATGACGCTCGTCATGAACAACGAAACCGAACGCCTCCGGCATCGGCGCGCAGTGAATGCCGATCTTCTCGGAGTAGCGGCCATCACGGCCATCGCCGCGGTCGGCTATTTCGCCTTTCCCGACAATCTGGCGCTTCTGACGCGGATGATCACGATCGCCCTGCTCGTCCTGTCGCTCGATCTCGTGACCGGTTATTGCGGTGTCGCAACGCTCGGCCATGCCGCGCTGTTCGGCTCAGGCGCCTATGCCGCCGGAATTTTGTCGGCGCATTACGGCATCAACGATCCGCTGCTGATGATGCTTGCAGGCATATCAGGAGGCGCGGTTGCCGGACTGCTCAGCGGCGCGATTATCCTGCGTGCACACGGACTGCCGCAGCTCGTGCTGTCGATTGCGCTCATCCACCTCTTCCATGAATTTGCCAACAAGGCCTCCGCCTGGACGGGAGGCAGCGACGGGCTTTCCGGCATCGCGCCGGATCCGATATTCGGCATTTTCGAATTCGATCTCTACGGCCACACCGCCTTCTTCTTCGGAATGACGCTGCTCGTCATCGTCTTCGTGCTGCTGCGATTGCTGGTTCGCTCACCCTTCGGCATGCTCTGCCGCGGCATCCGGCAAGACCCGCTGCGCATCCGCGCCATGGGCGGCTCGCCGAAGGCCGCTCTCATCAAGATGTACGTGATCTCAGGCGCCGTTGCCGGCGTCGGCGGCGCGCTGAATGCGATCTCGACCCAGGTCGTCGGGCTCGACAGCCTGTCCTTCACGCAATCGGCCGAAGCGCTTGTCATGCTCGTGCTCGGCGGCACCGGTTCCCTCTTCGGCGCGCTCTCCGGCACCGTCATCTTCATGTTCTTCGAAGATTATGTCTCGGCCGCCAACCCCTTTCACTGGCTGACCATGGTCGGCGCCCTGCTGATCGCCGTAGTGCTGTTTGCGCCGAAAGGCCTCTACGGAACGGCCGCCGCCTTGATCGGCCGCCGGAAGGAGACGCGCGCATGAGCCCGGTCTTCGAAGTAACCAATCTCAGGAAAGCCTTCGGCGGCCTTGCCGTCACCAATGATGTCTCGCTGGCAATGGCGCCCGGCGACCGCATCGCGCTGATCGGCCCGAACGGCGCCGGCAAGACCACCTTCGTCAACCTCGTCACCGGCAATCTCTCCCCCGATTCCGGCGAGGTTCGCCTCGGCGGTGAGGCGGTGACGAAGGTGGATGCGATCGGCAGGGTCAAACGCGGCCTCGTCCGATCCTTTCAGGTGACGCGGCTTTTTCAGGATATGACGCCCGCCGAACATGTGGGGCTCGCCGTCCTTCAGCGTGACGGAAAGACCCGCAAGATGTTCGGGAATTTCCTCGCCATGCCCGACGTCATGGCGGAGGTCGACGATCTCCTGGGTAAACTCGGGCTGGCCTCGCTGATGCATCGCAGAGTCAGCGAGATCGCCTATGGCCAGCAGCGGCTCCTCGAAATTGCCGTGGCGCTGGCGCTGAGGCCGAAGGTGCTGCTGCTCGACGAGCCTGCGGCCGGCGTGCCGCAAAGCGATACCGGCCGAATCGAACAGGCGCTGGCCGACCTTCCCGCCGATCTCGCCGTCCTGATGATCGAACACGACATGGACCTCGTCTTCCGTTTTGCCAAGCGCGTCATCGTGCTGGCGGCCGGCGCGATCATCTTCGACGGCCTGCCGGCCGATGTCACCAAGGATGCCCGCGTGCGCGAGGCCTATCTCGGGAGCTATGCCAATGCCAGCCCTGTCGCTTGAGGTTGAAAACCTGTCGGCCGGATACGGGCCGACGCGGGTGCTCGAAGGCATCTCCTTCACCGTGCCGGCGGGCGCCCGTCTAGCAGTGCTCGGCCGTAACGGTATGGGCAAGACCACGCTCCTGGCAACGCTTGCCGGCCAGACCAGGCGGTATCAAGGCCAGATCCACCTCGGTGGTTCGGATGTCACCGCAGCACCGAGCGCAACACGCGCCCATAAGGGCCTCGGCTATGTGCCTCAAACACGCTGCGTCTTTCCGACGCTGACCGTCGAAGAGAACCTTTTCGTCGGTCTGAAGGCGCGGCCGAAGACGGCACTGGAGGAAGCTTACATCCTGTTCCCGCGCCTGAAGGAGCGCCGCCGCAACCTCGGCAACCAGCTCTCCGGCGGCGAGCAGCAGATGCTTTCAACAGCCCGCACCATTCTCGGCCGCCCGTCCGTTCTGTTGCTCGACGAACCGTTGGAGGGCCTGGCGCCCGTGATCTGTGAGGAACTGATGGCCGCCTTTACAGAACTCGCCAAATCAGGCGACATGACGATCCTTCTGGTCGAACAACGCATCCAAAGCGCGCTCGACTTCGCCGGTCGGGTCATCATCCTCGAACGCGGCAGGATGGCCTGGACCGGAACGCCGTCGGACTTGTCGAGGGATCACGAAGCAGTAGAAAGCTTGCTCGGAGTGGGCGGCCTGCATTGAAGCAATCAATGCAGTATATCGTCATGACTACGTCATCATCAGGCTGGCAGACGTCGAAGCCAATGCCTCTACTTGGATATTTGAGCTGCAGAAAAATTACCTCTGCTGGATTTGATAGGTTGAATTGACCTGACGCTCCGTCAATTTCGTTGCCAAGCACCCGATAGGGTTGCATATTTGAGCAATACTTCAGACGGGAGGTAGAAATGGCAAACCACAAGCCGATCGCAGGTGACGTATACCAGCCTATTTTCGACGTCGACAAGCCGATTGACGGCAACATTCTGGACAGCACCAGTTACATGGATGCCGACGGAGATCTTGTGCGTCTCAACTTCGTGAACGGGCAGCGAATTCCGCAACCGTCCAATCCGGATGGACCGGCCACGACGACGACGATCGAGGGAAAGTACGGCACGCTGACCGTCTATTCCAACGGCTACTACACCTATGAACTCGATCACTCCAATCCGGTGGTATCAGCGCTCGGCCCGGGGGATCAACTCCTCGACCAGTTCAAATTCAAGATTTCGGACGGCAAAGGCGCTACCGACTTCGGCTTGCTCAATATCACGGTCGACCTGCCGGAGCGCGGCGACATCTTCGTCAATTTCGAGGATGTCGGCAAACACGATTTCCCCACAGGCTACAAGGGCTTCGATTGGGGCGCCTGGCACGATGGGGATGATGCAACGATACATAAGGAAGCTGACGGCAATCATTATCTCTCAGGCGGCGTATTCTGGACGCCTATCCAGGCCGCAGATGGCGGCAGCTTTCAGATCGAGCAATTCAGCGTGGCAAACGGGACATCAGACTATGACAACGTTCTGACGATCGAAGGCAGGCTGAACGGCGATACCGTGTTCTTGGTCACGGTCAACGTGACCGCCGACAGCATTCATGACCCGCAAGTGATTGATCTCAGCGCCTATGGCCTGATCGACTATCTCATACTCGACACCGAACCCGTCATCACCGAAACGAGCGGGCCTGATTATTATGGCGCGCAATACGACAACTTCCAATTCATCGTTTGACGAGGCGCACCTATGACAGCGGCATCAATTTCTTCGACAATGCCGAAGGTTTTGAAAGAGAATAGCCTGCAGCGCTGACACACAAGGACAAGCTTACCCTGTGCTCGCCCGCATCGGCGCCATCGTCGGAAACAAACCGGCGGCTCCACGACGGTTTTGACGAGGAGGCCAGCGAGAAGGGTCTTGCCGTACTGCTGATGATGTCACACCTTCATCATCAGCGATAAACAACCGGCAGGACCTTTTTAACTGAGGCGAGCCATGAGAATGTTGATGGTGATCATCATCGGCGTGATGATAGCATCGATCCTGGGCATCCTGGTGATCAAGCCATTCGTTCGAAGTAGCGGGAAGGACGAAGCGCCACCCCCAGTGATCCAGCAGCCGGAGCCGAAGTGACGGCGCCTGAAATTCTGCCCACAGAAAACGCGGCAACCCTACGAAATGGATATCGAGATTGGCCTGCCCTGTGCGCTCACCCGTAACTGTTGGCTATAAGAATGGTAGCGGAGGAGGGATTTGAACCCCCGACACAAGGATTATGATTCCTCTGCTCTGACCTACTGAGCTACTCCGCCACTGGTCAAACGATACCTGCTCGCGAAGCGCTGCGGGCTCGTGGGATGAGCGGCTTATAAGGTGCGCTTCGGCTTTGTGTCAAGCGCACGATGGAGAAAAAGGCTGAGCTTTGCCGCCCGTCGTTTCCGATGGGTTTCAGGCGGCGACGGGGCCGGCCAGCAGAGCCTTGAGCGAGGCTTCGGCCGAAGGTTCGCGTTCGGAGCGCTCGATGAAACCGCCGCCGAAGACACGAGCGTCGTCGCCGGGCGCCGAATAGAGCGCGCAGGCCTGGCCGGGCGCGATACCTGCCTCGCCAACGGTCAGATCGACATAGGTGCCGGTCGCATCGACATGCAGCACGGCAGGCGCCGGTGCCCGCGTCGAACGGACCTTGGCGTAGCAGGCGAAACCTTCGCCGGCAGCGGCTTCTGCGAGCGGGACGTCGCCCAGCCAATTGACGTCGCGCAGATAGACGCGATGCGTTTCCAGCGCCTCCTTCGGCCCGACGATGACGCGGCGCGAGCGGGCGTCGAGATAGACGACATAAAGCGGCTCGCCCGTGGCGATGCCGATGCCGCGGCGCTGACCGATGGTGAAATGCAGGATGCCTTCATGGGTTCCCAGCACGCGGCCGTCGAGATGGACGATCTCGCCGGCGAGAGCCGCATTCGGCTTCAGTTTGGTGATGATATCGGAATATTTGCCTTGCGGCACGAAGCAGATGTCCTGGCTGTCGGCCTTCTTGGCAACGACGAGACCCATCTCCTCGGCGAGCCGGCGCGTCTCGGCCTTGGGCAGGCCGCCCAAGGGAAAGCGGAGATAGTCGATCTGCTCCTGCGTCGTGGCAAACAGGAAATAACTCTGGTCGCGATCGGCGTCGGCCGGGCGGAAAAGCGCGCGGCGGCCGGGATGTTCAGACGAGGGGTTCGGCCGCGAACGAATATAGTGACCAGTCGCCAGCGCATCGGCGCCGAGCTCCTTCGCCGTCGCCAGGAGATCGGCAAACTTGACGGTCTGGTTGCAGGAAACGCAGGGGATCGGCGTTTCGCCGGCCACGTAGCTTTCGGCGAAAGGATTGATCACCGTCTCGCGGAAGCGCTTCTCGTAATCCAACACGTAATGCGGAATGCCGAGGGTTTCGCAGACGCGGCGGGCATCGTCGATGTCCTGGCCGGCGCAGCAGGAGCCGGCGCGGTGAACAGCGGCGCCATGATCGTAAAGCTGCAGCGTGATGCCGAGCACGTCGTAACCCTGCTGTTTGAGAAGGCCGGCCACGACCGAGGAATCGACGCCGCCCGACATGGCGACGACGACGCGGGTCTCTTCCGGCTTCTTGTCAAAATCCAGTGTGTTCAACGGTGGTGCCAAATTCTGCGCGCTCATAATCCGCCCTTGCGCTGCAATTGCGGCGGATTGCTGATCTCAGGCGGGATCGGCCGCCTTTCTTGAATAAGGGACCGATATAGAAAGGATTGTAACACGACGCAAGTGGCGGCAGCGCGCAGCTGCTCGTTTCGCAATCGCGTGAGAAAGCAAGGCGCGGCCGAAGCCACGCCTTGGAAGCGGGGGTGCGGCTCAGGTGCCGATCAGCTTGTTGCAGGCAAATGCGATACCTGGATTGGCGATGACGACAGCCACCAGCGCCAGTCCGACTATCGAGAATGAATAGTGTTTCATGTCATTCTCCTTTCAGCCCATGCGAATTATGCCGCTCCGGCCGCCATTCTCAAAATGACGAATGCTTGACCGGCACAACTGGAAATGGTGAAAAAATAATTTCGACCTATGGAACTATTCTGTCGGTCATGCGTTGCCGATGATCAATGTCGCAATCGAATGCTGCGGAGGGTTTCATGGCCAGGTTCGGCACGACGGCGGATCACAACAGGATCAGACACTGGATCGAGGCGCGCGGCGGCCATCCCGCCCGCATAAAGGACGCGCGTGACAGCGAAACCGTCCGCGTCGATTTCTCCTCGGAGCCGCTGGAGGAGATTTCCTGGGATGAATTCTTCCAAGGTTTTGACGGCAGCAGGCTCGCCTTCCTTCACCGCACGAAGGCACAGGACGAGGCCGCCCGTCTCGGCAGGATCGTCCGGCGGCGTCGACATCATTGAAACCTGTTCCTGACGCAGCAAAAACCCGGCGCCGTTTCCCGCGCCGGGTTCTTGTTTCCTTGGGAGGAAGGAAACTCAGTCAATGTTGAAGGTCAGCAGCTTTGCCTGGCGGATCGCCTGGTGCGCCGTCAACTGCGTCAGCACGCCGTCATCGACCTCGCCGTCAACGTAGAGCAGCGCGATGGCGTCGCCACCCTGCTTGTCGCGGCCGAGCTGGAAGTTGGCGATGTTGACGCCGGCAGTGCCGAGCGTCGTGCCGATAAAGCCGATCATGCCGGGGACGTCGGTATTGGTGATGTAGATCATGTGCGAACCGACATCGGCATCGAGATTGATGCCCTTGATCTGGATGAAGCGCGGCTTGCCATCCGAAAACACCGTGCCGGCGACGGAGCGCGTCATGCTTTCGGTCGTGACCGTCAGCTTGATATAGCCGTCGAAGACGCCTGTTTTGTCGCGCTTGACCTCGGAAAGCACGATGCCCTTTTCCTTGATCATGATCGGCGCGGAAACCATGTTGACGTCGGCGACCTGCGGACGGATCAGCCCCGCAAGAACCGCGCTCGTCAACGCCCGCGTGTTCATGTTGGCGGTCATACCGTCATAGAGGATTTCGATTTCCTTGATTGGCTCTTCGGTGACCTGGCCGACAAAGGCGCCGAGAACGTCGGCAAGACGGATAAACGGCTTCAGGATCGGCGCCTCTTCCGCGGTGATCGACGGCATGTTGATGGCGTTGGAAACCGCGCCCTTGACGAGGTAGTCCGACATTTGTTCGGCGACCTGCAGCGCGACATTTTCCTGCGCCTCGGTCGTCGAAGCGCCGAGATGCGGCGTGCAGACGACGTTCGGCAGGCCGAAGAGCGGGCTTTCCTTGGCGGGCTCGACTTCGAAGACGTCGAAGGCAGCACCGGCGACATGGCCGGACTTGATGGCTTCGGCCAGGGCCGCTTCATCGACCAGGCCACCGCGGGCGCAGTTGATGATGCGCACGCCGGGCTTCGTCTTTGCCAGGGCTTGCTTGTTGAGGATGCCGCGCGTCTTGTCGGTCATCGGCACGTGCAACGTGATGAAATCAGCGCGGGCGAAAAGCTCGTCGAGCTCGACCTTGGTGACGCCCATCTCCTCGGCGCGCTCCTTGGAAAGAAACGGGTCATAGGCGACGACATGCATCTTGAGGCCGATGGCGCGGGAGCAGACGATCGAGCCGATATTGCCGGCGCCGATGACGCCGAGCGTCTTACCGGTGATCTCGACGCCCATGAATTTCGACTTCTCCCATTTGCCGGCCTGCGTCGAGGCATCGGCAGCCGGAAGCTGGCGGGCGACGGCGAGCATCAGCGCGATTGCGTGTTCGGCGGTCGTGATCGAATTGCCGAAAGGCGTGTTCATGACGATGATGCCGCGGCGCGAGGCGGCCGGGATATCGACATTGTCGACGCCGATGCCGGCGCGGCCGACAACCTTGAGGTTCTTCGCCCCCTCGATGATCTTTTCCGTCACCTTGGTGGCGGAGCGGATGGCCAGACCATCATACTTGCCGATGACTTCGAGCAGACGGTCCTTGTCCTTGCCGAGCTGCGGTTCGAAATCGACTTCGACGCCGCGGTCGCGGAAGATCTGGACGGCGGTTTCCGACAATTCGTCGGATACGAGAACGCGAGGTGCCATTGAGGCCTCCTTCAAAAGTGTTCAGCGATGAATGAAAGTGGAATGCTGGGCTCCGCCGGACGTGGCGGAGCCGGATGCGATCACGTCAAGCGGCCGCCTGAGCGAGCTGCGCCTTCTGCGTTTCGAAAGCCCAGGAAAGCCAAGGCATCAGCTTCTGCATGTCGGATGCCTCGATCGTGGCGCCGGCCCAGATGCGCAGGCCCGACGGCGCGTCGCGGTAATGGCCGATGTCATAGGCGACACCTTCCTTTTCCAGCAGGCCGACGAGGCCCTTGGCGAAATTCGCCTGGCCGTCGCCATCGAGAGCCGTGATGTCCTTGTCGACGATCTTCAGGCAGACGGAGGTGTTGGAGGCCGTTTCCGCCTTGACGGCGAGATTGGCGATCCAGTCGTTTGCCGCGACGAAATCGTGGATGACCTTGGCATTGGCATCGGCACGAGCGATCAGCGTCTGGAGACCGCCGAGCTCCTTGGCCCAGAGCAGCGCATCGATATAGTCCTCGACGCAGAGCATCGACGGCGTGTTGATCGTCTCCCCCTGGAAGATGCCTTCCGTCAGCTTGCCGCCCGAGGTCATGCGGAAGATCTTCGGCAGCGGCCAGGCCGGCATATAGGTGGTAAGACGCTCGACAGCACGCGGCGAGAGAATGATGACGCCGTGGGCACCCTCGCCGCCCAACACCTTCTGCCAGGAGAAGGTGACCACATCGAGCTTCGCGAAATCGAGTTCCTGCGCGAATGCGGCCGAGGTGGCGTCGCAGATCGTCAGACCCTTGCGGTCGGCAGGAATGAAATCGGCATTCGGCACGCGCACGCCCGAGGTCGTGCCGTTCCAAGTGAAGACGACGTCGCGGTCGAAATCGACGGCGGAAAGATCGGGAAGCTCGCCGTAACCCGCTTCGAGCTTGCGCACATCCTTGAGCTTCAACTGCTTGACCACGTCGGTGACCCAGCCGGCGCCGAAGCTTTCCCAGGCGAGCATGTCGACACCGCGTTCGCCGAGCAGCGACCAGAGCGCCATTTCGACGGCGCCGGTGTCGGAAGCCGGCACGATGCCGATGCGGTAATCCGCCGGCACTTCGAGAATTTCACGGGTAAGGTCGATGGCCTGCTTGAGCTTGGCCTTGCCGACCTTCGCGCGGTGCGAACGGCCGAGGGCCGCGTCGGAAAGGGCCTCGAGCGACCAACCGGGGCGCTTCGAGCAGGGGCCAGAAGAAAAATGGGTATTGTGCGGACGGATGTCCGGCTTTGCGGTCTTCGCCATGATGCTATCCTCTCAGATAGAAAGCCCTTCGTTGGGGAAGGGTGTCCCGCCGCCGTGTGTATGGATCGGAGGCTTCACAGTCAAGATCGAAATGTCGCAAGCGGAAGATATTTTGACGCAGAGAGCTCGTCAAAATGAAAAAAGCCGTCCGGATGTCGGACGGCTTTCTGATGCAAGAGATTGGATTTACTTGTAGACCGGCTGCTGCAGCGGGATTTCCGGCGGCGGTTCGTAGCTCGCCTGGGCGCATCCGCCGAAGAGGTAGCGGCCACCGACGCGGACTTCATGGGCGCTGAGGCCCTTGTCGCGGCCCGGACCGCCATTTTCGGCATAGCCGAACATGTTGCCGCCATCGATATGCAGGTATCGGTAGCCGACATCGGCCTTGAAGTTGCAGGTCACGTCGACCGAGGCGCCGGCCATGAGCGCGTAGGTGAAGCGCCAGTTGCCCTTGCCGCTATGGGTGACCTCATCGTCGCAGAAGCTGCCGTCATCGGCGCAGGCGACGTTGCGCAGGTTTTTCCATTTGACGTAGGAACCGCCGATACCGGCGCCGACATACGGCGTCACATAGCCGTAGGTGCCGAGATCGACATAGGCGTTGGCCAGCAGCGTATAGGCGGTCAGCGAAGAGCGGTCGCGCGAGGTGCAATCCACCAGCGGGAAGCCGCACTGCCCGGATGTCGAGCCCTTGAAATCCGCCTGGGTGAGATAGTCGAAGGTCAGATCGGTGCGCAGATAGCTGTTGATCTGATAACCGACACCACCGCCAACGGTCCATGCGTCGTCGAGATCGGCGTCGTCGAAATCAACCTCCGTGGCGTTGCTGCCCTGGAAATAGCGCGCGCCGCGCAGATCTGTGAAGGCATAACCGACATCGCCGCGCAGATACCAGCCGGTCGCTTCGCTGACGGTCACCTCCGGCGGCTGCTCCGGAATGGGTTCGGCAGGGGCGAGATCCGCAGAATAGGCATTTGTCGCTATCAAGAATGCGGCGAAGATGCCGGACAAGCTTCTTTTCATGGATTTCACTCCAAAATCCCGTTGCGTCGGCAGCTCAGTCGCTGCCAATCTGATACGCTTTGCATGGATAATGAATTGGAAACGTTAAAAGCTGCTTAACCACGCTTGTTTACTTCGATTTCAAGCATCTCAGTCGCATGAAACAGAAGATCGACTGCTTCGTGAAATGGTTTGAGCAGAGATACATACCACTCACGTGCGCAACAAAAAAAGCCGGCGCTCACGCACCGGCCTTTTCATTGTCTGTTCTCGCAGAATCAGGCAGCGGTCCGGACATTCGAGATCGTGCCGATCAGCTCGTTGACGATGCGCTCGATCTGGGCGCGGTCGTCGCCCTCGGCCATGACGCGGATCAGCGGCTCGGTGCCCGAGGGGCGAATGACGAGACGGCCATTTTTGGCGAGCTCGGCTTCGGCATCGGCGATCGCCTTCTGTACCTGAATATCCTCCAGCGGCTTGCCGCCGCTGATGCGGACATTGCGCAGGAGCTGCGGCACCGGCTCGAAGCGGCGGCAGACTTCGCTGACGGTGCGGCCGGTGCGCTTGACCGCGGCAAGGATCTGCAGCGCCGCGACCAGACCGTCGCCCGTCGTCCCGTAATCCGAAAGCACGATGTGGCCCGATTGCTCGCCGCCGACATTGTAATTGTGCTGGCGCATATGCTCGACGACGTAGCGGTCGCCGACCTTTGTGCGGGCAAGCGCCATGCCGCGTTCGTCGAGGAAACGTTCGAGGCCGAGATTGGACATGACCGTGGCCACGATGCCGTTGCCGCGCAGCTGCTGGCTCTCGGCCCAGCTCTCGGCGATGACGGCCATCAGCTGGTCGCCGTCGACGATCGAGCCGTTCTCGTCGATAATGATGACGCGGTCCGCGTCGCCGTCGAGCGCGATGCCGATATCGGCGCGAACCTCATCGACTTTCTTCTGCAATGCGACGGGGCTGGTGGAGCCGCAATTGAGATTGATGTTGGTGCCGTTCGGCTCGTTGCCGATGGTAACGACATCGGCGCCAAGCTCCCAGAGCACGGCGGGCGCCACCTTGTAGGCAGCACCGTTGGCGCAATCGATCGCGACCCTTAGCCCCTGCAGCGTCACGTCGCGCGGCAGCGTGCGCTTGGCATGTTCGATATAGCGGTCATGCACGCCGTCGACGCGCTTGGCCCGGCCGATATCGTCGGATTTGGCGAGCTGCGCGTTCAGGTCCTTTTCGAGCAGGTCCTCGATCTCGGCCTCGATGTCGTCCGACAGCTTGTAGCCGTCGGGACCGAAAAGCTTGATGCCGTTATCTTCATAAGGATTGTGCGAAGCGGAGATCATCACGCCGATATCGCAGCGCAGCGAACGCGTCAGCATGGCGACGGCGGGCGTCGGGATCGGGCCGAGAATGAAAGCGTCGAGGCCCGCAGCCGTGAAGCCCGCCACCATGGCGTTCTCGAGCATATAGCCGGAAAGGCGCGTATCCTTGCCGATGACGACGCGATGACGGTGGTTGCCCCGGCGGAAGATCGTGCCGGCGGCGATGCCGACCCTCATGGCAAGATCCGGCGTCATCGGGAAGACGTTGGATTGACCGCGAATACCGTCCGTACCGAAATAGCGTCTTTTCATCTGCACTCCTGCACTTTGGCGCGCCATTCAAGGCAGCGCATCTTTCCAAGCAAATCCGGCTTCAGTGGATTGTCATCAGTCCAGGAGCGTGATTCATGCTTGCTTCTCTTCAGCGGAATGCCACAAATTGCGGCAATCGGCACGTAAATTAGCGAGAAAAATGATTATATCCCGTTACCAATGAAAAAGGCCGGATCTCCCATAGCGGAAATCCGGCCTGTTTTCGAGATCGTGTCGCAGCTCAATGCGGCTGCGGTTCGAGACCGGCTTCGGGCTCATCGCCCTTGGTGGCAGGCCGCACGCCGGCCTTCGGAACGGCCGATCCACGGCTCGGAGGCGAATCGTCGCCAAGATCGCGGGAGGGTTTCTCACCGCGGATCAGCGCCTTGATCTCGTCACCGGTCAAGGTCTCGTATTCGAGCAGACCTTCGGCAAGGGCGACGAATTCGTCGTGCTTTTCCGTCAGGATCGTGCGGGCCTGCGTATAGGCTTCGTCGATCAGGCGGCGCACTTCATTGTCGATCTTCTGCGCGGTCGCCTCCGAAACATTCTTCGATTGCGAAACCGAGTGACCGAGGAAGACTTCCTGCTGATTCTCGCCATAGGCGACCTGACCAAGCTGGTCGGAGAAGCCCCATTGCGTGACCATGGCGCGGGCAAGCTTGGTGGCCTGCTCGATATCGGAAGACGCGCCCGAAGTGATGTTCTCCTTGCCGAAGGTGAGTTCCTCGGCGACGCGGCCGCCCATCATGATGCAGAGGCGCGAGACCATCCATTTGTAGCTCATCGAGTAGCGATCGCCCTCGGGAAGCTGCATGACCATGCCGAGTGCACGGCCGCGCGGAATGATCGTCGCCTTGTGCAGCGGATCGGCAACGGCGACGTTGAGCGCCGTGATGGCGTGGCCGGCCTCGTGATAGGCGGTGAGCTTCTTCTCCGCTTCGGTCATTGCCGAGGAACGGCGCTCGGCGCCCATCATGATCTTGTCCTTGGCGTCCTCGAACTCCTGCATGGTGACGACGCGCTTGTTGCGGCGGGCAGCCATGAGAGCGGCTTCGTTGACGAGGTTCATCAGGTCGGCGCCGGAGAAACCGGGCGTGCCGCGAGCGAGAACCTTGAGATCGACATTCGGCGCCAGCGGAACGTTGCGGGCATGCACTTTGAGGATGCGCTCACGGCCGACGATATCAGGGTTCGGCACCACGACCTGGCGGTCGAAACGGCCGGGACGCAGCAGTGCGGGATCGAGAACGTCAGGGCGGTTGGTGGCGGCGATCAGGATCACGCCCTCATTCGCCTCGAAGCCATCCATTTCGACCAGCAACTGGTTCAGCGTCTGCTCGCGTTCGTCATTGCCGCCGCCGAGACCGGCGCCGCGATGGCGGCCGACGGCATCGATTTCGTCGATGAAGATGATGCAGGGCGCATTCTTCTTCGCCTGCTCGAACATATCGCGCACACGGCTTGCACCGACACCGACGAACATTTCGACGAAGTCGGAACCGGAAATGGTGAAGAAGGGCACGTTGGCTTCGCCGGCGACCGAGCGGGCGAGCAGCGTCTTACCGGTGCCCGGAGGGCCGACCAGTAGCACACCGCGCGGGATCTTGCCGCCGAGACGCTGGAACTTCTGCGGATCACGCAGGAATTCGACGATTTCCTCGAGATCCTGCTTGGCCTCGTCGACGCCCGCGACGTCTTCAAAGGTCACGCGGCCATGCGCTTCCGTCAGCAGCTTGGCCTTGGACTTGCCGAAACCCATCGCGCCGCGGGAGCCGCCCTGCATCTGCCGCATGAAAAACAGCCAGACGCCGAGAATGAGAAGCATCGGCAACAGCGTGCCGAGATAGCTCAAAAAACCCGAAGAACCATCCGTTTCTGGACGGGCGGAAACCAGCACATTCTTCTGCTGCAGGCGATCGAGCAGGCTGTCGTCGATGACAGGCGAATAGGTCTGGAAGGTGGAGCCATTTTCAACATAGCTTCCGGAGACACGGTTGCCCGTGACCACGACTTCCTTCACACGGCCCGCATCAACCTCACGCAGAAACTGCGAATAAGGGATATCGCGGGAGCCCGTCTGCGCCGGCGCCGTCTGAAACATGCTGAAAAGGGCGATCAGCAGAAGCGCGATAATCGCCCACAATGCGAAATTACGTAAGTTAGGGTTCATTGAACTCCCCAGCACTGCAACAGCCGCCTCATGGCGACCGTCTTATTAGGTTCTAACATAGGGTTGCGCCGCGCTATTGCCAAGGCAATCCCCCAAGTCAGATGGTTTTTCCGTCAATACTTCTTAAAGGCAGTCCCGCATAGGGCGCCATCGCGAAAACCGCCGAAAGCCTGTCGGCAAAGATGAAATCAAATCGTGTCAAAAAGCGGTCGAAGGGTGCGAAATAGGGCGTCAGTTCAACCAATGACGCGGATTCCAGAGATAAATAGGCTCCATCTGAGAATAAGGCAGGCGCCGACGCGATTGCGCGTTGCCATGCCGCCTTCGGCAGGTGCCCAAAATGACGCTCCCTCATTCCTGTGCTTGTCACAGGAATCCAGCCACCGCGCGTCCGCGCGGTGAATGACTCCATGTGCGGCGGAAGAGAGTCTTCCGCGCCCAAGGACTTGGGCGCGCTGGATTCCTGTGACAAGCACAGGAATGAGGGAGAGTGGGTAGCGGCGGATTCGATTGCAATCGAGATCGCTGACCCATTGCGCACCTGAAATCGCCCGTCCCAAACCCCAGCCTCCCCCGGCCGCAATACCAGCGGCACCATCCCCCGGTTTTCCCGTGCCAGATAAAGCCCGTCGCGCCTGAGATCGAACACCACTCTGCCGGCGGTCATCCGTCCCGACCCGCTGCCGGCTGCGAATGCGAGAATACGGTCCATCTGCACCCTGCCCGGCACGAACGGCTGACCGCCGAACACCGCCGTCAGACGGCCGAGCGTATAGTCGAGGACCGCACGGTCCTGCCGCAACCCCTCGGGCATCACCTGCCCAAGCACATCGCCGTGAAGCTGGAAATGACGATCCAGCCATTCGGCGGATCGAGACGACAGAGCGAGCCGCTCTTCCCAGGCTGCGCGAATATTTGTCGCAGCCGCAGGATCGGCAGATAGCTGCCGGCGCATCCGCACACGCTCGTACCTGGTATCCTCATTGCTCGGATCGTCGATCCACCGCACGCCCCCCGTCCGCAGGAAAGCGCGGATATCCGCGCGTGTGGAAAATAGAAATGGGCGCAAAATCCAGAATCGCCGGTCGAAAAGCACGGCATCGGCAATACCGGTCGAAACCTGCTCCGTTCGCATGCCACGCATTGCAAGCGTTTCGCGCTGGTCGTCCAGCGTATGACCGGTGACGATGAGATTGGCGTCGAGCGCTTCGGCTGCCTCAGCCAGAAGGCCGTAACGGGCCTCACGGGCCGCGGCCATGATGCCGGTTTTCGGCTTTTCGCTCTGCCATCTAGCGATCATATGGGGAATGCCGAGGGATGCACAGAGAGCTGCGACCTCTCGCGCCTCGTCTGCGGAGCCGGCGCGCAACGCGTGGTCGATGGTCGCGGCACAAAGGGAAATTCCAGGATGGGGCGCGGCCTTTATGGCTTCATCGAGGAGGAGAAGCAGGCCGGTGGAATCGCTGCCGCCCGAGATCGCGACGAGAATACGCGTAGGACTTCGAAGCGATGCGAGAAACTGGCGGATCGCCTGTTGAGGCGATGCGGCTTCCGGAGACATTCCGGGAGACCTCAGCAGGCGAGGCGTTTCTGTTCGCTCGCAACCTTGCTTATGACGGCGCGTGACGCCTTCGGGTAACGCTTCGAGACTTCACGCAGGGTCGCGCAGGCCGTCTCTTTATTGTCGAGGGCCGCAAGCGACATGCCGAGCTTCAGCAGCATTTCCGGCGCCTTTTCCGAACTGCCGTATTTCTGATGCGCGTTGAGGAAAGTCTTGGCCGCCTCATTGTATTTGCCCTGCGAATAGAGCGCTTCGCCGAGCCAGAAATTGGCGTCCGCCGCCCGTGCACTGCTCGGGTAACGAGCGATGTACTGGTTGAACTCCTGCTCGGCCGTGCCGTAATCGCCTGACAGCACGTGGCCGTAGGCTGACTTGTACTGATCCGACTCGCCCCCGAGCGAGGCCGTCTGCTGCGGCGTGCCGCTGTTGGCATTGGGAATCGGGCCGGAGCCGATGGTGGCGTTTTTATCGACGCTTCCGCCGATCGCATTGCCGTTCTGATCGAAGTCGATCGAGCCGAGCTGCTTCGGCGGTTGGCCGAGGCCGGTATTATCAGGCACATCGGTGGAGGGAGCCGTTTCGGCCCCCTGCGGTGCTTGGATCACCCTGGCGACGTCGTCGCTGCCGGACGCTGCCGGCGCAGCATCCGTCTCGCTCTTCTTGACGGGAGCCTTGGCGCCACCGCCGCCGGCACCGGTTTTTTCGAGCTGCTGGAAGCGGAATTCATTGTCTTCCTGCTGCTTGCGGATCGTCTCCTGCATCTGCAGGAGCTGAAAGCTCATCTCCTCGATCCGGCCGTTCAGCTGCCGCATCTGTTCTTCGAGCTGCTGCACGCGGATTTCCGCATCCCCGCTCTGTACCTTGACGACGGGAGGGGCCGGCTGCTGCTCCGCGGATCGGCCGCCGAGATGCAGCCCGAAGAACGAGGCCGAATAGGCCGCTCGTTCGCTCCCGGTCATAGCCGCCAGGCACAGCATGCCTGCCACGACAAGTTTCTTCATATGTATCGTCCTGTCCCAGTGATTCTTCGCGCATTGAGGCGCGAACAGGAGATTTTTCCAATTGCTGTCAAAAAGCAACGGAGTCTGGCCAAAGTGTGGTCAAAAAGAAAAGGCGGCCCCGGATGGGACCGCCTTCGTAAAATCCATTAAAGCTTGAATTACATGCCGGCTCCGCCGAGCACGGTGACCGCGCGGCGGTTCTGCGACCAGCAGGAAATATCGTCGCAGACGGCGACCGGCCGTTCCTTGCCGTAGGAGATCGTCTTCATGCGCTGTGCCGGAACGCCGCGGGAAGCGAGATAGTCCTTGGTAGCAGCAGCGCGACGGGCGCCGAGGGCGAGGTTATATTCGCGGGTGCCGCGCTCGTCGGCATGGCCTTCAACGGTGATCTGATAGTTCGGGTAACGACCGAGCCACTGTGCCTGACGGTCGAGCGTCTGAGCGGCATCGGCGCGGATCGACGTGGAGTCGGTGTCAAAGAAGATGCGGTCACCGACATTGACCGTGAAGTCCTGAGTCGAGCCCGGCGTCGCGGCGCCTGCGCCGAGACCCATGTCGCCGGCGCTGTTCGGCATGCCGCCGTTCTTCTTGTTGGCGCAACCCGCAAGCGCGAGACCGGCGACAAGCGCGATCATGACGGGGTTGCGGGCGAAATTCTGCATACGGCTCAGTGCCGGGGTATGAATTCGGCTCATGGCCGGTCTCCTTGCGAGTTCATCAGGGTTTCCGGACAGTAACCGCACTCGGTTAACCGCCCCTCAAAGATTATGGTTAACAATTTACTGATTTGTCCCGTATCGCCCGGTTTCCACGACTTTGAGGCGACATGAAGGCATTGATGCACTCGCTACTCCAGCAGCGGCGACCAGGCCGGGTCGGAAGCATAGCTCGGCGTCTTCACAAGCTGCTCGTTATAACCGGTCAGATCGATCGAATAGAGCTGCGGACCACCCGCGCCTGCCGCCTGGCGGAAGAACATCAGCACACGGCCGTTCGGCGCCCAGGTCGGGCCTTCATTGTGGAAGCCGGACGTCAGGATGCGCTCACCCGAGCCATCCGGCTTCATCACGCCGATCGAGAACTTGCCGCCGGACTGTTTGGTGAAGGCGATGAGATCGCCGCGCGGCGACCAAACCGGCGTCGAATAGGAGCCGTCGCCGAAGGAAATGCGGGTCTGGCCGGAACCGTCGGCGTTCATCACGTAGATCTGCGGCTTGCCGCCACGGTCGCTTTCGAAGCTGACGCGCGCACCATCGGGCGAATAGGAGGGCGAGGTGTCGATCGCCGCCGTCGAGGTCAGCCGCGTCGTCGTGCGCGAGCGCAAGTCCATCGTATAGATGTTGGAATTGCCCTCCTGCTGCAGGCTCATGATCACCTTCTGGCCATCCGGTGAAAAGCGCGGCGAGAAGGTCATGCCGGGGAAGTTGCCGACGACCTCGCGCTGCCCGGTTTCGAGCTGCAGCAGGTAGACGCGCGGCTGCTGGTTGGCGAAGGACATATAGGTGACTTCCTGCCGGCTCGGCGAGAAGCGCGGCGTCAGCACGAGATCGCTGCCATCGGTCAGCGTCCGCACGTTGAAACCGTCCTGGTCCATGATCGCCAGCTGACGCTTGCGCTGCTGCTTGGTGCCGGATTCGGAGACGAAGACGACGCGGGTGTCGAAATAACCCTCTTCACCGGTGATCTGCTTGTAGATTGCATCGGCAATGATGTGGGCCACACGGCGCCAATTCTCCGGCTGCGTATAGAACTGCTGACCGGTCATCTGCTGGCCGGCGAAGGGATCCCAGAGACGGAATTCGGCGCGAAGACGTCCATCGGCTTCCTGGGTCACGCGGCCAGTGACCAGTGCCTGGGCGTTGATGACCTTCCAATCCTCGAACCGCGGCGCGGCATCGGGATTGGAAATCTTCTCAATAAAGGCGCTCTTGTTGATCGGCGCGAAGAGGCCGGAACGCTGCAGGTCCGCGGCGATGACCTGGGAGACCTGTGCGCCCATATCGCCCTGCAGGAAGTCGGTCACCGCAATCGGCAGCGGCTGGATATTGCCTTTCCGAAGATCGAGGGTGAGTACCGCGTTCGCCGGAGTCGCAAAGGCCGCGACGCCAATCAGGCCTGCAATGACCATCAGAGCGCGGATGAGGGAACACTTGACCATATCAAACAAGCCTTTCAGCACTTTATTGGTTCAACTGGCTGACGTCGAAGTTCAAAACAACTTCTTTCCAGAGATCGTATTTGTCTTTTGGGAGCATGGCGTAAGGCGCTGCGCCGATAACTGCGCGAAGAGCGGCTTTGGTCATGAGATTTCGTGTATGTTCACTGCCCCCGTTGGCATCGACCTCGGGAGCGCCGATAACGCGACCTTTGTCATCAAGCCGCACATGAATCCGCACTCGAACACTGGCCACATCCTTCAAGTCACCGGGGAGGATAAAGCGATTTGTGATGGCGTTTCGCATCGCATCAATTGCCGCCGCGCTTAAAACAGGTCTTTTCGGCTCGCTTTTTCCACCCGATGTCGTCTCCGCATGCCCACCAGGAGCGAACGCGAAAGCGACCGTCAAGAACGTCAGTATCCCGACAGCCTTCGTGATATGGGACAAGCTACTTCGCATTTAGATTCCCAAGCTGCTCGCATCGAAGTTGAGAACGACCTCACTCCAAGCGTCATATTTGTCCATCGGAAGGGTTGAGGAAAAAGAAGGCGCGGATTTCATCACCGCACGGTAAGCAGCGCTTTCCAGCGCACGGCGCGTGGAGTCACTGCTGCTTCCGCCAGACGATTCCACATCCGGCTGACCAATAATGCTACCATCCTTTCCCAGCTTGAAACGCACCGTAATCACCAGCCCGGAAAGACCTTCCATTCCGGGCGTGACCAGCCAGTTGCTCTCGATCAGGCTGCGCATTGCATCTTCTTCGCTCTGGCTGAGCTTGGACCCACCATTGCTCTTCTTCGCGCCCAGCGATGCCTCCTGCGTCGAACGTTTAGCCCCGCCCGCGGAAGGATCGGTCTTGTTCAGCAGCGCCGATATCTCGTCGGCATTGAAGTCGCTCTTCATCGTCGAGGCCGATTTCGCCACTTCCTGCTTCTTGTCGGCCTTCTTCTTGTCCGTCGGTTTTTCGGCAGCCTTCGGCTCGTCCGCGGGCTTTTCCGGCGGCTTTTCGGCCGTCTTCTGTGGCTCCGGCGGCTTTACCTGCGGCTTGACGACCGGCGTCGGCACCTTGTCCGGCAAGGCTTCCGCATCGGGCTTCGGCGGCTCTTCGGGCTTCGCCTGTTCTTCCGGCGGTTTTTCCTCCGGCTTCGGCGGCGTCACTTCGACCGGCTTCGGCGGCGGAATGGAGGCGACTTCCTTCGGTTGTTCGACCTCCGTCTCTTCCTTGTTGACTTCCTTGACGTCGTTCGGCTTGGGATCGATTGTCGGCAGTGGCTTCTCGCTCGAATTCGCCGCCGCAGCTTCGCTGTTGCTGGGCTTGGCGTTCGGCACCGGTGGCGTCTTCAGGTCGGCATTGTTGTCACCGGCATTCTCGGCCGGCTGCGCGATCGGCGGCCGAGTCGTCGGCACGGGGGCGGACGTCTCCTTCTTCGGAGCCTTCTTGTCGCCCTGCTGCATCTGGGTGATGGATTCCACCGGCACGAGATCGACCGGCATCGCCTCGAAATCCTCGACCTTGAAGGATTCCGGCGCGCTCAAAGACACCATCGCCCAGGTGAGCACCAGGCAATGCAGAACAGCAGATGTGACGACGCTGGCCTTCATCTTGAGCGCTATTGGTCCTTCTTCTGCTGCGTCACGAGGCCGATATTCTTGAAGCCGGCCCCCTGGATGCGAGCCATGACGTCGGCGATGACACCATAGGGCGCCGTCGCGTCGCCGCGCACAAAGATGCGTTCGTTATAGCCGGTGGTGGCGATCGCCTCGAGCTTGGCGGCGATCTCCGCTGCCGGGATCGGCGTTTCCTGCAGGAACACCTCGCCGTCGTTCTTGACCGAAATCGTGATCGGCTGCGTCTCGGAATTCAGCGCCTTGGCCTGCGTTTCCGGCAGGTCGATCGGCACGCCGACAGTCATCATCGGAGCCGCGACCATGAAGATGATCAAAAGCACGAGCATGACGTCGACGAGCGGCGTCACGTTGATTTCGGAAATCACGGCCTTGTTCCGACCGCCGCGACGGCGACGTCCGCCGCCCCCGCCGCCATTGCCTCCAACAGCCATACCCATCTGAGAATACTCCGTTGGTTACTGAGCGGCAGCGCGCGGCTGCAGCTTCTCGTCGATCTGGCGCGAAAGTATGGCGGAGAATTCGTCCGCAAAACCTTCCATGCGGGCCGAGAGCTTGCCGGCATCGGCAGAGAACTTGTTATAGGCGATAACCGCCGGAATAGCGGCGACGAGGCCGATCGCGGTGGCGAGCAGCGCTTCGGCGATACCGGGTGCGACGACCGCGAGGTTCGTCGACTTCGAGCCGGCGATCGCCTGGAACGAGGTCATGATACCGACGACCGTGCCGAAGAGGCCGATGAACGGCCCGGCCGAACCGATGGTCGCAAGTGATCCCAAACGGGCGCCGAGATATTCGGTTTCACGGGCAAGCGTCACGTCCATGGCGCGGTCGATACGCATCTGCAGGCCGATCGGCGAGCGGGCGCCGCGTTCGAAGGATTTTTTCCATTCGCGCATGGCCGCGACGAAGATCGACGCCAGTCCGGTATTGTTGCGTTCCGACAGCGAGCGGTAGAGTTCTTCCAGCGACTGGCCCGACCAGAAAACCTGCTCGAACTTGTCGAACTGGCGCCGTGCGCGGCCATAGGCCAGATACTTGTCGATGACGATCGCCCACGTCCAGACCGAGGCCGCGATGAGCCCGAGCATGACGAGCTTGACGACGATGCCGGCCTGCATGAAAAGCGACCAGAGGCTGACGTCCGTCGTGGCTGCTGCCAATCCTACTTGTTCCATTGATCCAAAATCCCCGAATCCAAACGCCCGGCGCTGGACCGGGCGGCACAAAATGATCTCGCAAGAAGTGTCCGGCGACCGCCGCCCAAAGCCCTGGTCAAGCTTCCAAGCTCTTCTTCCGCCTTCTTGCCGTCAAATTTGGTCAAAGGAAGGCGTGCACCGCACAAACTCCGACTTTCCCAGTAAGACACTATTATGGTTAATAGATCGTTAGTGCCGGACTGTGACAGCAAGCCTGTGTTCGGAAGATTTTGTTCCGTGAATTACTTGACCGGAGCATGGTCCGGCTGCCGAAAGAGCGCTCATCCTGCGGCGCGGGAATTCCTTCACATAAAGTTCAAGTTTTGACAAGGCCTGATTCGGAACTACAGAGGCTGGCTGCCTTCCAGGAATTTTGCCGCCAGCGTTTCCGGCAGCCGCCGTGGCCGCCCCTTGGCATTGATAACGGCGATGATCACCCTGGCTGCAATCAGCAGGGTTTCGCCTGAGCGAATCTGCTGGTTGAGCACCATCTTGGCGCCTCCGGCCTTTTCCGTATGCGTCAGGATCGTCAGCACGTCATCCATGCGCGCGGGGCTCTTGAAATCGATCTCCATGCGGTGGACGACGAAGACGAGGCCTTCCTCGTCGGCGCTGACGAGTTCGCGTTGCTCGACACCGAGGCAGCGCAGATAATCGGTACGGCCACGCTCGAGGAAGTGCAGGTAGCGGGCGTGATAGACCAGGCCGGAGAAATCCGTATCTTCATAATAGACCCGCTGGACGAGGCGGTGTCCGGCCTCCGTCAGCTCTCCCGAAATGGAAAAAGGGCGTTCCGTCATAATTTTCTCCAAAGTGAGGTGCCCTCTTTGGCGCAACACTTCGCGGCAGGCAAGCATTGAATGCGCCGCCGGCAGGCATTGAATGATTGTCATAATTCCTAACTATTCCCGATAATAAGCGACCGATCAGGAGACGATGCGATGAAGATTGCGGTTATGGGCGGAGACGGTTTCATTGGTTGGCCCACATCGCTCCATCTTTCCGATGCCGGTCACGACGTCCATATTCTCGACAACCTCTCGCG
Source organism: Rhizobium sp. CBN3 (assembly GCF_030518245.1). Taxonomy (NCBI): domain Bacteria; kingdom Pseudomonadati; phylum Pseudomonadota; class Alphaproteobacteria; order Hyphomicrobiales; family Rhizobiaceae; genus Rhizobium; species Rhizobium sp. CBN3. The sequence goes on from NZ_JAULSE010000005.1 coordinate 77,295, forward strand.
CCGCTGGATCGACACCGAACTCGGCGTTCAGTCGCTCACTCCGATGGATTCGATCCAGGAGCGCACGCGCATCTGGCATGCCGAAACAGGACGCCGCATCCACTTCAACCTGATCGATCTCGCCAAGGATTACGAACTTCTGAAGAAATGGCTTTCGGAACACCGGCCGGATGCCATCATCCATTTCGCCGAACAGCGCGCCGCGCCCTATTCGATGAAGAGCGACCGCCACAAGAACTACACGGTCAACAACAATGTCAGCGCCACGCACAACCTCCTGAACGCGCTGACCGAGCTCAATCTCGACGCCCACCTCATCCATCTCGGCACCATGGGCGTCTATGGCTACTCGACGGTCGGCGCCGCTATCCCCGAAGGTTATCTGCCGGTCGGCATCGAGACCGCGGGCGGCGAAACGGTCAGCCAGGAGATTCTCTACCCCTCCAATCCGGGCTCGATCTACCACATGACCAAATGCCTGGATCAGCTTCTCTTCCAGTTCTACGCCAAGAATGACGGCCTGCGGATCACCGACCTGCATCAGGGCATCGTCTGGGGAACGCATACCGAGCAGACGCGCCGCCACGCGCAGCTGATCAACCGTTTCGATTATGACGGCGATTACGGCACGGTGCTGAACCGTTTCCTCATTCAGGCGGCGATCGGTTATCCGCTGACGGTGCATGGCACCGGCGGCCAGACCCGCGCCTTCATCCACATCCAGGATTCGGTGCGCTGTATCGAGCTGGCGCTGAAGAACCCGCCCGCCCGCGGCGCCCGCGTCGAGATCTTCAATCAAATGACGGAAACCCACCGGGTGCGCGACCTCGCCGAGATGATCGCCGGGATAAGCGGCGCCAAGATTACCTGGCTGCCGAACCCGCGCAAGGAGGCCGCCGAAAACGAGCTGATCGTCCGGAACGAAAAGTTCCTCGACCTTGGCCTCGAACCGACCACGCTGGAAGCCGGGCTGCTGGGCGAGATCGTCGACGTGGCGAAGAAATTCGCTTATCGCGTCGACCGCTCCCGCGTGCCGGCCGTCTCCGCCTGGACCAAGGACATTGCCGCGACGATTGATCACGATCCGGAAGGCAAGCGGTTGAAATCGGTGTCGTGAGCGCTGAGACATGACGAACACGAGGAAGTCCTGGGCTTGCTCCCTCTTCTCCCCAGCGGGGAGAAGGTGGCCCGAAGGGTCGGATGAGGGGGCCACACCGCACGCCATTCATTGCCCTTCGCTCGCGCTCAGTGCATTCGCTCCCCTCGTCGCTCACCCCCTCAACCGCCTGCCGGCACCTTCTCCCCGCTGGGGAGAAGAGACGTATGGCACGCGCCTTGCACCTCTCTTTGACCGGAGCAAGATTTATCGGAGCAGTCGAACCCGATGAATCGCCCACCCGCCTTCGCCTACGTCACCCTCATCACCAACGCCGACTACGCGATGGGCGCCACCGCCCTCGCCCGCTCCTTGCACCGCACCGGCACCGGCGCCGACATCGTCGTCCTCCACACCGGCGGCGTTGACGCAGCCGCTCTCGCCCCGCTCGAGACCCTCGACTGCCGCCTGATCCAGGTCGAGCACCTGCCGCTCTCCCATACCTTCAACGAGCGCCACGCCCGCGGCCATCTCCATTCCGCCGCCCCCTTCACCAAGGGCCGTAAGCCGGAGTTCCATTCGCCGCTCGACAATTTCTGCAAGCTCAGGCTCTGGCAGCTTGTGGAGTATGAGCGCTGTGTGTTCATCGACGCCGACGCCCTGGTGCTGAAGAACGTCGACAGGCTCTTCCTCTATCCGGAATTTTCCGCCGCTCCCAACGTCTATGAGAGTCTCGCCGATTTTCGCCGGATGAATTCCGGCGTCTTCGTCGCGACGCCCTCGCATGACACATTCCGGCGCATGCTGGAAAGCCTCGACAGGCCGGAGGCCTTCTGGCGACGCACCGACCAGACGTTTCTGGAGACGTTCTTCCCGGAATGGCACGGCCTGCCGGTCTATTACAACATGCTGCAATATGTATGGTTCACCATGCCGGAGCTTTGGGACTGGAAGAGCATTTCGATCGTGCACTACCAGTACGAAAAACCGTGGGAAAAGGATCATCCCAAGGCAAAACATCTACAACCCTTGATCGATCTATGGCACCGTATACACGAGAGCGGCGATATGCCGGAGATCACGGCGCTGAGAAATCCGGAAGGGACGGCATGAAAGTACTGGTATCCGGGGGAATGGGTCTCGTCGGCCGGTACGTCGTCGAGGAGCTGCTGGCCGCCGGCTATCAGGTGATTGTCGGCGGACGCCGCGCGCCGCTGCCGGGCTTCTTCTCCCGCCCGGTCGAGTTCGCAGCGCTCTCCCTCGATCCCGGCAAGGATCAGATCGACGTCTTCGACGACGCCTATTTCTTCGTTCATGCCGCCTTCAGCCATGTTCCCGGCAAATATCGCGGCGGCGAGGGCGACGATCCCAAGAGCTTCCGTAGATTGAACCTCGACGGCACCGTCCGGCTTTTCGAAGCGGCCAAACGCGCCGGCACGCGCCGTTGCGTCTTCCTGTCCAGCCGCGCTGCCTATGGCGACCACCCGCCGGAAACCGAGCTTGTCGAAACGATGCCGCCGAAGCCGGAGACGCTCTACGGCCAGATCAAATTCGACGCCGAAGGTGCGCTTACCCATCTCTCGGCACCGGGTTTTGCCGGGGTAAGCCTGAGGGCGACCGGTGTCTATGGCGATCTCACGCCGAACAAATGGGATCATCTCATCGCCGATTATCTCGCCGGCCGGCCTGTTGCTGCTCGCGCCGGGACGGAGGTTCATGGCCGCGACCTCGGCCGCGCGGTGCGGCTGATGCTGGAGACGGAAAGCACCCGCATCTCTGGCGAGGTCTTCAACATATCGGACATAACAGTCGACACGCAGGACATTCTCGCGCCTATCCGCCGTGAAACGAGCTGTCCTCACGCCTTGCCGTCCACCGCCGACAAGGCTGCCCTCAATCCGATGAACACGGCGAAAATCCGTGCGCTCGGCTGGCTGCCAGGTGGAACTCCTCTGTTCGAGGAAACGATGCGGCGGCTGGCCGCCACGCTGCCGGTGCCGCCGCGACACGAATCTGCGCAGGATCGATAGGCATCCTCGTCCGACGATCGGCAACCGCAGATCGATACGACGTGAAACGGGCGCAGCCCTGTCGCAGCCGGCATTTGCATCGGGTCTCCAGCCGGCTATGCTCGGTCGAACCTCTCAATCCGGCAGATCGAATGACCGCAAAAGAACTGAAAGCGCAGTTGCGCAACGAACGGCTGTCCGCCCGCGACGCCATCGCTCCCGAAGAGCGCATCTCCAAAAGCCTCGCAATGGCCGATCACGCCGGCGAGGCGGTCGCCTTCGAGCCAGGCACCATCATCTCCGGCTTCCTGCCGATCCGGTCGGAGGCCGATCTTAGGCCGCTGATGGCGCGCTTTGCAGCACGCGGCGCGCGGCTCTGCGTGCCGGCGATCCTCGACAAGCAGACCATCGTCTTTCGCGAACTGGCGGAAGGCGCACCGCTGATCGCAACCGGTTTCGGCACGGTCGGCCCCGCCGAGTACGCCGCCGTCCTCAATCCCGAGATCATGCTGGTGCCGCTTTCGGCCTTCGATGTCAGAGGCCATCGCATCGGCTACGGCGCCGGTCACTACGACCGCGCCATCAGCCGGCTCAGAGAGAAAGGCCTGCATCCCAAGCTGATCGGCATTGCATTCGACTGCCAGGAAGTGGCACATGTGCCCGACGAGCCGCATGACATAAGCCTGGATGCCATCCTGACAGAAAGCGGCCTTCGCTTTTTTGCCTCTTGGATTGGATAGGGAATGCGGCTGCTTTTTTTGGGTGACATGGTCGGCAAGACGGGACGCACGGCGGTCTGGGACCGCCTCCCCGGTCTCATCTCCGACCTCAGGCTCGATTTCGTCGTCGTCAACGGCGAGAATGCCGCCGGCGGTTTCGGCATTACCGAGGACATCTTTCTCGAAACGATCAATGCCGGCGCCGATGTGGTGACGACCGGCAATCACGTCTGGGACCAGAAGGAAGCCGTCGCCTTTGCCGGGCGGCATGATCAGTTCCTGCGGCCGTCCAATTATCCGCAAGGCACACCCGGCCGCGGCTCCGGCCTCTTCTATGCCCGGAACGGCGCGCGCGTGCTCGTCGCCAATGTCATGGGTCGCGTCTTCATGCATCCGGAACTCGACGACCCCTTCAAATCGGCGGAAGCGATTCTCGATGCCTGCCCGCTGAAGGAGCAGGCCGATGCGATCATCTTCGATTTCCATGCGGAAGCGACCAGCGAGAAGCAATGCTTCGGCCATTTCGTCGACGGCCGCGCCAGTTTCGTTGTCGGCACCCACACCCATGTGCCGACCGCCGATGCGCAGATCCTCAACGGCGGCACCGCCTATATGTCGGATGCCGGCATGTGCGGCGATTACGACTCCTCCCTCGGCATGGACAAGGAGGAGCCGCTCAACCGCTTCATCTCCAAGATGCCGAAGGGCCGCATGGAAGCGGCAAGCGGCCCGGCGACGATCTGCGGCGTTGGGGTGGAGATTTCTGATGCCACCGGACTGGCCGAAAAGATCGCGCCACTTCGGCTCGGGCCGCGTTTGGCGGAAACGGTGCCGGAGTTCTGGCGGTAATCCAGCCGCTCCAACACGCGAATGTGAGCATCGCTGCTCTGGACCGCTGCGACCTCATGACGCATCCTCCGCCGCTGAATGAAAGCGCCGGAGAGGTGGCATGAAGCCGCATTATCTTATCCTCGCTATCACATGCCTGACGGCCTTCGCCGCATCAGATCCCGCAGAGGCACTGGAGCAGCGCCAGCGAGCCAGCCAATGCCACGCGATCGCCGAGAATATGCCCAGGGCGACCTTCGCCAGTTTCTCCGTCGCCGCGGCGCCGATGCCGGCCGTATCCGAAGGCGAGAATGTTAGATTCACCTATCTCGGCCATTCCACCTTCGAAATCGAGACACCCGGAGGCATCATCATCGCGACGGATTATAATGGCTGGTACAGGCCGGCGACGACCCCCGATGTCGTCACGATGAACAAGGCTCACACGACCCACTTTACCCTGACGCCTGAGCCCGACATAAAACATGTGCTCCATGGTTGGAGCGACGTGCCGGGTGAGAAGGCCAGCATCAATCTCGTCGTCGGCGATGCCTATATCCGCAACGTCACGACGGATATCCGCTTCAGCTACGGCCTCGGCGGCTCACACGCGGATGGAAACTCGATATTCATCTTCGAAATTGCCGGTCTCTGCATCGGCCATCTCGGCCATCTGCACTACGAGCTGACGGACACCCATTATACCGAAATCGGCCGCCTTGACGTCGTCATGGTTCCGGTCGATGGCGGCCTGACGATGGGCGCCGACAGCATGAGCCGCGTCATCAAGCGGCTGCGCTCGTCGCTGATCCTGCCGATGCATCGCCGCGGCCCACCGGTCAATGCTTTCGTCTCCATGTTTGGAAAGGACTTCGATATCGCTTACGCGCCTGATGACAGCCTCACCGTTTCCATGCGCACGCTTCCAAAGAAGCCGCTGATCTATGTGATGAAAGGCGTGCAGTAAAAAGCCCGGCGGGTCCTGCAAACCTTGCTGATCAAGCAAATTGCAGGTGGCGTTTGACGCCGACGTCGGGCATCTTCTCGTCGTCGAGATTGGCCTTGGCGATCTCCCAACCGAATTTCAGCGTGCTGCCTGTCGAAACCCAGATCTCGGCATCATCGACATGCAGCGAAAGCATGGTGAGTTTCGGGTCCTTCTTGCCGTTGTCATACCAGGCCGCCACGATCGAATTCCAATATTCCTCGATCTTGGAAGGGTCGGGGCGCACCTCGATGACGCCGGAAAGGCAGGCGTGATAGTCGTGATCCTTGCCGATGACGCAAAAATGCGCGCGGCTGCCGGGTTTGATGGCGCGCACGATGTCGGCGTCGGTCTTGGTGTAGAACCAGATCGTGTTGGTGGTGGGATCGGCATGCGGCGCCATCGGCTGCATGTGCATATCAAGCCCGGAAATTCCGAGCATGCCGGCATGAACGCCGTTGACCTGATCCCAAAGCTGACGTGCTGGTTGCTCCCGCGCCTCGCTGAGACTTGCCATGACCGTTCCTTTCCGCTGGATGGAGTTCGGTTGAAACGTCATCCCTTCGCCTTTGTTCCGAACTGCTTTTCCCTTGAAAGGCTGCCGTTTCGCTCTTATAAGGCGGCCCATTCCGAACAATGAGACGTGAACAGGGGTGCCATGGCTGGCCATTCACAGTTTAAAAACATCATGCACCGCAAGGGCCGTCAGGACGCCGTGCGGTCGAAAATGTTCTCCAAGCTTGCGCGCGAAATCACCGTGGCCGCCAAGGCCGGCCTGCCCGACCCGACAATGAACGCCCGTCTTCGCCTGGCGATCCAGAATGCCAAGGCCCAGTCCATGCCGAAGGACAACATCGACCGCGCCATCAAGAAGGCAGCCGGCGCCGACAGCGAAAATTATGACGAAGTGCGCTACGAGGGCTATGGTCCGGGCGGCACGGCGATCATCGTCGAAGCCCTGACCGACAACCGCAACCGCACTGCCTCCAACGTCCGCTCGATCTTCACCAAGGCCGGCGGCGCTCTCGGCGAAACCGGTTCTGTTTCCTTCTCGTTCGACCATGTCGGCGAAATCACCTACAAGCTTTCCGCAGGCGACGCCGACAACGTGATGGAAGCCGCAATCGAAGCCGGCGCCGATGACGTCGAGACCGACGAAGAAGGCCATTACATCACCTGCGCTTTCGAAGCCCTTGGCGAAGTATCGAAAGCTTTGGAAACGAGCCTCGGTGAAGCCGAAACCGTCAAGGCCGTCTGGCGCGCCCAGAACAACGTGCCGGTGGACGAGGAAAAGGCTCAGTCGCTGATGAAGCTCATCGACTCGCTTGAAGACGACGACGACGTGCAGAACGTCTATTCCAACTTCGAGGTCTCTGAAGAGGTTCTGGCGAAGCTTTCAGCTTGAGCCGCACTGCAAACCTGCGACATTATCCTCGGCCTTGTGCCGAGGATCTGCGCCGGCCTGATTAAGTATCTGAAAATAAACATTTCCCTTTCAAACAATTGCTGTGGTTAGATGCTCGGCACAAGGCCACTGGTGTCCGGTTTAAATTTGGTCACCATTGGAGGCTCATCTGTTTTGAATTGGCTGGTGGACTGCCGGCAGGTCGCAGCAGGCGGTCGATCCGGCGGCGGTGCATGAGATTGGCGCGCACCAGGCGGGCGAAGGCGAGCGGGCTTGTGACGGTGGTCTGGTCTGCCTTGGCCATCTGCAGCAACAGGTAGGCGATCAAGGCGACGGAGATCTGGATGCGCACGGCATTCTCGCTGTTGCCGAGGAAATGGCGGATCTTCAGCGTCTGCTTGACCCAGCGGAAGAACAGCTCGATCGCCCAGCGGCGCTTGTAAAGCGCGGCGATCTCTTCTGCCGGGGCATCGAGATCGTTGGAAAGGATGCGCAATATCTTGCCGGTTTCGATCCGCACGCAGACCTCCCGAACCGGCACGCTCATTGGGTTCCTGCGGCTTTTCGCCATGCGCTGCGGCAGGAGGCCGACCCGATCCGACAGGATGGTTCCATCCAGGCTAACCGCTCTTTCCTCAGTGACGGCCAATTTGGTATGGGATTTGAGGCGCGTGACGATGCGGCAGCCGGCGGCATTGAGCTTCGCCCACCAGCCGAAATCGTAATAGCCGAGGTCGAAGACATAGGTGGCGCCCGCCTCAATGGGCATGACCTTGGCGGCGGTGATGTCGTTGACATTGGCCGGTGTCACTGCCGCATAGATCGGCCGTTCGGCATTGGCATCGTAGACGACGTGAACCTTGGCGCCACAGGCCTGATCGGAAAAGCGTGCCCAGTCCGATCCCGCCCCGGAAAGGCGCAGACTGCTGCTGTCGATCAGATGCACCGCCTCGCCGACGGCCCGCTTGAGCCCACGCCCGGCGCGGGACACCATTTGCGCGAACAGCTCGGCGAAAACCGCACTCGGGCGCAGGCCATTGGCGTCGGCAAGGGTCGAACGTGACACCGGTCGGGCGCCGAGATGGTAAAGACCGCTGCTGTGGCTTTGCAGGCCGCCGACGATCTCGCGCAGGCTGACGGCCCCGGAAAGCTGGCCGTAGAGCAGCGCGACCAACTGGCCCTTCGTCGACAGCCGCCGCACGTGCTTGTCGGCCTGATGCTCCTCCACAAGTCTTTCGAAGGCCGCCCACGGAATCCGCTTCAACAGATCATGAAAGACGCTATTCTCGTGCCGCACGGTGTTGCCCCTCTTTCGTGTCCGGGATTGTCGCCAAACATCCGAATACGAGTAGAATCAACACCGTGCGCCTTGTCCACCAAATTTAAACCGGACACCAGTGGCACAAGGCCGAGCATGACGGTGGAGGCGTTGCCAACAAACGGAACCCGGCCTTGGCGCCGGGTTTTTCTGTCTCTGGCGACTGCTTGGAAAAATCTTAGGCGGCGGCCCGCGCGAAGTTTCCCAGCCCCGCGAACAGTTCCACCGACTTCAGCCGCGCCTCGATATCATGGATCGGCATCGAGATGATCACCTCGTCGGCCTCCGTTTCCCGGAGAAACTCCGTCAGCTTCGCCTCAGCCGTCGCCGGCGAACCTACCACGGCGTAGCGCAGTGTGTGTTCGACGTTCATCTTCTCCATCGGCGACCAGAAGCTCTCCATATCGGTGACAGGGCGCGGGAACGGCCCGCGGACATTGCGGCGCAGGTTGACGAACTGCTGCTGGGCGGAAGTGAAATGGTAGCGCGCCTCCTCGTCCGTCGCCGCCATCGCGCCCATGACGCCGACCATCACATAGGGCTTCTCGAGCGCCGCCGAGGGCTGGAAGCGGTCGCGATAAATCGCGATGGCGTCGAGCAGCATATCAGGGGCAAAATGCGAGGCGAAGGCATAGGGAAGCCCGAGCATCGCCGCAAGCTGGGCGCTGTAGAGGCTGGAGCCGAGCAGCCAGATCGGGATATGCGAACCATTGCCGGGCACCGCAAGGATCGCCTGGTTCTCGACCGGCGTGCCGAGAAGCTGCTGCAATTCCACCACGTCGTTCGGGAAACTGTTCGCGCCGGCCTCGATATTGCGCCGCAGCGCCTGTGCCGTGCGCATGTCCGTTCCCGGCGCCCGCCCGAGACCAAGATCGATGCGGCCGGGAAAAAGCGCTTCCAGCGTGCCGAACTGCTCGGCGATGACGAGCGGCGAATGGTTGGGCAGCATGATGCCGCCGGAACCGATGCGGATGCGTTTTGTCGCAGCCCCGACATGGCCGATGACCACGGCGGTTGCAGCACTGGCGATGCCCGGCATGCCGTGATGCTCGGCGAGCCAAAAGCGCTTGTAACCGAATTCTTCAGCCTTCTGAGCCATCCGCGCCGAGCTTTCGAGCGACTGGCGCACGGTGCTGCCTTCGGCGATAGGAGAAAGGTCGAGTATGGAGAAGGGAACCATGGAAACCTGCCGGCAGTTGAACGATGCCGTCTATGTAGGTTGGCGTCCGCCCATTCCAAACCGTACACCCAAACAAAAGGGCCGCGCGATGGCAGCCCTCGTCGAATATCGGAAGCGACGTCTCACCGGTGACGACGCAGCACATGCACCTCGGCGCTCGGTCTTTGATGCCCCTGCGGCAGCGTGAAATTGCCGAGTTGGCGGTCCATTTCCAGAGCTTCCGTCGCCAGCCGGTGGATCGCCGCCGTCGTCTCCTCGACCATTGAGGCGTTCTGCTGCGTCATCGCGTCGAGTTCGGCCACGGCGCTGTTGATCTCGCGCAGCGTAGTGGCTTCCTCGCGGGTCGACTCCATGATCTCGTTGATCTGTCCGTTGATCTCCTCGACATGGGCGCCGATGCCGGTCAGGGCAACGCCGGCCTTTTCGACGAGCGCGACACCGCTTTCGACCTCATGCGTCGATTTCTGCAGCAGGCTGGAGATCTCCTTTGCCGCGCTCGATGAGCGTTGGGCGAGCTCCCGGACTTCCATGGCGACCACGGCAAAGCCCTTGCCCGATTCCCCCGCACGCGCCGCTTCAACGCCGGCGTTGAGCGCCAGCAGGTTGGTCTGGAAGGCGATATCGTCGATGACCGATATGATGGTGTTGATCTGGCGCGAGGAGGTCTGGATCGCCTCCATCGCCGCGATCGTCTCGCGCATAATCTGGCTGGAGCCGGTCGTCTCCTTCTTGGCGTCGCGGGCGATGCGCTCGGCCTGTTCTGCCCTCTCGATCTGGCGGCGAACGGACTGGGTAATGGCGCTGATCGCATTCGCCGTCTCGGTGATCGAGCCGGCCTGACGTTCGGTGCGCCCGGCAAGCTCGTCGGCGCCAGTGCGCATCTCCTCGGAGCCGGCGCGCACCGCCATCGAGTTGCCGCCGATCGCCGTCATGGTTTCGCTGAGTGTGGCGAGCGCCTCGTTGAAATTGACACGCAGACTTTCGAGTTCGTTCGGGAAGCGAGTATCGATCTGATAGGAGAGATCGCCGCTCGCCAGATGATGCAGCCCCTCGTCAATCGCCTCGACCACCTGCTGCAGCGTCTTCGCCTCGGCCTCGCGCTCGGCGAGGTTCTGCTGACGGTCATGCTCGGCCTGCAGGCGCGTCTCTTCGCTGGCGGCTTCGAGTTCGCGGCTTTCGATCAGCGATTGGCGGAAACGGGCAAGCGCGTTGGCCATCGTGCCGATCTCGTCCTTTCGGTTCAGGCTGCCGATCTCGCTGTCGAGCTTGCCGTCGGCGACGTCGCGGGTGACACCGGCAAGCCGGGCCAGCGGCGAAAACAGGAAATTGGTGACGAGCCCGGTCGCGATGGCCATGACGACGAGCACGCCCATGCCGATCATCGTCAGCAAAGTGGCGATCTCGATCGAGCCGGCATTGAGCTCGCTGAGCAGCACGCTCTCGACCACCAGGAAGCGATCGCCGCGATAGTCGATGCCGCGGACATAGGCGCGGGCCGCGCCATCCGCCCGGTCGAAATCGGCCACGGTCATCGCGGAGCTGGCAAGCGCGTCCTTGATGAAGGTGAAGGGGGTGGCATCGAGCGTCGCAAGCTTGCCGCCGGCATCGAGAGCGATAGCGGAGCCATCGCCGGAGACGATCGCAGCCCGCGCGGTGCTGCCCTGGACGATGCCCTTGGCAAGGATGCTGGTGACGATGTCCTCACGCACCTTGAACAGGATGATACCCTTGGCCGCTCCGAGCTTGACGATGGGCACGGCATAGAAGATCGCGGGCTTGCCGCTTGCTGCATCGACGCGGAGGCCGGAGAAGCCCGTCGGCGCGGCGTCATCCGTCGCCTTGGCGGTATTCTCGATCGCCTTGGCGAATGCGATGCCGGCGCCCGCTGTCTTCCAGGCGTCCGACTTCAAGTTTTCGGCAAAGTCGTCGTCCTTCTTGTAGGAATAGAGCACGCTGCCGTCGAGATCGGCGATCAGCAGATCGCTGAAAGCGGTGTTGTCGAGGTCGCGGGCAACTTCGCCCTGCGTCTGCTCATGATTCGAATAATAGAACCCGCTCGGCCCTTCCGGCTTCATCAGCTTCTCGCGCTGGTCGGCCGGGTTGGGATTGCCCGTGATGAAAACCTTCTTCAGCTCGGCGCGGGCATCCCCCGAAGTCTTCTGGATTGTCTTCCAGCCGCTCTTCAAGCTGGTGATCGACATCTGCAGCGCCTCGATGCGCGCGATGGAATTGGCTTGGTTCTCAAGCTGCGCCAGTTGGTCCTGCAACATGTCGCCACGGAAGATCAGCACGCTTTCCTTGGCCTTCAGCGCCTGCTCGTCGGATATGCGGCTGCTGGCAAAATAGGCAAGCACGTCGATGACCGCGATCGACAGCACGGTCATCAGGATGAAAGTGGCAATGACCTTGAAGGACAGGGACTGAAATCTCTGAGCCATATACAATGAACCCTTCTGAACGGCACCTGCCAGCCTGGGCACGCGGTGCATCCCCGGCCGGCTGACCTGTCAACAGAACATCGGGGACTTATTCTTGTGGAACGAAGCCCCTCGCACATTCGATGAACTAGAATTCAGACATCTCTTTTAATTCGCGGTAAATGCGCGCTCTAAAACCGAGGGTGTTTTCGGTTTGTTCACATATCGATGGCACTTATTTCGCAATCGCTATAGGTTGAACCATGCAAAATACGATTCGCATCATTGGCATCGATCCCGGCCTCCGTCGCACAGGCTGGGGAATCATCGACACGTTAAGCAATTCCCTGAAATTCGTGGCATCGGGAACGGTGACCTCCGATGGCGAGATGGACCTCGCCTCCCGCCTCTGCCAGCTGCATGACGGGCTCGCCGATATCGTCCACGCTCACAAGCCCGATGAAGCCGCTGTCGAACAGACCTTCGTCAACAAGGACGCCGTAGCGACACTGAAACTCGGCCAAGCCCGCGGCATCGCCATGCTGGTGCCGGCGCGCGCCGGACTGCCGGTCTCCGAATATGCCCCGAATGCGGTGAAGAAGGCGGTCATCGGCGTCGGGCACGGCGAAAAGCAGCAGATTCACATGATGTTGAAGATCCTGATGCCGAAGGCCGAGTTCAAGGGCGATGACGCTGCCGATGCCTTGGCGATCGCCATTTGTCACGCCCACAATCGCGGCGGCCACCGGATGCGCCAAGCGCTGGCGGGATAATCCGTTCTTGACTTGTTCCTGCGGTAAGGATAATTCTTACTTTGAAGGAGCCTCTGATGCGTGTCACATCCAAAGGTCAGGTCACTATTCCCCGCGATCTCAGGGAGCTTGCCGGCATCGAGACCAACAGCGAGGTCATTTTCTCGATCGAGGGCGGCAAGCTCGTTCTCTCGCCGAAGAACGGCAAGCAGGAAGTCGAGGATAGAGGTCGGCTGGACCGTTTCATTGAGACGATCCGCCGTCTGGAGGGAACCGGCGATCAGGAAATCGATGCCGAAGATCTCATGTCTATGACGCGTGATCGCTGATGGCGACGCTTGTCGACACGAACGTCCTCGTCGATCTGGCTATGATCAGCTCGGACTGGCACGACTGGTCGCGCCGGAAGATACTCGATATCTTCAGAGATGGGCCGGTCCTTATAAATCCGATCATCTATTCCGAATTTTCCGTTCGGTATGACGATGTCGATGAAGTCGATCGCCTGCTTCCGCAGGATGAATTCCGCCGCGAGAACCTGCCGTGGCCGGCCGCATTTGCCGCGGCTCAAGCCTTCCGGCTTTACCGCCGCGCGGGCGGAGGACGCGAACGGATATTGCCGGATTTCCTCATCGGCGCGCATGCGGCGATAAGGGGCTACAGAATTTTGACCCGCGATGCCGGCGGTTATCGTTCCTATTTTCCTTCCGTTGAAATCATTACGCCCGAAACGCACCCTTGAAAGACCGCGACTCATGATCGGCAAGCTGAAAGGCACCATAGACGAGATCGGCGAAGATTATGTGCTCGTTGATGTGCACGGCGTCTGTTACGTCGCTTATTGCTCGGCCCGCACCTTGTCCAAGCTCGGATCGGCGGGCGAAGCCTGCGTGCTCTTCATCGAAACCTATGTCCGCGAGGACCAGTTGAAGCTCTTCGGCTTCATGACGGCGCTGGAGCGGGAGTGGTTCAACCTGCTGCAAAGCGTCCAGGGTGTCGGCGCCAAGGTGGCGCTCGCGGTGCTCTCGACCCTGACGCCGGGCGAACTTGCCAATGCGATCGCCCTCCAGGACCGCGCTGCCGTCTCGCGCGCGCCGGGTGTCGGCCCGAAAGTGGCGATGCGCCTCGTGACCGAACTCAAGAACCGCGCACCGGCCTATGCCGGCGAGGCAATCAACATCGGTCTCAAGCAGGAACTCGGCGAAGGTGTCGCCGCCGCACCGGTTGCTGATGCAGTGTCCGCGCTGACCAACCTCGGCTACAGTAGAGATCAGGCGGCAAATGCCGTTGCCGCGGCGATGAAAACGGCCGGCGACGGCGCCGACAGCGCCAAGCTGATCAGGCTCGGATTGAAAGAGCTGGCACGGTGAAAACCGGAAAACCAATGAATGGGTGTCGAGGCACCCGACGTTTGGTGTATTGCTGTAACAGGTTTCAAAACGGAATGAGAGCATGAGTGAACCCGCCCGCCTGATATCGCCGGAAAAGCGGGGCGAAGATCTTGATGTGACGCTGCGCCCACAGTCGCTGGACGAATTCACCGGCCAGGCCGAGGCGCGCGCCAATCTCAAGATCTTCATCGAGGCGGCGAAGAACCGCGGCGAGGCCCTGGACCACGTGCTTTTCGTCGGACCGCCAGGCCTCGGCAAGACGACGCTGGCGCAGATCATGGCGAAGGAGCTCGGCGTCAACTTCCGCTCGACCTCGGGCCCGGTGATCGCCAAGGCCGGCGACCTTGCCGCCCTCCTCACCAACCTCGAGGAGCGCGACGTGCTCTTCATCGACGAGATCCATCGCCTCAATCCCGCCGTCGAGGAAATTCTCTATCCCGCCATGGAGGATTACCAGCTCGACCTCATCATCGGCGAAGGCCCTGCCGCTCGCTCGGTGAAGATCGACCTGTCGAAATTCACGTTGGTCGCCGCCACCACCCGTCTCGGCCTGCTGACGACACCGCTGCGCGATCGTTTCGGCATTCCGGTGCGGCTCAGCTTCTATACCGTCGAGGAACTGGAGCTGATCGTGCGCCGCGGCGCGCGGCTGATGAACCTGCCGATGACCGAAGAGGGCGCCCGCGAGATCGCCAGGCGCGCCCGCGGTACGCCGCGCATTGCCGGCCGGCTGCTGCGGCGCGTGCGTGATTTCGCCGAGGTGGCAAGGGCCGAGGCCGTCACCCGCGAGATCGCCGACGAAGCGCTGACCCGCTTGCTGGTCGACAATGTCGGCTTCGATCAGCTCGACAAACGCTACCTCAACATGATTGCCGTCAATTTCGGCGGCGGTCCGGTCGGCATAGAAACCATCGCCGCCGGCCTTTCGGAGCCGCGCGACGCGATCGAGGACATTATCGAGCCCTACATGATCCAGCAGGGTTTCATTCAGCGCACGCCGCGCGGCCGCGTTCTCACCGCAATCGCGTGGAAACATCTGGGTATGCAACCGCCAAAGGAGATGGAGGCTGCGCAGTTCCGGCTGTTCCAGGAGGACGACTGAGTGATCACCCGCCGCGGATTTTTCAAGGTTCTTGGCGGCGGTATCGCAGGCGCCATGGCGCTCGGCGGTTATGCCTTCGCCTATGAACCACTGGCGCGGCTCGGCATCGCCCGCTACCGGCTGACGCCGCCGGGATGGACACCGGGGCTGAAGCTTCGCGTTGTTGCCCTCGCCGATATCCATGCCTGCGAACCCTGGATGTCGGCAAACCGCATTACCTCTATCTGCCACCGGGCCAATGAACTCGAAGGCGACGTGACCATCCTGCTCGGCGATTACGCATCGGGCATGAACATGGTGACGCAATATGTGCATTCGAGCCAATGGTCGAAGGCGCTCGCAACCCTTCAAGCCCCGCTCGGCGTCCACGCGATCATGGGCAACCATGACTGGTGGGAGGACAGGACCGCCCAGAACAACGGCGGGATGGAAACCTTCGGACACCGGGCGCTTGCCGATGTCGGCATCCCTGTCTACGGCAACCGCGCCGTCCGGCTCGATAAGGATGGCCGCGGCTTCTGGCTCGCAGGGCTCGAAGATCAGCTGGCGCTGCTCCCCGGCAGGAAATGGGGTCGCACGTGCATGACCGGCCTCGACGATCTCGATGGAACGATGGCTCAGGTCACTGATGACGCGCCCGTCATCCTGCTTGCCCATGAGCCCGATATCTTTCCTCGCGTGCCCGAGCGCGTCTCGCTGACGCTCTCGGGTCACACCCATGGCGGACAGATCCGCTTCTTCGGTCGTTCACCGATCGTCCCCTCGCGCTACGGCGATCGCTACGCCTATGGCCATATCGTCGAGGAGGGGCGTAATATCATCGTTTCCGGTGGGCTCGGCTGTTCCATTGCTCCGGTCCGCTTCGGCGTGCCGCCGGAAATCGTCGTAATCGATCTCGGATAAGAATGACATGAGCAAGCGCACCCCCATCCGCCTGACTCAGGGTGCTGCGCGTTTCAACTATCGCATTGCCGGCCTCGGCTTTCGCGATGGGCACGTGCTTGTTCATCGCGCCATGCACGAGCCCTTCTGGACCTTTCCGGGCGGTCGGGCGGAAATCGGAGAGACGTCGGAAGAGACGCTGAAACGCGAGATGGTGGAGGAGCTTGGCCTCGAGGTCACCGTCTTGCGCCTGCTCTGGATCGTCGAGAACTTTTTCCACTACGAACAACGCGACTGGCATGAACTCGGCCTCTACTACCTGATGGAAATCCCGGCGGAATTTCCCTTTCAGCCACACGAGATCATCCATCGCGTCGAAGATGGCGACAACCATCTCGAATTCAAATGGGTGCCGGCAACGCGCGCGGCCCTGACCGCGCTCGACATCCCGCCCTATTTCATCGCTGATGAAATCGAGAACCTGCCCGGGGCACCACGTCATCTCGCCTGGCGCGACGGCAATCTCGATGACTGACGCAAACATTTTGAGTGCAGGAAGAGGAAAGCCGCCGATGTCGATCTTCGATCCCGCCAGGGCCTTTCGCAAGCTTGCCTATAACAACGCCCTCGCCAACCACCGGCTGCTTCACGCCTGCGCAGCGTTGAAAGTCGGCGAATTCGAAGCGCCGCGCACGAGCTTCTTTCCATCGATCAAGGAGACCCTGAATCACATCATCACGGTCGACTGGTTCTATGTCGACGGCATCGAAGGCGGCACGCTCGGGTTCCAGGCCTTCGAGGTGGACGAACCCTTCGATGACGTCGAGTCACTGACGCAAGCGCAGGCAAAGGTTGATCAGCGCCTGATCGACCTTTGCGAAGCCCTGACGCCGGAAAGGCTAATCTCGATCGTCAGTCTCCATCGCGGCGATCGTATTCAGCAGGAGCGGATGGACGACGTGCTCGCCCACCTCTTCCAGCATCAGACCCATCATCGCGGCCAGGTCCATGCGATGCTTGCCGGCACCAGCGTTGCCCCGCCGCAGCTTGACGAATTCATCCTCGCCGATGATGCGCGGTTTCGCGGCAGGGAACTCGCCGAACTCGGCTGGAGTGAAGAAAGGTTGATGTGTTAATATCGCCTCCCGGAAATCGGCCTCGATTTCCGGGAGTTAGCGAAGCCTTAATCCTGCAGCCGTCTCTTCAGCCCATCGATGATCGACTTGGTGAGAAGGTCGTAATTCTCATCGAAATGATGGTCGCCGGGCAGTTCGACCACTTCGGCGCCGCTATTTTTGAGTGCCGGACAGGCGACATCGTCGTCATCATCCTTGCCGTAGATGCACTGCACCAGCTTCGGATCGACGTTCTTCAGGTCGCTGACCGGGTCTCCCCCTGCCCCTTCGGTCTTCTGGCCGAGCCAGCCGAGAACGGAGATGACGTAATCAACTTGGTGCGAGAGCGACAGCAGCGACAACTGCACCACCGAGGACTTCTCGGCCGGTTTGAGCAGCTGATAGGTCGCGGGCACGACATCGGCGCCGAAAGAGTAGCCGACGAGCAGCACATGCTTCACTTTCCACTGCTTACGATAGAAATCGATGATCTTCGAAAGATCGCTGGCCGTCTCCTCTGGCTTGCGCTCCGACCAGAAATAGTGAAGTGAATCAACGCCGACGACAGGAATGCCTTCCTTCTGCAGCGTGCCGCCGACCTCTTTGTCGATGTCGCGCCAACCGCCGTCGCCGGAATAGATAACCGCCATCGTATCGAAGGCTGGCGTTGCCTCGAGCACGGCCAGCGGCAGGCCGAGCGGATTGCCGAAGGCGCCGGAGGCAGTGACGAGGTCATCGAGCGTATCGGCAAATACTGTCTGCGCATCGTCGGTGGCGTCACGGATCTCGATTGCCGAATGAGATTTCTGCAACGCCTCGGCGTGCGTCCGGCCATCCTTGTCAGCTTTAGGCGTGAAGACTGATATGATCGGGTCCGGCAGGGCGCCGTCGCTGAGGCCATAGACCGTGCGTTGGCCAATCACCTTCTTGGAAGCCGGCGTGCAAAGCTCCTTGGTGAGCGGAATACCAGCCAGCGGATCGACCGCAAGCGTCTGACCGATCGTCGCATCCGGCGTCTGAGCCGCGATTGCCAGCGCCAGGGCTGCGCCTTCGCCGATGCCGGCGACGATCGGCAAATGATAGGCATTGTTACCGGTCGCGCGCTGCACCTGCTGGCTCAGCGATTCGATATCCGAGACCGTGTAGATGCAGCCGTCGTTGAGACTGACGTCGTAGCGGCTGAGCGCCTGGATATAGGAGGGAAAGTCGACGCCGATGACGACTGCGCCTTCGGCGACTAGCCTGTCGGCCTCGGCCTTCTCATAATCGCCCCAGCCGGCGGCATCCGAGATCAGCATCACGGCGCCCTTCACCTCCCCTTCCGGCAGGAAGATGTGCGGTGACGGGATGAGCCCGCTTTCGAAGCTCTGCGTGGTTTCCTCGGCAGCATTAGCCGGTGCGGCAGCGAGCATGCAGGCGCATGCTGCGGCAAGAAGGATTGTCCTGATCATTTTCTCACTACCCCTTTCAATCCGCCCCCGATCAGAAATGTCGCGTCCATCAACGCGATCATCGGATTGCCTCCTCCGGAAACCGCAAGATAGCGCGGTTGCCAGTGCGGATGAAACTTGGATTTGAATGCCCGAAGGCCTTTGAAGTTATAGAAGCGCTCGCCGTGTTCGAAGACGGTGCTGCCGATACGGTCCCAGACGGGTGCCGCTTCGCGTTTCGACATGCCGGAGAGAGGCGCCATGCCGAGATTGAAGTGGGTGAAACCCTGGTTACGCAGATATTCCATGATCTGCACGAAGAGAAAGTCCATTGAGCCCTTCGGCGCGTCCGGCGAGAAGCGCATGAGATCGATCGTGCTCTCCTCGCGGGATTCGGTGACGAGGATATTGGCGAAGGCGACGATCTTGCCGTTCTTCTTCAGGATGCCGACCGGTTGCGAGGAAACGTAATCGGGATCGAAGGAACCGAGGGAGAAGCCCTTTTCCTTGGCATTGTGATGTTCAAGCCAGGCCGTGGAAACGGCGGCGAGATCATCGATGATATCAGGCACGTCCTCGGATTCGACTACCGCGAATTCCAGCCCGTCGCGCTGGGCTCGGCTCGCCGTTTGGCGAAGGTTCGCCCATTTGCCGCCTTTCATTTCGAAGGTCCGGAGGTCGGCCACTGCCAGTTCGCCGAGCTTGAAGGCGCGGAGGCCGGCATCGGCGCAATGGGAAAGCAGCGCTGGCGAGATCTGATAGAAGACGGCGCGGCAGCCGGCGGCCCGCGCCGCTTCGACGAAGCGCCAGACGAGTTCCTGCACGGCACGATGATCGCCAATCGGGTCAAACAGCGCGATCCATGAGCGGCCCTGTCGGCCGTACATGATGAAGGCGTCACCTTTTTCCGAAAACATGATGCTCTTGTCACCCATGCGCACCAGATTGGCATCGGCATTGTCCTGCTTCCTGACGATTTCCACGGCACGCGTCAGCGCCTCCTCTGTTGCCGGCTCCGGCCGGAAGGTCGCCGGTCGGAGCAAGCTGAAAATGGCGATTGCCGAGGAGATGATGGTGATGCCAAGCAGGGCGCGCAGTCCCCGCGGCGCCTCGGCGGTGAATTCGAACTGCCACCAGAGTTCGTTGCTGTATTCGACATCACGATAGACGAAGAGCAGGATGACGACGGCGCCAACGATGATGACGGCGATCGCCATCAGCCAGGATGCCGTCATCGCCTGGTTGAGCAGTGACGCATGCCGGGTGAAGAGCCGTCGGCTGACGAAGAGCCCGAAGATGAGAAAGGCGAGAAATGCAGCTTCGACGAGGGCGATCG
Organism: Rhizobium sp. CBN3; assembly: GCF_030518245.1. Classification (NCBI taxonomy): domain Bacteria; kingdom Pseudomonadati; phylum Pseudomonadota; class Alphaproteobacteria; order Hyphomicrobiales; family Rhizobiaceae; genus Rhizobium; species Rhizobium sp. CBN3. The sequence continues at coordinate 97,260 of NZ_JAULSE010000005.1, forward strand.
CCTTCAGAAGCGACAGGGTCAATGCGGCAACGGCTGAGAACACGGCCACCCACCACGCGCCGTCGAGTCTCTGACCGAGGCCGCGCGCCGCGACCACCAGCGCAAGCCCGAGCAGGCTGGAGAGGAAGTGCGCGCCTTCGACCATCGGCAGCGGCAGATAGTTGGAGAGGAATTCCAGGTTCTGGTCCGGCGTCGGCGTGACGCTCGAAAATACCAGCATGACGCCGAGCAGCAGCGCCAAGGTCGACAACAGCTGCGGCATCAGCCGTCCGCCGATACGGCGGACACTGGAAGCGGCCGGGTGGTCGACAAAACGGCGCAACTCCGCCGCCGAGACCGCGAGCACGGCGATCAACAGCGGCAATACATGGTAGACCAGCCGATAGAGCACCAGCGATCCCAGCACCGCGTCGATATTCACCGCGCTGCCGAGCGAAGCGATGATCACGGTCTCGAACACGCCGAGCCCGGCCGGAACGTGGCTGAGCACGCCGAGACCGACGGCGATCGCATAGACGGCGAGGAAGACCGGCCAGCCGATGGCCGTCTGCGGCAAGAGCACGTAGAGCACCGACGCGGAGGCGGCAATATCGAAGGCGGTAACGAGGAATTGGCGTGACCAGGTGCGCGAGTCCGGCAGGCGGATTGCCACGGCGCCGAAATCGAGCACGCGGCCCTCGCGGCCGGTGATCATCACAGCCCCGAGAATGGCGATGATCGAGCCGGCGATCAGCCGGAGAAGGAATGGACTGACGCCGATCAGCGGCCCGATTTCGCTGGCGATGATGATGAGGGCGATCGATGCGACAGCCGCGAGCCCGAGGCCGAAGGAGAGCGTGACGAAGGCGATGATGCGGCCAATGTCCTCCGGCGAGAGCCCGAGGCGCGTATAGGCGCGATAGCGGATCGCCCCGCCCGACAGTGCGCCGAAGCCGGCTGTGTTGCCGACCGCATAGGCGCTGAACGCCGTCAGCGCCACATGCGGAAGGGGCAGCTTCTTGCCGATATATTCGATCGCGTTGAGATCGTAGAATACCAGCGAGAGAAAGCTGAGAGCGGTGAAGAACAGCGCAAGCAAGATCGCGCTCGGCCTGGTCGCCGCCAGGGCTGCGACGACATCGTCATAGCGCACCTCGTTGGTGAGCTGCATGATGGCGTAACCGACGAGACAGAAGACGATCAGCGTCGCGGCTGCCGTGAGCGGCGTCCTGTAACGTCTGAAAAGCGTGCGAAAAGAAAAACCGTCCGTCGCCTCGATCTCATCCAAATTGCCGTGACCCGACATCTCGTACCTGCGCAGTTTCCAATTCGGCGGGAATCATTTTCGAAGACGTAACATGACAGGCATATAAGCTCTATGAAGTCATGCCCGACGCTACCCAACCCCGCCGCCTGCGCCTCAATCATCCTCAATTGGGGCGAATTTGCGCAGGAATACGTGATGGCACATTGCATTTTCGTAAGCTTACGAATGCCTTGCCGCGATAATGAGGTTCAGGTGACGGCATTCATGCCGCCGGTTCGCCGTTGGCTCGCATATGGGAAGCGTAACGCGCGACGGCAGCCTCCAAATCGGCCTCGCGATCGCCCGCCACCTGCACCGTCGGCACGGCGAACTCGATGCCGTTTTCCTTAAAGGCATTGCGGATCATCGCCAGCGCATTGCGACGGATGACGAACTGCTCGCCGGGCTTCGTCATCATCGACAGACGGATCTCGATCGCGAATTCGCCGAACTGTTCCACGCCCTTCATCTTCAGCGTCTCGATGATGTGCGGGCCGAATTCCGGGTTTTCGAGCAGTGTCTGGCCGATCTGCTTGATCACCTTCTTGGCCTTGACGAGATCGGTGTCGTATTTGACGTTGAGGCTGATCTTGTCGATCGTCCAGTCGCGATTCAAGTTCTTCACCGCGCCGAGTTCGCCGAACGGCACGGTTGTCAGCGGCCCGCGATGATGCCTGAGCTTCACCGATCGGAGGCTGAAGGCTTCGACGACGCCCTTATGGGTGCCGCTTTCGATATATTCGCCGACACGGAAAGCATCGTCCCAGAGATAGAACATGCCGCTGATGACGTCCTTGACGATCGTCTGGGCGCCGAAACCGACGGCAACGCCGACGACGCCGGCACCGGCAATCAGCGGCCCGATCTCGATGCCGAGGCCGGAGAGCACCATCAGAACCGCGATGACGGCGATGACCACGGCAAGGATATTGCGGAAGATCGGCAGCAGCGTCTGGATCCGCGCGTGCTTGGCCTTCTCCTCGTCCGTCGCGGTACCGTCCAGAGGTGAATCGAGGAGCTTGCCGTCAATATAGGCTTTGACGACGTGCCAGAGCAGATCAGCAGCAAGCAGGATGACAATCCCGCCGATGACGCCGCGCGCGATCTTGTCGGCCATCCGATCACCAGCAGCCATCGTATCGGCGCCGACGCCGAGCATCCGCCCGAGCCAGATGGCGGCAAAGGCGATAATCAGCGCCCGCACGCCACGGTCGAGCAGCACGGTCGCGATGCGGCGTGTTGCAAGGAAGCTCGCTTCGGTCTGCTGCAGCGATTTCACCGCAAGCGTCGAGACCGCGAGCACGCGCGGCAGCAGCAGCACATAGATGCCGAGCCAGAGCAGCCCGTTGAAGCCCGCGACCCACAGTCCCCAAAGCAGCAGGAAATAAATGGTGAGTGCCCAGGAGATTCCATATCCACGCTTCTCGTCCTTATGCGGCCGCGACCAGACCGCCTCGACCGCGAGCAGCAGCAATCCGATACCGAGGAAGTAGCCGACGAGAAGCCGAGCGCTCGGTGTATAGCCGAGCGGCGCCATCGACTGGATCACTGCCCAGCCGAAAGCGAAATAGATAACGAAGGTCGCGCAACGGCGATACCAGAAGAGCGCGACGGAGCGTCCCGGCATGATTGGAGCAGTCACACCCTGCCGCTCCTCCTCGGCTCGCGCGAGTCCAATGAGATCGACCAGCACACCGCCGATGCAGATCGTAAAACGCTGGACGATCAGCGCAACGACACAGACGATCGCGATACTCTGGCTGAGCGGCGGCCAGTAGAGGCTGAGCAGCGTCAGCACCGTCGCTGCCGCGAAGATCAGCGCCGGGATGACACGCGGCGCCAGATGCATGCCTGCCATCTGAGCCAGACGGCGACGGCGGCGGCGGAACGCATAGCGGGCAATGCTCTCGATGATCGCGCCCACCAGAAAGATCGCCAAGAACTGGGCGATCATGCGAACCCGGCCAGTGGCTGCGATTTCGCCGAAAAGCAGCGAGGATGCATTGCCGATCTGCCAGGGCAGCGTCATCGCGGCATCGGAAATCATCGAGACATGACGACGGGAATGCTGCAGCAAACCCGACAGGACGGACATCTGGTTTTCCGCCGCTGCATCGCCCGCAGGCGTCGCCGCCATCTGAGTCGACATCCATTGCTTGACCTCGGGCGTCTGCATGAGCTGCATCATCTCACGCACCTGGGCCGGCGGAGCGGTCGCGGCAGGCACTTGCGCCGGCTGCGTCTGGGCAAGGCTGGCCGAAGCCACGGAAAAAAGCGCGATGAATGCCAATATGCCCGATATGGCGGCCGTCAAGCCTCCTGCCCTGTCACGCGTCACGACCGCCCTCCAATGAATTGTCGGCGCTTGCACAAAGCAACCGACTTCTTGCAATGGATACTCGCGACTGCTGCCGCCAGCAAGCGGTAGGAAAGCCCTACCGATGGTTAGGAAAGACGCTGTCGCCGCCTACCAGAACCCGGCCGTCAAGCCCGCTATTTGCGGTGTGACGGACGCATGCTGCTCAATGAAGAGCAGCTTGGCCCTCAGGATTTCGGAGCCGGCTTTTCCACGTGGCCGCCGAAACCCGCGCGCATTGCCGACAGCACCTTGTTGGCGAACTCGTCATTGTCGCGCGAGGAGAAGCGGCCGTAGAGCGCGGCACTCAGCACCGGCGTCGGCACGCTTTCGTCGATTGCCGCCATGATCGTCCAGCGGCCCTCGCCGCTGTCCGAGACGCGGCCGGCATATCTCGAAAGTGCGGGGTCGACATGCAGGGCATCGGCGGTGAGATCGAGTAGCCAGGAGGTGATAACGCTGCCGCGGCGCCAGACTTCCGCGACATCCTGCAGATTGAAGTCGTATTGGAAATGTTCGGGATGGGCGAGCGGCGCGGTTTCCGCATCGGCCTCATGCGAGGCAGCGCCGATATTGGCGCGTTTCAAGATATTGAGACCTTCGGCATAGGCAGCCATCAAGCCGTATTCGATGCCGTTATGCACCATCTTGACGAAGTGGCCGGCGCCATGTGGGCCGCAATGCAGGTAGCCCTGTTCCGCGGTGCTGGCTGCAGCCGCTTCGGCGGTTCGGTTCGGTGAGGCTTCCGTCGTGCCGGCGCCGGGCGCGAGTGTTGCGAAGATCGGCGAAAGGTGCTGGACGATGCCCTTTTCGCCGCCGATCATCAGGCAATAGCCACGCTCCAGGCCGAAGACGCCGCCACTGGTACCGACGTCGACATAATGGATGCCCTTGGTGATGAGCTCCGCGCCGCGGCGGATGTCGTCATGATAGTAGGAATTGCCGCCATCGATGACGATATCGCCGTTCTGCAGCAGGGGCACCAGGCTCGCCAGCACCTTGTCGACGATCGCCGCCGGCAGCATCAGCCAGATCGCACGCGGATGCGTGAGCTTGGAGACGAATTCCTCCAGCGAAGCGCTGCCGGCCGCGCCGAGACCTGCGAGCTCGGCAACGCTTTCCGGCCTGGTGTCGTAGACGACGCATTCGTGACCGCCCCGCATCAGGCGCTGGACCATATAATTGCCCATGCGGCCCAAACCGACCATACCAAGCTGCATAATGAATCTCCTGGAAACCGAGATGAATATCGACTCCGGAAACTAGCACCCGCAGTGTGGCAGGCAAGCAAAGTCTGGCGATGGATCGCCGATCTCCTTCGAGACAGGCCTCGTCAAACATCCGGGGCGCTGGCCGGCTCGCCCTTCATCTCGCTGAGATACATGCCCTCGCGCAGATTGATGCCGTATTCGACGAAGGCCTTCATGCTGCAAAGCATCTGCGTCCAGCCTTCGCAGTTGAGATAGGTGCCGCGCCGGCCGGCCTCGTCCTCGCGCCAACCGGTCTCGGCAATCGTCACCAGCGTGCCGCCATCCTCCAGCGGCTTGAAATTCATTTCCACCAGCGTCTTATACCTTGTCTTGTCCTCAGCAGTGCCGCCGTCCCAGCGCAGCACGATGCGGCTTTCCGGCACAAGTTCGACAACCTCGACCGGCGCATCCTTCCACCAAGTTACCGTCGTGCCTTGAACAAGCGGGGCGCTCGCCCCGCCGATCGTGGTGAAATAGCTGCTGAGCTTCTTCGGGTTGACGACGGCATCGAACACTTCGGCAACGGGGCGGCCGATACGGCCGGAAACGCGGATTCCGAGAGACATGGCACTTCTCCTCTTCTCCATTGTGTCTGATGCCATTATGTTATAAAAACATAACATGTCAAGCGAATCAACTGACGATCCAATCTTCAAGGCGCTGGCGCATCATCGCCGCCGCGAGATTCTCGATCTGCTCAAGGACGCGCCCCGCACCACCGGGACGCTTTGCGAAATGTTTCCGGACATGGACCGCTGCACGGTGATGCAGCATCTGAAGGTGCTTGAGGAAGCGGATCTGATCGTCGCCAGAAAGGAAGGCCGAGAACGCTGGAACCACCTGAACAGCCTGCCGATCAAGCACATCTACGACCGCTGGATCAGCGCCTATGCAGGTCATGCCCTGTCGATCCTCGATCGGCTGAGAAGCGATCTCGAAGATTAGATTAGCCGGAACAATGCTCCGGCGTGAGGGTCGGCTTGCCTTCCGGCCCGCCGAACTCCTATCCTGGCAAAAGAAGCGTGGGAGCTCAGGACAAATGACGATATCAGGAGCCGGCATACGCCGCATGCGGTTGCTGCGCAGCATGAAGCAGCAGCACCTCGCGGAACTCCTCGGCGTGAACCAGGCGACCGTTTCGCGCTGGGAGCGCGGCCAGCTTGCTCCCTCGCCCGACCAAGCCGTCAAGCTGGATCGGATTTTCGCCTCGCCGCAACATGCTGCGGCCGATGCGGCTTTAAAGCGGCTGGTCGAAGATTCCGTCCGGCCTGTGCATCTGATCTGGGATGGCACCCATCGGCTGCTGTCTGCCTCCCGTCCGCGGCAGGCGGAATGGCGCGCACCGCTCGACGCTTTTCTCGGCCGCTCACTCTTCTCTTACGCCTCCGCCGAGATCGCCGCCGCCGAAATTTCTCTGGAGGAGCGCGGCTGGCATGAGGGCAGGCTGCTGTCGTTGACCTTCGATACCGGAGCCAACGGCAATGCGCGCCTGCCGATTGCCGCCGGCCGCGTCACCTGGGAGCGGATCAGGCTTTCCGACGGCAGCGCCGGCCGTCTCGTCACGACCGTCGCGGAGCATGCAGCTTTCCTGCACCCTCCTGCATAATTTATGCGTTGTCCACAAACGCCGGTCTTTTGTAGCCTCTGCCGCGAATGGGGCCAGGAGACGACGCGATGACGATACTGGTGACGGGAAGCGCCGGCCACCTCGGCGAGGCGCTGATGCGCAGCTTGAGCGCGCAGAGCCGGTGGGCGCGCGGCATCGACATCAAGCCATCGGCTTTTACCGATATGGTCGGCTCCATCGGTGACCGCGGTTTCATCAGGCGGGCGATGTCGGGCATCAGCCACGTCATCCATGCCGCCACGCTGCACAAGCCGCATGTGGCGACCCATGGCAATCGCGATTTCCTCGACACCAATGTCGGTGGCACGCTGAACCTGCTCGAAGAGGCGACCGCCGCGGGGGTTGCAAGCTTCGTCTTCACGAGCACCACCAGCGCTTTCGGCGCAGCATTGACGCCGGCCGCCGGCGAGCCCGCGGCGTGGGTCACCGAGGACGTGCTTCCTGTCGCGAAGAATATCTACGGCGTGACGAAGCTCGCTGCCGAAGGAATCGCGGAACTTTTCGCCCGCAAATCCCGCCTGCCTGTCGTCATCCTCAGGACGTCTCGCTTCTTTCCCGAAAGCGATGACGATCCCGAGATTCGCAACAGCTATTCCGCGGAAAATGCGCAGGCCAACGAGCTGCTCCATCGCCGCGTCGATATCAGCGACGTGGTCGGCGCCCATTTGCTGGCGCTCGAAAAAGCGCCGGTGATCGGCTTCGGCCGCTATATCATCTCGGCCACGACGCCTTTTCTATCGGGCGACGTCGCTGAGCTCAGGCGTGACGCGCCTGCTGTCGTCGAGCGGCTGTTTCCAGCTGCGAACACCCTTTACGCCGAATGCGGCTGGAAAATGTTCCCGACGCTCGATCGCGTCTACGTCAACGAACGCGCAAGGCGCGAACTTGGCTGGCAGCCGCGCTATGATTTCCGCTTCGTGGTCGATTGCCTGCGCGAGCGTCGCGAATGGCGAAGCCCGTTGGCGCTCGATGTCGGCTCCAAGGGCTACCACGAGGAAGTATTCACCGAAGGACCCTATCCGGTCGATTAGGGCAATGAGCTGATGGCAGGCTCCGAGGGTGTCATCCAGTTATCACGATCCCACCCTAGACGTTTAGCCGGATAGGGGCGAAATCCGGGCGTGTTCCGTTCTGAGGAATCGATCCCGAAGCCGAGGAATGTCATTCGAAACGGTGTCCAGCTTGCGGGCGGCAACCGTTGCAGGAACGCTTTTGACCGAGAGGCTATTTCATGAAGAACGTCAGACCATATGCATCGCGGCTGTTCGCCGCAGTTCTCGCGGCATCCGCCGCCATTCCCGCCATGGCAAGGGCGGAGAATTCCGCCAGTTTCGTCAATAAGGGCCTGGTCGGCGTCGGCCGCATTCCGGCCAACCAGCGCGACAAATTCGGTGAAACCTTCGGCTCCGGCTCCGGCATGGCGAACGACCCCGCCGCCTGGAGTCGGGATGGCGCCAGCTATAAGGGCACGCTCTACCTGCTGCCCGACCGCGGTTACAATGTCGCCGGCACTGTCGACTACCACCCGCGCCTGAACACCCTCTCGATCATTCTGACCCCGACCGCGCCAGGCGCGGCCCCCGAGGCCGGCAAGGAGCAATCGGGCGTCGAGGCGAAACTCGTCGATTCCATGCTCTTTGTTGACGACAAGGGCGCGGACACGACCGGTCTCGACCCGGAATCCGGCGTCCGCGCCGCTGCCGGCAACTTCCCGCCGCTGCCGCAGGCGGCGAACGGCAAGATCGCCCTCGACGATGAGGCGATCATCCGCATGGCCGACGGCACTATGTTCGTCAGCGACGAATACGGGCCCTATATCTATCGCTTCTCCGCCGATGGCCACTTGCTTTCAGCCACCCAGCCGCCCAAGGCGCTTCTGCCGATGCGCAAGGGCGCGCTGAGCTTCGCCTCAAACAATCCTGCTCCCGGCGGGTCCGCTCCCGATCCGAAGGACCCCGAAACCGGCCGCCAGAACAACCAGGGTCTCGAAGGCATGGCAATGACGCCCGACGGCAAGTTTATCGTTGCCGTACTGCAGTCGGCGGCCCGCCAGGACGGCGGCGATTCCGGCTCGACCCGCCAGAATACCCGCGCCATGATCTATGACGCCGCCGATCCCGATCATCTGGAGCTGGTGCACGAATATGTCGTGCCGCTGCCGGTCTTCAAAGACGCCAAGGGCAAGACGACGATCGCCGCCGAGAGCGAGATCGTCGCCCTTTCCGACAAGACCTTCCTGATGCTTGCCCGTGACAGCGGCAACGGCCAGGGCGTGAAGGGCGACACGTCTCTATATCGCAAGATCAACATCGTCGACTTGTCCGCCGCGACCGACATCGCCGGCAGCGATTTCGATGCCGGCAAGGCGGTCGCACCGAAAGGTGTCCTCGACCCGTCGCTGACGCCGGCGACGCTGACGCCGTTCATCGACCTCAACGACGAGGCCGAGCTTGGCCGTTTCGGCCTGCACAACGGCGCACCGAACGACAAGAACGATCTGTCGGAAAAATGGGAAGCCATGGGTCTGGCAAGCGTTCTCGATCCGAAGCTGCCGGACGATTACTTCCTGTTCGTCGCCAACGACAACGACTTCCTGACGCAGGATGGCTTTCAGGTGGGGGCCACCTATAAGGCTGACGGCGGCGCCGACGTGGACACCATGTTCCAGGTCTTCCAGGTAACGCTTCCCGGTCTGAAGAAGTAACTGCGCGCCACGAGGGGCGGACGCGCGAGCAGCGTTCGCCCGTTGACCCGGCGTCTTCGTCGATGATGAAAGGAAAAGGTGCGATCCACGTCGACCGATGGATGTTTACGATCCTGGGCGCCTACAAACGTAGGTGGGCACCGTGTGTCCAGGCCCACGAGCCCGGACAGGGACAGCTCCCTTTGGATCGAGTATGGCCCCAGGGATTGTGGTTCCTGTCGAGAGGCGCAGACCGCATCGCGATATATAAGGCCGTTTGCATCGACGCGCCAGTGGCGACGGCCGGCCGTTTTTATTTAATTGACATCAATTGAGTTCGGGAGCGGCCCGGCCATTCAGCTTGTCGGTGATGCCGCGAATGCGGCTCGAAACCTCGCCGAGCGCAGCCGCCAGCGTTTCCTCTGTGCGGGCGGTCGCGGCAAGCACGGTGTCGCGGTTGCCGCGTAGCGACTCGAGTTCGGACTCCAACCCCGCGATGCGGCGCGTCAGCTCGGCAATCTCGTCCATGATCATGATGCCGGCCATGACGGTGATCCTGAGATCGCCGATCTCGCCGAACTGGCCCTTGAGATGGCCGACATAGCGGTCGAAACGGGTGGCGAGATCGGTCAGATGATCCTCCTGCCCTTCCTCGCAGGCCATGCGATAGGCCTTGCCGTCGATCGTTACCGTCACCTGCGCCATATCAAATTCTTTCTCATCAGCGGTCCAGAACCGCGCGGATCGTCTCCATGGCCGTCACCAGCCGCCGCGATACCTCGCGATTGACCTCTTCCAGCCGGTTGGCGCGAAACTCGGCCTGGTCGAGCTCCTGGGCCAGACGGGAGCGGTCGGCATGCACACGCCGCACCTCGCCCTCGATCTCCCCCTGCTCGCGCTGCCGCTCGACACGCATGTCGACGGCGTTTTCGAGGCTCGAAATCGCCTGTCTCAATTCGTCGAGCGCTGCTTCCATGGTTTTGCCTGTGGGCATCATGCCTTTCCGATTCCCGTGCAGGACCTGCGAATCGGCCACATCTGCCGATCTTGTGATTTCAAGAGGATATGCAGCTCGCCAACGGCCCGTCAATAAATCCCGTCAACCACCAGCCTGCCTATCTGTGGATGAACGTTTTAGACAGGCCCGCCGCGCCCGTTTGGTCTTTTGTAAAGTCGAGCGATCAAATGTCAAAAAATTGCCGAAGGACGCTGGGATTTGCCCCGCCATTGATTGACTCGCCAGCCCCAACTGCTATGTGTCAGCCGCTTTCACTCGATGGTCTTGGAGGCTCGAGGCCATCCCCCGACACCCGGAGCTCGCAGAAAAGCTATGACCTCTCTCCAACAAAACGACCGGATGGCGAACGCGATCCGTTTCCTCGCCATGGACGCCGTTGAAAAGGCGAATTCCGGCCACCCTGGTATGCCGATGGGCATGGCTGACGTAGCGACGGTCCTGTTCACCAAATATCTGCGCTTCGACCCGAAGAAGCCGCATTGGCCGAACCGCGACCGCTTCGTGCTGTCGGCCGGCCATGGCTCGATGCTGCTCTATTCGCTGCTGTATCTGACCGGTTATCCCGACATGACGATCGAGGATCTGAAGCAGTTCCGTCAGGTCGGCTCCAAGACCGCCGGCCACCCTGAATACGGCCACGCAACCGGCATCGAGACCACCACCGGCCCGCTCGGTCAGGGCATCGCCAATGCCGTCGGCATGGCGATCGCCGAACGCAAGCTGCGCGAGGAATTCGGTGCGGACCTCCAGGACCACTACACCTATGTCATCAATGGCGACGGCTGCCTGATGGAAGGCATCAGCCATGAAGCCATCGCCCTTGCCGGCCACCTGAAGCTCAACAAGCTGATCCTTTTCTGGGACAACAACTCGATCACCATCGACGGCGCCGTTTCGCTGTCGGATTCGACCGATCAGATCGCCCGCTTCAAGGCCGTTCACTGGAATACGATCGAGATCGATGGCCACGATCAGGCCGCCATCGCCGATGCAATCGAAGCCGCCCACAAGTCTGATCGCCCGACCTTCATCGCCTGCAAGACGGTGATCGGCTTCGGCGCCCCGAACAAGGCCGGCAGCCACAAGGTTCACGGCAGCCCGCTCGGCGCCGACGAGATCGCCGCCACCCGTAAGGCGCTGAACTGGGATTACGAGCCCTTCGTCGTTCCCTCGGACATTCTCGATGCATGGCGCGCCGCCGGCACCCGTTCCGACAATATCGTCAAGGCATGGGAAGAAACTCTGGCCAAGTCGCCCGTCAAAGCGGAATTCTCCCGCCGCATGGCAGGCGAATTGCCGGAGGGTTTCGACGCCGCGATCAGCGCATATAAGAAGAAGCTGGCCGAGACCAAGCCGACGGTCGCAACCCGCAAGGCATCCGAAGACGCGCTGGAGATCATCAACGGCTTCGTGCCGGAAACGCTTGGCGGTTCCGCCGACCTGACGCCGTCTAACAACACCAAGACCAGCCAGATGCACTCGATCACGCCGACGGATTTCGCCGGCCGTTACGTGCACTGGGGCATCCGCGAGCACGGCATGGCTTCGGCCATGAACGGCATTGCGCTGCACGGCGGCCTCATTCCCTATAGCGGCGGCTTCCTGATCTTCTCGGATTACTGCCGCCCGCCGATCCGCCTCGCTGCATTGATGGGCATCCGCGTCATCCACGTTCTGACGCATGACTCGATCGGCGTCGGAGAAGACGGCCCGACGCACCAGCCCGTCGAACAGCTCGCTGGCTTGCGCGCCATCCCCAACCTGCTGGTCTTCCGTCCGGCCGACGCCACGGAAACGGCGGAATGCTGGCAAATCGCCATCAAGACCCACAACCGTCCGTCGGGCCTTGCCCTGACGCGTCAGAACCTCAGCCCGGCCCGCACCGAATACAGCGAAAAGAACCTCTGCGAACAGGGCGCTTATACGCTTGCCGGCAATGCCGACGCCAAGGTAACGATCTTCGCCTCCGGCTCCGAAGTCGAAATCGCTGTTGCCGCCCGCGCAACTCTGGAAGCCAGGGGCGTTTCGGTGCGTGTCGTCTCGGTTCCCTGCACGGAGCTGTTCTTCGAACAGCCGGACGCCTATCGTAAGCAAGTGCTCGGCAACTCCCCGGTCAAGATCGCCGTCGAAGCCGCCGTCCGCGAAGGCTGGGATGCCTTCATCGGGCCGGAAGGCGCTTTCATCGGCATGAAGAGCTTCGGCGCGTCCGGTCCGGTCAAGGACGTTTACAAGCATTTCGGCATCACCGCCGACGCGGTCGTTGCGGCTGCCGAAGCAAAGCTTTAAAGAGGGCGCCTTGAGGCGCTCTCCATCTCCTCAATTCCAGGCCGCCCGGCCTATCGGGCCCTATTCTATCGGGAGTGAATGAACATGACAGTCAAGGTTGCCATCAATGGTTTCGGCCGCATCGGCCGTAACGTCCTCCGCGCTATCGTCGAATCCGGTCGCACCGACATCGAGGTCGTCGCCATCAACGACCTCGGCCCGGTCGAGACCAATGCCCATCTCCTCCGTTACGACTCGATCCACGGCAAGTTCCCGGCCGAAGTGAAGGTCGAAGGCGACACGATCATCGTCGGCGGCGGCAAGCCGATCAAGGTCACCGCGATCAAGGATCCGGCAACGCTGCCGCACCGCGAGCTCGGCGTCGATATCGCCATGGAATGCACTGGCATCTTCACCGCCCGCGACAAGGCCGCCGCCCATCTGACGGCCGGCGCCAAGCGCGTCCTCGTCTCGGCTCCCGCTGATGGCGCCGATCTCACCGTCGTCTACGGCGTCAACCATGACCAGCTCACCAAGGAGCACATGGTCATCTCCAACGCCTCCTGCACCACCAACTGCCTGGTGCCGGTCGTCAAGATTCTCGACGACGCCGTCGGCATCGACCACGGCTTCATGACGACGATCCACTCCTACACCGGCGACCAGCCGACGCTCGACACGATGCACAAGGATCTGTATCGCGCCCGCGCTGCCGCTCTCTCCATGATCCCGACCTCGACGGGCGCCGCCAAGGCTGTCGGCCTCGTGCTGCCGCACCTCAAGGGCAAGCTCGACGGCACCTCGATCCGCGTTCCCACCCCGAACGTCTCGGTCGTCGACTTCAAGTTCGTTTCCAAGAAGGCCACCACGGTCGGCGAAATCAACGAAGCCATCAAGGCTGCCTCCAACGGCAAGCTGAAGGGCATCCTCGGCTACACCGACGAGCCGCTCGTCTCCCGCGACTTCAACCACGACAGCCACTCCTCGATCTTCGCAACCGATCAGACCAAGGTCATGGAAGGTAATTTCGTGCGCGTCCTGTCCTGGTACGACAACGAGTGGGGCTTCTCCAGCCGCATGTCGGACACGGCAGTCGCCTTCGCCAAGCTCATCTGAGCGGCGGATCATTGAAAATCATGGACGGCCCGGGAAACCGGGCCGTTTTTGTTATAGGCGTGTGAAGCCAGTCATGGCATCGTTGATGACCCCGGGGCCGTGTTGCCATCCGGAGGAGATAAAGAGGGATGGATGGATTACTTTACCGTTGAAATCGCCGGCCGCGCCGTCGCCAGCTTTCGCTCGAAGAACCATGAGGAAGCGACGCATTTCTTCGAAGCCGAAGATTTTCGCGACGACCTGACCATTCTAGAATCCGAGGGCAAGCCCCTGTGGGACCGGAAGGCGACGCTCAGCCTGCGCAAAGCGACGGCTGAGGAAGCCAGCGAAGTCGAACACGCCTATGAATTCGACGACGATCCGGAAAGGACCATCGACGATGAGTTCATCGTTTTCCTGGTGCCGGTCGAAGACCTGACCGACGAGGGCGAGGACACTGAAGACTGACCGTGAAAGCCATTTCGAAGCGACGGGTTCGTTGCGGCCGAAGAACGGAATCATGGTTGGCAATTCGCTGGCCAAGCGTGATAAACTGAGGAAATGCAATAGCGCTGCACAATGGCTGAGATGATCTAAGTGGAGGCGATAAATGGCAGAGGCGCAAAAACGCTTGTCCCAAACCACCCTCAAGCGGCGGCAGCGCTTTCACCCCAAGCGGGACGTCAGACCTGCCGTGTTGGCAAAGGCTAATCGTCTGGCCATCCGGGTTGCCGCGTTCATCGGTCTTTCGTTCCTCGCCGTCATCATACTTCAGGCAGTGTTCTGACGGGGCCGCATGGAGGAATGTGTCTATCCTGCTGCGGTTTGCGGATACCCGCAGGAAAAATCGATCTTCCTGCCTTTCGCCCTGCTCTTGCCTGATTTTCTTATACATTCTTTATAGAGAGTTTCTCCCGTAGCATTTCCGTGTCGGTGGCCGTCCGGCAGCCGTTCAGCAGCATGATGCAGCACGAGACGAGGTTAAGCCGCAAGGCCTACCCTTCTCTGCCGTTTTGCCGTTTACTGATGGATCGACGTGCGTGGCGGAGGGGTTGAGACGGACGGATCGGTCGGGGGTGGCCGCATCCGCGAAGGATTCGATGGAAAGGGGTGGGCATGGAAGCGTTCTATATCGTGGTGCTGGTCGCGACGGCGCTTGTGCTTCTTGCCGCTTTTTCGAGTCTGCTCGCCTTCCGCTTAGGCGCTCCGCTGCTTCTTCTCTTCCTGATGATCGGCCTTGCCGCCGGCGTCGACGGGCTCGGCATCGAATTCAGCAACAACTATCTCGCCTATATTCTCGGCTCTATTGCGCTCGCCGTCATCCTGTTCGATTCCGGCTTCGGCACGCCGATGCAGGCCTTTCGGCTCGCGGCCGTGCCTTCTCTGACGCTCGCCTCGGTCGGCGTTCTGATCACCGCCTCGCTCTTTGCCGTCGCTGCCATGTGGCTGTTGAACTTCAGCTGGCTCGAAGGCCTGCTGCTCGGTTCGATCGTCGCATCGACGGATGCCGCCGCCGTCTTCTTCCTGCTGCGCATCGGCGGCATCAACATCCGCGATAAGGTGCGCTCGACGCTGGAAGTTGAATCCGGCACCAACGATCCGATGGCGATCTTCCTCACCATCGCCCTCGTCGAGGTCCTGGCGAGCGGCGAGCGTTATGCCGGCATCAATATCGGCATGCTCGCCATGTTCGTGCAGCAGATGGGGCTCGGCGTCATCCTCGGTCTGCTCGGCGGCATGATGATCGTGCTGATCGTCAGCAGGCTCGACACCGATCGCGGCCTGACGCCGATCTTCGTGCTGGCGCTTGCCCTTCTCGTCTTCTCCTTCGCCGGTGCGGTCGGCGGCAGCGGCTTTCTCGCCGTCTATGTCGCTGGCATCTACGCCGGAAACCGGCGAATGCAGGCGCTTGGCACCATCAAACGCTTCCAGGACGGCATGACCTGGCTGGCGCAGATCATCATGTTCCTGGTGCTCGGCCTGCTCGCCACGCCGTCGCAATTTCCCGCCATCGTCGTGCCGGCGATCCTGCTTGCCCTCTTCCTGATCTTCATTGCCCGGCCGCTGGCAATCTGGCTGTCGCTGCTTCCATTCGATTATACGCAGCAGGAGATCGGTTTCGTCGCCTGGGTCGGCCTGCGCGGCGCCGTCTCCATTTTGCTCGCTATCATGCCGATCCTCGGCGGCCTGGAAAACGGTCAGCTCTTCTTCAACACCGCCTTCATCATCGTGTTGGTCTCCCTGCTCGTCCAGGGCTGGACGATCAAGCCGATAGCCAAGAAGCTCGGCCTGATCATTCCGCCGCGCATCGGCGCCGTCGACAAGGTCGAGGTCGATCTTCCCGGCGCCGCCAACCACGAACTTCTCTCCTACCGTGTCATCAAGGACAGTCCGGTGCTGCGCGGCGAGCGCATTCCGCGCTGGGCCACCCCTTCGCTTGTCATCCGCGACGGCAAGTCAATGCGTTATCAATATGCCGGGCGGCTGCGCGAAAACGATCTGGTGTATCTCTTCATCGTGCCGAGCTATTCCCGGCTGCTCGACCGGCTCTTCGCCAGCCGTGCGCCGGTGGATGAGGACGATGCCGAATTCTTCGGCGCCTTCGCGCTCTCGCCCGCCCGTCCCGCCGCCGATCTCGATGCCGCCTATGGGCCCGGCCTGCTCAACGAATCCGAGAAAGGCCTGACGATCGCGGAACTGATGCGGCAGCGCCTCGGCGGCAAGGCCGATTATGCCGATCGCGTGCGTCTCGGCTCGATCATCCTCATCGTCCGTGATCTCGACGAGCACGACCACGTCACCTCGGTCGGCATGTCGCTCGAAGCGGTCGAACCGGCCACCACCCTGCCGATCTTCATCAATCTCAAGGACATTATCCAGCGCATCCACGACAGGTTGAACGGACGCCGCAACCGCGAAGCGGCGGCCTCCGAAACCATGCCGAAAGCATCGGCCGGAGGCGAGGAAGCTAGACGCGAAAACGGCCGTTGAACGCCTTGCGTCTCGAATGATCCTTGCTATGGTCGGCGCGACTTCCGCCAACCAAGACTGGATCTTCCCCATGCCTTCTTTCAAGACCCTCGACGATCTCTCCGACATCAGCGGCAAGCGCGTGCTCATCCGTGTCGACCTCAATGTCCCGGTCAAGGACGGCAAGGTCACCGATACGACGCGCATCGAGCGAGTGGCGCCGACGATCCTCGAACTGTCGGGCAAAGGCGCCAAGGTGATCCTGCTTGCCCATTTCGGCCGGCCGAAGGACGGTCCGTCGGCGGATCTGTCGCTGTCGCTGATCGCCCCTTCCGTCGAGGAAGTGCTCGATCACGCGGTGCTGACGGCCTCCGACTGCATCGGCGAGGCCGCCGCTTCCGCAGTAGCCGGAATGAATAATGGCGATATTCTGCTGCTGGAAAACACCCGCTTTCACAAGGGCGAGGAAAAGAACGATCCCGATTTCACCAAGGCGCTCGCCGCCAACGGCGATATCTATGTCAATGACGCCTTCTCCGCCGCCCACCGCGCCCATGCTTCCACCGAAGGCCTTGCTCACCACCTGCCGGCCTTTGCCGGCCGCACCATGCAGGCCGAGCTGGAAGCGCTGGAAAAAGGTCTCGGCAATCCCACCCGCCCCGTCGTCGCCATCGTCGGCGGCGCCAAGGTCTCGACCAAGATTGATCTTTTGATGAATCTTGTGAAGAAGGTCGATGCACTCGTCATCGGCGGCGGCATGGCCAATACCTTCATCGCCGCGCGTGGCACCAATGTCGGCAAGTCGCTCTGCGAGCATGATCTTGCTGAAACCGCCAAGCAGATCATGATCGAGGCCGCGACATCAGGCTGCGCCATCATTCTGCCGGAAGACGGTGTCGTCGCCCGCGAGTTCAAGGCGGGTGCCGCCAATGAGACGGTCGATATCAACGCCATTCCCGCCGATGCCATGGTGCTCGACGTCGGGCCGAAATCCATTCAGGCCATCAATGCCTGGATCGAGCGCGCCTCGACGCTCGTCTGGAACGGTCCGCTCGGCGCCTTCGAGATCGAGCCCTTCGATGCCGCAACGGTTGCAGCCGCAAAATACGCCGCCGAGCGCACAGCAGCCGGCAAGCTGACCTCGGTTGCCGGCGGCGGCGATACCGTCTCAGCGCTGAACCATGCCGGCGTTGCCGACGATTTCACCTATGTCTCCACCGCCGGCGGCGCTTTCCTCGAATGGATGGAAGGCAAGGAGTTACCCGGCGTCGCCGTCCTCAACGCCGGCAAATGAGCGCTAAGCGAATTTGGCAGGTTTTACATGTGGATAGACCGCGGCGGCGAGACGCCTTCCGCGGTCTTTTGCTCAGGCGCCGGAAAAAATCCCAATTTTTCAAACGATTGAAACGATTTCAATCGTTTCAATGACTTAGCCTTCCATTTTCCTCCCTATAAACTTCTGTTATCGCCGTCCTATATTCTTAAACCGCCGATGTTTCATGCTGTGGAGAGAACGAATGAGCGAACGACTGGAAGATATTGCCGTGCAGATGGTTGCAGGCGGCAGGGGACTGCTTGCGGCTGATGAATCGACCTCGACCATCAAGAAGCGTTTCGACACGATCAATCTCGAATCGACCGAAACGAGCCGTCGCGATTACCGCGAGATGCTCTTCCGCTCCGACGAGGCGATGAAGAAATATATTTCCGGCGTTATCCTCTTCGAAGAGACGCTCTTCCAGAAGGCCGCGGACGGCACGCCTTTCGTCGATATCATCCGCGCCGCTGGTTCCATTCCCGGCATCAAGGTCGATACCGGCGCCAAGCCGATGGCCAAATTTCCGGGCGAAACCATCACCGAAGGCCTCGATGGTCTCGGCGAGCGCCTTGCCCGCTATTATGAGGCTGGCGCCCGTTTCGCCAAGTGGCGCGGCGTCATCGCCATCTCCTCGACACTGCCGACCCGCGGCTCGGTTCGCGCCAACGCTCAGGCGCTTGCCCGCTACGCGGCCCTCTGCCAGGAAGCCAAGATCGTTCCGATCGTCGAGCCGGAATGCCTGATGGACGGCAAGCCGGGCGACCACAATATCGACCGCTGCGCCGAAGTCACCGAATCCACGCTGCGCATCGTTTTTGAGGAACTGGCCGATGCCCGCGTCAGCCTCGAAGGCATGATCCTGAAGCCGAACATGATCATCGACGGCAAGAACGCCCGCAAGGCCTCGGTCGCCGAAGTCGCCGAACGCACCGTGCAGGTGCTCAAGCGCACGGTTCCGTCCGCGGTTCCCGGCATCGCCTTCCTCTCCGGCGGTCAGTCGACCGAAGAAGCGAGCGCGCACCTTTCGGCGATCAATGCCACAGCCGACCTGCCCTGGTTCGTCACCTTCTCCTACGGCCGCGCCCTGCAGGACAGTGCGCTCAAGGCCTGGAACGGCAAGCCGGAAAACGTCGCCGCCGGCCAGCGTGAATTCACCCATCGCGCCGAGATGAACAGTCTCGCCGCCAAGGGCAGCTGGAAGAAGGACCTGGAAAAGGCCGCCTGATTTTGAGCATTTGGGAAAAGGCGAGGGCAGCAACCACAACGTTGCGGCTCTTGCCTAATCCCCCCGCCTTCCTCGCTACGTCTGTGGCCGTCACATTGAGGGAGGAGCTCAGCGCCGCCACATACCCCTTCTCCCCAGCGGGGAGAAGATGCCGGCAGGCAGATGAGGGGGCCACACGGCACAGCATTGATTGCCCTGCTCGCTCACAACAATAACAAATGTTCTGCCGCGGCCCCCTCATCCGACCCTTCGGACTACCTTCTCCCCGCTGGGGAGAAGGGAGCAACCAACCCAACGCGCCAGACACCCTCCTTCTCATTGTCACGGCGACAAGAAACCACTTCGTCTCATCTAAATCCGTGATTATTCATAACGGCCCGCCACAACAGGAGCCGCGATGAACACCCTTTCCTACGTCACCGTCGATGTCTTCACGTCCACGCGCTTCGAGGGCAATCCGCTTGCGGTCATCTCCGATGCGCGCGGCCTCACCGATGCGGCGATGCAGAAGATCGCCACCGAGTTCAACTATTCCGAGGTGACTTTCGTCCTGCCGCCGGAAGACCCCGAGAATTCTGCCCGCGTGCGCATCTTCACCCCGACGATGGAAATCCCCTTTGCCGGCCATCCGAACGTCGGCACCGCCTACGTGCTCGGCCAGCAGGCGGAGATCTTCGGTAAGCCGGTCGGCGAGAAGCTGCGCTTCGAGGAAGAAGCCGGCATCGTCGAGGTCGACCTGAGACGCAGCGGCGGAAAGGTTGCGGCAACAGCCATCCGCGCGCCGCAGCCACTAACGGTCGGCGATACCATTGCCGAGGAAATCATCGCCCGCTGCATCGGGCTCGAACCCGGCGCCATCGTCAAAACCGCCCACGCCCCTGTCTTTGCCTCGGTCGGCCTGAACTTCGCCATTGCCGAGTTGAACGGGCTCGAGGCGCTCTCCGCCGCCCGTCCGAATCTCGCCGGCTTCCAGGCCGCCGCCGGCCGGCAGACGACGAGCGGCCACGACTTCTCCCTCTTCGTCTATGCCAGGACACCCGAAAATCCGTGGGCTATTCACGCCCGCATGTTCGCGCCTCTCGACAACGTACCCGAAGATCCGGCAACCGGCAGCGCTTCGGCCGCTCTCGGCGCCTATCTCGTCGCGCTGACGCCGGAGGCCGATATGAACGTCCGCATCACCATCGAACAGGGCGTGGAAATGGGCCGCCGCAGCGTCATCACCCTCGACGTGGCAAAATCCGGCGGCCTCGTCACCGATGTCATCATCTCGGGAAACTGCGTTGCCGTGATGCGCGGCGAAATCATCCTGCAGGACTGACGGCCACATCGAGGCTTCTGCCGAGGCTTACATCAGAAAGTCGCGCGACAGCAACGCCACTGCCCATATGCCGAAGGCGATCAGCGCGATCTTCCAGAAATCCATCCGCCGCCGGAGGCCGGGAAGCCCGAGCGGCTTGATCACCTGTATCGCCATGGCAAGGATGAGCGGCAAGGCTATCAGCTTTGTCATGCTTTATTTTTTCCGTTTTTCCGAATGCCACAGGACGGACATTTTTCCGCGCGAACAAGAGGATCACACACGCCGTAAAGGCATTCCGGGGCACAATCAATCATCTTGAGGCTGGGCAGGCGCAGGTCTTGCCTTATGTCCGTTCATAATCGCTTAAGACCGAGTCTGGGAAATGAAGAGAAATCTGCTGTCCGTCGCCGCGCTGCTCTTTGGCACGCTCTTCCTTTTCATGGGCAATGGTCTGCAGGGCATCCTGCTTCCCGTACGCGGCAATCTCGAAGGCTACGCCACGACGACGCTCGGCCTGCTTGGCACCTCATGGGCCGGCGGCTTCGTCATCGGCTGCCTGGTGGCGCCGAAACTGGTGCGCCGCGTCGGCCATGTCAGAGCCTTCTCCGGATTCATCTCGATCATCGCCATCATCGCGCTGGTCAGCGGCATAATCATCGATCCGTTCTGGTGGGTGATCCTGCGCGCGGTGACCGGCTTCTCCACCGCCGGCACGTCGATGATCATCGAAAGCTGGCTGAACGAGCGCGCCAGCAACGAGAGCCGCGGTGCGATCTTCTCGCTCTATATCGGCATCACACTGCTCGGCGTCGTCGGCGGCCAGATGATGATACCGCTCGAAGATGTGCGCACGCCGGTGCTGTTCATGATCTGCGGCATCTTTTATTGCATCGCCATGTTGCCGACGACGCTATCGACCGCGGCCTCACCGCAGCCGCTGAAGGCCGTGCGCCTCGACCTGCCGGCGCTGTATCGCAATTCGCCCGTCTCCTGCCTCGGCATTCTGCTCGTCGGCATTGCCAACGGCGCTTACGGCACGCTGGGCGCTGTCTTCGGCGCCAGCGCCGGCCTTTCCGACACCAGCATCGCCATCATGATGAGCGCGACCATCTTCGCCGGCGCCATGATGCAGCTGCCGGCCGGCCGGCTGTCTGATCGTATCGATCGGCGCTACGTGCTCGCCGCCCTGTCGGCGATTGCCGCCATCGCCGGCCTGCTGATCTTTCTGCTTCACCCAACATCTCCAGCCTTGCTGATCGGGCTCGTTGTCCTTTACGGCGCGGTGGCAAACACGCTCTATCCGATCGCTGTCGCTCACGCCAACGACTTCGCGGCGTCGGAGGATTTCGTCAAGGTCTCCGGCGGCCTGCTGCTGCTCTACGGCATCGGCACGGTCATCGGCCCGACGCTCGGCGGCCCCGTCATGTCGGCAATCACCCCGCACGCGCTTTTCCTGGTCACCGCCGTCGCCCATGTGTTGATCACCGTTTATGCGATTATCAGAAGCCGCATCCGCGCCGCCGTCCCCGCCAGCGACCGCGACGCCTATACGACGATCCCGACCGGCACGTCGCCGATGCTGACACCGCAGAGCATGTCGCTGGCCGATCGTGGCACCGGCAAATCTCCCGAAAGCAGCGATCCTGCTGTAAAGTTCGGTTAGGCCTTCCTGCAAAAAGCCGCGCTGCGGTTTTCTCCGTGGCTCGCGAAAAACGAAAATGGGGAGGCGAGACTGGATTTGCGCCGGATCGGCCTAAATTCCGATTCCGTATCGGCCGCATTTTTCGGCATTATGCTGCCGGCAGCAAAAGGAGGAGAACCGATGAGCTTTATCGATGACGACCGGCCGCAGAAGAAAACCGCCCACGAGATCGGCGCCGATCTCTCCATGCTTTCGGTGGATGAGCTGAAGGCGCGAGTGGAATTGCTGAAAACCGAGATCGCCCGGCTCGAAGCCGAAGCCGCCCGCAAAGCATCCGGGCGGCAGGTCGCTGAAAGCTTCTTCCGCTCGTGATCCGCTAAAAGCCTCCGAAAACAAGACCATAGGCAGGCAAAATGAGCCAGCCTCAAGTCTTCATTCGGCACAATGTTAATAAAACATTAAGCTTTATAAGGTATTACTGTACTCATCCAGGCTTTCTCTGGATCTCAGACAAGTTTTCCACGCGGTGAATTGGTCTGATTTTTCTCCCTGTTTTACCTTGAGAGCCGCTTTTGCGGCTCTTCTTTTTGCTGCGGCCGGCGCATTTCCATGAAACTGTGGAGATTAACCCTTTCTTAAGAAACGGCTTGCGCATTTGCGCTAATGATACCATCTTAAAGTCATAAAGACCGGACGCGGAAACTTTTCCGTCAACCCCGGCGTTACCTGACCATAAGTAGCTGCGTGCAACAGGGACTATTGCGATGTCGGAAGTTGGATTGAACACGATCAGTTTTGCGGGCCGCGCGGCTGCATCCTCACAGTTCAAGGCACTCTATGCCGAAGGCATGTCGCTGGTCGAAGAGACCGCCGCCTATCTCGACGGCCAAGGCCGCGCAGCCTCCAAGGTTCTGCCGCGCATGGCATCTGTCCTCTACGCCGCGGAATCGATGCGGCTGACCACCCGCCTGATGCAGATGGCCTCGTGGCTGCTGCTGCAGCGCGCCGTCAACAATGGCGAAATGTCGCGCGACCAGGTGCTGGCCGAGAAGAACAAGGTCCGCCTCGACGGCTTCAACGTCGACCGCGCGGCACCCGGCTGGGGCGATCTGCCGGAATCCTTCCGCGACCTCGTCGAGCGCTCCCTGCGCCTGCAGAACCGCATCGCGCTGCTGGATCGCGAAATCTATCGTCCGGCCGAAGCCGTGATCGTTCATGACAATCAGAACAGCGTCCAGGCGCAGCTTTCCCTGCTACAGACGGCCTTCGGCAACAACTGACCAGATCTGCTAAATCCATTTGGACCGGCTGCGCGGTGGGCGGCCGGTTTTTTGTTGCCGCTGCGCACCGTTCTGCGAACGCAAAAAAGCCCGGCAGAACCGGGCTCCTTGCGAAACGTCGTCAAGCAGAAGCGATTAGAGACCGAGGCCGCCGAAACGCTTGTTGAACTTGGAAACGCGGCCGCCGCGGTCCATGAGCTGCTGGTTGCCGCCCGTCCAGGCCGGATGCGACTTGGAATCGATTTCTAGGTTCATGACAGCGCCTTCCGAACCCCAGGTCGAGCGGGTTTCGTATTCGGTGCCATCGGTCATGACTACCTTGATCGTGTGATAGTCGGGATGGATGCCTGCCTTCATAACAATCTTCCTGCGATACCGGAGTTCAATTTGCCGCATGCAGTTGCGGCCAACGAACCGATTGAATAAATGAAGCCGCAGTCGTGATGGCTACGGCTTCCCATTAGGATGCGGTGCCTATACATGAAGGACGCCGGGATAACAAGAGCCAACAGGCCGCATTAGCGGGTCCTGCAGGCGATCGGAGACGATTTGGCAGAACAGGCACGGGCTGAGGAAAACAGAAGGCGGTCGCTGCGGCCACTCGGCAGGCTGATACCTTATGTCACGCGTTATCGCGGGCTGGTGGCCGGCGCGCTGATTTCGCTGGCGCTCGCCGCCATGACCTCGCTGGCACTTCCGCTCGCCGTACGCCGCATGATCGACCACGGCTTCACCCAGTCTGACGGCAGCTTCATCAACAGCTACTTCGCTATGCTGATGGTCATGGCCGTCGTGCTCGCGATCGCCAGCGCGTTGCGTTATTATTTCGTCATTACCATCGGCGAACGTATCGTCGCCGATCTTCGCCGCGACGTCTTTAACCATGTGACGCGGCTGTCGCCCTCCTTCTTCGACGTCAACCAGTCCGGCGAGATCGTCTCGCGTCTGACTGCCGATACGACGCAGATCAAGTCCGCCGTCGGCGCCACCGCCTCGGTGGCGCTCAGGAACCTCATTCTCTGTCTCGGCGCCATGGGCATGATGGTCGTCACCTCGCCGAAACTTTCGAGCCTCGTCATCGGAGCGATCCCGCTGATCGTCTTTCCGCTCGTCGCCTTCGGCCGCTCGGTGCGCAGGCGTTCTCGCGCCGCTCAGGATACGCTTGCCGAAGCGTCCGCCTTCGCCAATGAGACGATCGCCGCGACCCGTACGGTACAGGCCTTCAACGGCGAGGATGCCGCGGCGAGGCGATACGCCGGCGCCGTCGAATCTGCCTACGAGGCCGCCCGCGCCGCCATCCGCTCGCGCGCACTCTTGACCGGCATCGCCATCACCCTGATCTTCGGCAGCGTCGTCGCCGTGCTCTGGGTCGGCGCCCACGGCGTGCTTGCCGGCACGCTGTCTGCCGGCACGCTCGGCCAGTTCCTGCTCTACGCCGTGATCTCCGCGGGGTCGCTCGGCGCGCTGTCGGAGGTCTGGGGCGAACTCTCGCAGGCGGCCGGCGCCGCCGACCGGTTGACCGAACTTCTCGACGAGGTGTCGCCGATATCAGCCCCCGCCAACCCCGAGGCTCTCCCTTCGCCCAGCCGCGGCCGCGTCGAGTTTTCCGACGTGCATTTCGCCTATCCCTCGCGCCCCGGCAAATCGGCCTTGCATGGCTTGAGCTTCGCCGTTGCCCCGGGCGAAACCGTCGCCATTGTCGGCCCCTCCGGCGCCGGCAAGAGCACAGTCTTTTCGTTGCTGCTGCGCTTCTACGACCCGCAGCAGGGCAGCGTGGCAATTGACAGTGTCGATGCCCGGCTGACGACGCCTGACGAGTTGCGCCAGCGCATCGCCATCGTGCCGCAGGACGTCACCATCTTCGCTGCATCGATCCATGACAACATCGCTTTCGGCCGCCCCGGTGCATCGCGTGAGGAAGTCCACGCCGCAGCGCTTGCCGCCCAGGCCGATGAATTCATCGCCCGGCTGGATAACGGCTACGAGACCGAGGTCGGCGAACGCGGCGTCACCCTCTCCGGCGGCCAGCGACAGCGCATCGCGATTGCGCGCGCCATCCTGAAGAACGCGCCCGTGCTGCTGCTCGACGAGGCGACCTCCGCACTCGACGCCGAAAGCGAGACGCTGGTGCAGAAGGCGCTCGACGGCTTGGTCGACGGCCGTACGACGCTCGTCATCGCCCATCGCCTGGCAACCGTGCTGAAGGCCGACCGCATCCTCGTCATGGACCAGGGCCGCGTCGTGGAGGAAGGCACGCATCAGAGCCTGATCCGGTACGGCGGCATCTATGCCCGCCTCGCCCGCCTGCAATTCGACGCCGCCAACGAGGATGTGCTCGCAGCCAAATAGAAGGCAGGCGCCTCTGGCCGCACGAGACTAAAGTCTGGCTCAACTGCGCCTCCCTACGGTTGTCTTTACCGCCTCCTGCCCTACCCTCTTCATGCCCCTGGGTGGGGATTGCTGTTGAAATCGTGGGAGGAGATAGGAATGGCGCTTTCCAACATCACGCGACGCACGGGCCTCGCGCTCGCTCTTGGCCTGACTGCAATGCTGGGGCTCGGCAGCTCTGCTGTTGCTGCGGATTTTCCCGATCGCGCGATCACCATGGTCGTGCCCTTCGCGGCCGGCGGCTCGACCGACGTCGTCGCCCGCATCGTCGCGCAGAAGATGTCGGAGGATCTCGGCCAGCAGGTGATCGTCCAGAACGTCGCCGGCGCCGGCGGCAATCTCGGCGCCGGCAACGTCGCGCGCGCCGAGCCCGACGGCTATACCATTCTGATGGGCACCGTCGCGACCCACGCCCTCAATCCGCTGATCCTCAAATCGACCCCCTACGACCCCGAGAAGGATTTCGCCCCTGTCTCGCTGCTCGTCGTCGTGCCGAACGTGCTGGTCGTCAATCCGGAACTACCGGCAAAAACCGTGCCGGAACTGATCGCGCTGCTGAAGGCCGAGCCCGACAAATACAGTTATGCCTCGTCGGGCAACGGCACGCCGCTGCATCTCTCCGGCGAGCTCTTCAAGTCCATGGCCGGCGTCAGCATGCAGCATATCCCCTATAAGGGTGCCGGTCCGGCATTGAACGATGTCATCGGCAACCAGGTGCCGATCATGTTCGACAACTTGCCCTCCTCCTCCAGCCACATCAAGGCCGGCACGCTGCGGGCGCTGGCGGTGACGACCGCCGAGCGCGCGCCCTCCTTCCCTGATGTGCCCACGATTGCCGAGTCGGGCATACCGGGCTACGAGACCTATACCTGGAACGCGCTTTTTGCCCCGGCCAACACGCCGAGCGAGGTGGTGACGCGTCTCAACGCCTCGGCCAACAAGGCGCTCAAAGATCCAGCCGTTGCCGAACGCATGAAGGAATTCAGCGCCACCATCGTCGGCTCGACGCCGGAGGAACTCGCCGCCCATGTGAAAGCCGAGCTCGCCAAATGGGGACCGGTCGTCAAGGGCGCGAACATCCAGATGGAGTGACGCCGGTCTATGCCGCCGCTCGCCTCGCTTGCGTTCCACGGAAGCGACGGCAATTGGACGCCGTGCAACTCATTTCTAATTAAGGTGGTGGAAAAGCTCACCCTTTTGGTCTAGCCTCGGCCATGCTGATGGTTGGAATTCAGCGTTTTGGGAGACATCAATGTATAAATTCGAAGTCTACAAGGATAAATCAGGCGAATTCCGTTTCCGATTCAAGGCATCGAACGGCGAAACTATGTTCAGTTCCGAAGGCTACAAGGCGAAGGCATCCGCCCTGAACGCCATCGAATCCATCAAGAAGAACTCGCCCGGCGCCGACATCGTAGACCAGACCAAGGCCGAAGCCTGAACAGGACGGCACGGGCGGCATGAATGCCGCCCTGCTTTTTCGCGCCTTGAAAGGCGCTGGTGTCTTTGAAACCCGCCTCACCTGCTTTGAATGTCCGGCGCGGTTTTTCCTTTTTCAAGTATTTTTTCAAAGCATGTCGAAACGAACGGCGATCGCGCCTCATTGTCTTGGAACGGCTGAACCGCTCCACCAGGCTAGATGGCTTTCGTCGGCGGCCTGGATAAAAGCCAACAACGAGATCAGGAGTTTTCCATGCAATATGCCCTCATCATTCGCGAAGCGCCGGAGGATTTCGCCCGCCGTAGCGACCCGGTCTATCGCGACGGCTGGGTCGCCTACACCCAGGCGCTTGTCCAGGCGGGGATCATGACCGGCGGCGCCGGGCTGACAGCGCCCGAGACTGGTACGGTCATACGCCGCAAAGGCGAGGATCACGATGTCCAGGATGGTCCCTATCCGGAAGGCAAGGAACAACTGGGCGGCTTCTATCTGATCGAGGTGCCCGATTTGGACGCCGCGCTCGAATGGGCGACGCGCGTTCCGATTTCCGACAGGGGTTCTGTCGAAGTGCGCCCTCGCCTGCAGATGTGAGGAAGGATGCCACCCGATGCAGGACGCGCCACCGAACAGGTGGCGCGACAGTCCTACGGCAAGCTGATCGCCTTTCTCGCCGCCCGCTCGCGCGACGTGCCGGCGGCAGAAGACGCATTGTCGGACGCGCTGGCTTCGGCCCTGCGCGTCTGGCCGGAGCGCGGCGTTCCTGCCAATCCGGAAGCCTGGCTGCTCGTGGCCGCCCGCCGCAACCTGATGCAGGCGGCACGCCGCCGCACTGTCGAGGCCAACGCGCAAACGACGATATCGGTGGCCTTGGAGGAAGCCGAGGAACACATGAACGAGGCCAGCAATTCCGTTTTTCCCGATGAACGGCTGAAGCTGCTCTTCGCCTGTACCCACCCTGCCATCGACAGCTCCGTGCATACGGCCCTGATGCTGCAGACGATTCTCGGCATCGAAGCGAGGACCATTGCACGAGCCTTCGTCGTTTCGGCGGAAGCGATGAGCCAGCGGCTGGTGCGGGCCAAGGTGAAGATCCGGGAGGCCGGGATTCCCTTCACCATTCCGTCTCGGCCCGCCCTGCCTGGGCGCCTTACCGCCGTGCTTTTGGCGATCTACGCCGCCTACGGCCTCGGATGGGACGGTCTCGATGGCGAGGAATCGCACCATTCGCTTGCCGGCGAAGCGATCTGGCTCGGACGGGCGCTTCTGACGGTGCTGCCGGATGAACCGGAAGCGATCGGCCTCGTCTCGCTGATGCTTTACTGCGAAGCCCGCCGGAGCGCCCGGCGTGACAGCGCCGGTCGCTATGTACCGCTCGACGAGCAGGACCCGGCCGGCTGGGACGCCACCATGATCGCGGAGGCGAACGCGCTGCTGCGCAAGGCAGGGAGCTTCAACCGTTTCGGCCCCTATCAGTGCCAGGCGGCGATTCAATCGGTGCATGCGGCGCGCCGCGTCTCGCGAACGACCGACTGGCAGGCGCTAACGACGCTCTATGCCGCGTTGCTGACGATGAAGCCGACGCTCGGCGCGCGCGTCGCCCAAGCGGCGGTGATTGGCCGGGCTTTAAGCCCCGCCGAGGGCCTGACCCTGCTCGACAAGGTCGATCCGCGCGCGGTCATAGCCTATCAGCCCTACTGGGCTGTACGTGCCTTTCTTCTGGCACGAGCCGGCGATGATGCTGCCGCGGCCGACGCCTACCTGACGGCGATCGGCCTCAGCGACAGCCCCGCCGTGCGCGACTTCCTCGCCAGCCGACTGGAGCAGGTGCGCCAAGCCTCGCCAGGTTGATCATTTCTCCGTCAGCTTCAGCTCGATGCGGCGGTTGGTGGCGCGCGCATCCGCCGTATCGCCCGGCGCGATCGGCTGGAACTCGCCGAAGCCGGCGGCAACGAGCCGGTCGGCCGGCACGCCCTGGCTGATCAGGAACTTGACGACCGAAATCGCGCGCTCCGAGGAGAGTTCCCAGTTGTCGCGATAGCGGCCGGTTCCGGCGAGCGGCACATTGTCGGTATGGCCGTCGACGCGCAGCACCCAGTTGATCTCCGGGGGAATTTCCTTGGCGAGATCGAGAAGAGCGGCGGCGAGCTTCGCCATCTCCGTCTGCCCGTCCGGATTGAGATCGGCGCCGCCCGAGGGAAACAGCACTTCCGACTGGAAGACGAACCGGTCGCCGACGATGCGGATATTCTCGCGATCTGACAGGATTTCACGCAACCGGCCGAAGAAGTCGGAACGGTAACGGTTCAGTTCCTGCACGCGCGCGGCCAGCGCCACGTTGAGGCGACTGCCGAGATCGGCGATCTTGGTCTGCGAGACCCGGTCCTTCTCCTCGGATGCCTGCAGCGCCGCTTCGACCGCGGCGATCTGGCTGCGGAGTGCGGCGATCTGCTGATTCAAGAGTTCGACCTGGCTCAGCGCCCGTTCGCTCACCTGCTTCTGCTCGTCGAGCTCCTGCGTCATGGCGCCGATCCGCTTCTGAGCCGCATCCTTGCCGCCCGAGCCGGCGTTCAGCAGCGCCTGAAGCCGCGAGCGGTCGCCTTCGGCAGTCGCGAGCGAGGCTTGCAGATTGGCGACCGAATCCTGGAGATCCTGGTTGCTGCCCTTTTCGAGCGCCAGAAGCTGCGTCAGCTCATTGATCTGGCTATTGAGGCGATTGAGCACCTCGTCGCGCCCGGTGATTTCGCGGCTGAGGATGAACTGCCCGACGACGAAAACCGTCAGCAGGAACATGATCGAAATGAGCAGCGTCGACAGCGCATCGACGAAGCCCGGCCAGTAATCCACCGTGCGTTCGCGGCGGCGGTTGCGGGCAAGTGCCATGGCTTACTTGCCCTCGCTCTTTTCTGCATGACTCGTACGCTCGCGCAGGCGCTCGGTCCGCTCGCCGCCCCGCTCCTGCAGGCCGATGCGCTCGGCCAGCCGGTCGAGCGTGCGGCGCATTGCCTTCGCCTCGTCCTGCTGTGCCTCGATCCAGTCACGCAGCATCTGCTGCTCGTTGCGCATATTCTTGACCAGACCCTGAATACCTTCGGCAAGGCTTGCCATGGCGGCGACAGAGCGCTGGTTGCCGACACCGCCTTCTTCGGAGACCTTGCGCAGATACTCGGAGAGTGCGCGCATGTCGTCCGAGGAAGACCCGGCAACGGCGTCGAGCGCCGGCGCAAGATCGGAGCCGACATCGGTGACCGAGGAGAGCCAGTTTTCCAGCTCCGTATAGAAGCGATTCTGCGCGCGACCGGCCTGTAGGTCGAGGAAGCCGAGAATGAGCGAACCGGAGAGGCCGAGCAGCGACGACGAGAAGGCCTGCCCCATGCCGGAAAGCGGCATGGAAAGTCCCTCCTTCAGCGCCGAGAGCACGTCTCCGGTGCCGTTCGAGCCGGGATCGAGCGACTGGATGACGGCGCTGATCGAGCCGATTGTGCCGATGAGACCCCAAAACGTGCCGAGCAGGCCGAGGAAGACCAGGAGGCCGATCAGGTAGCGCGAAACGTCACGCGATTCGTCGAGGCGGGTGGCGATCGAGTCGAGAATCGAACGCAGCGCGGTCGTCGACAGCGCCACCGAGCTCTTGCGGCTGCCGATCAGCGCCCGCATCGGCGCAAGCAGCCGCGGGTTACGGTTGACCTTATCCGCGCTGCCGGCAGCGCGGAAGGAGTTGAACCAGCGCACTTCGGGGCGAAGCGCCAGCACGTGATTGAAAACAAGGACGATTCCGACTGCGAGAACGCCGAGGATCAGGCCGTTGAGGCCCGGATTGTGCATGAAGGCGGTTTGCGTCTGCCGAAAGAGGATCGCGGCAATGAACCCGACAATGACGAGGAAAAGCAGCATCGTCCAGAGGAAGGGCATGGGGCTCGAGAGCCTGTAGGTATAACCGCCGGCCGTCTTTTCGGTGGAGCCGATCTCCGCCACATTCACATTTTCCATAGGTTCAGCAGCCTCCGAACTCATTGCTGGCGGAGACTAGAGCAACATTGTGCCGAATTGAAGTATGCCGAGGCGAAAACCGTGACTTTACAACAGCCGGTTTTTCATAGGCTCACTTGGCGGGAATCGGCCGCTTGATGACCTCGATCAGCGCCTTGTGGACGTGTTCGTTGCCGGCGACGATCGCGCCGCCCTCCAGAATGGCCGTGCCGCCATCCCAATCGGTGGCGAAGCCGCCGGCCTCGCGGATGAGCAGGATACCGGCTGCCATGTCCCAGGGCGCAAGCTCCGCCTCCCAGAAGCCGTCGAAACGTCCGGCGGCGACGTGGGCGAGATCGAGGGTCGGCGCGCCCAGGCGGCGGATGCCGGCCACTTCGCCCATCACGTGGCGCAGTTCGACCAGGAACTTGCCGTGATTGCGCTTGCCGAGCGCGGGCACGCCGCAGCCGACGACGCAATCCGACAGCACGCGGCGCGCAGCGACGCGCAGGCGCCGGTCATTGAGGAAGGCGCCGCCGCCGCGCTCGGCAGTATAAAGTTCGTCGGTCGCCGGATTGAAGACGACGGCGGCAACGATCTCGCCATTGCGCTCGAGCGCAATCGAAACGGCGAAGGCCGGGATGCCGTGCAGGAAGTTCGTCGTGCCGTCGAGCGGGTCGACGATCCAGCGATGCGCGCCGTCGGTGCCCTTGATCTCCTCGCTTTCCTCGCCGAGGAAGCCATAGGTCGGCCGCGCCTTCAACAGTTCTTCCCTGACGATCTTCTCGGCCTTGCGGTCGGCGGCGGAAACGAAATCGCCCGGTCCCTTCACCGAAACCTGCAGGTTCTGCACTTCGCCGAAATCGCGCCCCAGCGATTTTCCTGCCTTGAGGGCAGCCTGAACCATGACATTGAGAAGAGCTGAACGGGCCATCGGCGCATTTCCTTGGGACTGATACGGGACGCGCGCTGCCAGGGGCGGGAAATGTCCCTGAACATGCATGACAGGCAGCGCTGCAAAGATTGGCGGCCTCAAGACCACAAAATCGCGGAAATTTCAAGGGGAGGCACGGAGGGCTGCTCACAGGCCTGAAAAGCGTCGGCCTTATTTGCCATTGGAACTGGACCGGACTCAGAACTTCTGCTGCGTTATTAGGACTTCGCGGGCGATTTGATCGAGCGGCAGAATGCGGTCGACCCCGCCTTTGGCAATCGCCTCCTTCGGCATGCCGAAGACAACCGAACTCGCCTCGTCCTGGGCCACGGTATAGGCGCCGGCTTCATGCATCTCCAGCATGCCGCGCGCACCGTCGTCGCCCATACCCGTCATGATGATCCCCATGGCGTTCGAGCCGGCCGAGCGCGCCGCCGAACGGAAGAGCACGTCGACGGAAGGCCGGTGGCGGGAGACCAGCGGCCCGGTCTTCACACTCACATGATAGCGCGCGCCCTGGCGTTCGAGCAGCATGTGCCTGTCGCCGGGCGCGATCAGCACATGGCCGCGCAGCACCGGATCGCCGTCGGCGGCCTCCTTGACCTCGACCTCGCAGAGCCCGTTCAGGCGCTTGGCAAAGGCGGCGGTGAATTTCTCCGGCATATGCTGGACGATCACCATGCCGGGCGCATTGGCCGGCAGCTCCTCCAGGAATTCGCGCAACGCTTCGGTTCCGCCGGTGGAGGCGCCGACGCATACGACCATCTCCGTCGTCTTCGCCATGGCGCGGCCCGTTGGCGGCGGCAGCATGGCATCGGCCGTCAGCTTCCTGGCCGGTCCCTCGGCGGAAGCGGAATGAATGGTTCCGGCGGCACGGCGCGCAATTGAAAGTCGCGCGTGCGAGGCGCTCTTGACGACTTCGCGAATGCGCATCGCATCATCGGCAAGACCGTCGGCGGCGCCGATCTTCGATTTCAGAATGACGTCGACGGCGCCCGCCTCCAGCGCCTGGATCAGCGTTTCCGAGCCCGCTTCCGTCAGCGACGAACACATCACGACCGGGATCGGCCGCTGCGACATCAGTTTGCGCAGGAAGGTGATGCCGTCCATACGCGGCATCTCCACGTCGAGCGTGATGACGTCGGGAATCTCCTCCTGCAGCCTCCGCGCCGCCACGAAAGGATCGGACGCCACTGCCATGATCTCGATATCAGGATCCTGCTCCAGCACATGAGCCAGCGTCTGCCGGACGCTGGCGGAATCGTCGATGATGAGAACCCGGATTTTCTTGCGCATGAATGCCTCTAGATACGCTGAAACACCGTATTCGAGACCTGCTTCAGCGGCAGGTCGAAGCCGGTGATCGATTCGGAATGACCGATGAACAGATAGCCGCCCTTCGCCAGGCAATCGCAGAGGCGGCTGAGCACGCCCGCCTGGGTCTGCTTGTCGAAGTAGATCAGCACGTTGCGGCAGAAGATGACGTTCATTAAGTCGCCAACCGGATATTTGTCGTCCATCAGGTTCATCCGTGCAAACCCAACTCTGCTGCGCAGCTTCGGGCTTATGCGCACCTCCTTGCGGCCCGACTGCTTGGCGACCAGCACATATTTGCGCTGCAGGTCGCGCGGCACGGGCGCAATCAGGTCTTCCGGATAGATGCCGCGGCGCGCCGTCTGCAGCACGTCGGTGGAAAGATCGGTGGCAAGCACGCTATAGGAAACGTCGTTGCGGCCTTCCGCGAATTCCGCCAGCACCATCGCCATCGTATAGGGTTCGGCCCCCGTCGAGCAGGCCGAGCTCCAGGTGCGGATGGTGCGCACGCCGCTATTGGTGATCGCCGGCAGCGCCACGGTCTGCATGTAATCGAAATGCTTGGCTTCCCGGAAGAAATCAGTCTTGTTCGTCGTCACCACGTCGATCAGGTAAACGGTTTCCTGGGCAAGCCCGTCGTGATCGAACAGGAAGTCGCAATAATCGTCGAAGGTCGCATGATTGGTCGCCCGAAGGCGGCGTCGCAGCCGCCCTTCGAGCATCGTCAGCTTGGTCGGCGGCATCTTGATGCCGCTATAATCGTAGATGAACCGGGCAAGCTTGTCGAAATTGCGCTTGCTGATCCGGTCGCCCGGCAATTGGGTTTCCGCCATTGCTGCCACACTCATGGAACGCAGTACTCCGTTAATGCAGGGTCAGGCCGCCGATTGCAGAGCCGAGGCGTCCTCGCGCGACAAAAGCCGCGCGAGATCGATAATGACGACGAAGCCGTTTTCCCGGCGAACGACACCTGCAATATAGTCCGAGCGCCAGCGCACGCCGATATCGGGCGCCGCCTCGATCTGGTCACGCCGGAACGGCGTGACCTCGAAGACGCGATCGGCGACGAGGCCGAGAGTGAGCAGCCGGTTTTCCATCGGCACGTCGAGGACGAGCACCCGCGTATGCGGCGTCGGCACGGTCTTCGTCATGCCGAGCTTCAATCGAAGATCGATCGTCGGCACGCCCTGCCCGCGCACGTCGCGCAGTCCGAGCAGATAGTCTGGACCATTCGGAATCTTGAACGCTTCCGCATAGTCGAGGATTTCCCGCACGACCTCGACCGGCACGGCGAAAATTTCGTCGCCGAGGCTGAAGGTCACGAATTGCGCTTCCAGAGATGTCGCAGCCATGATCAGGCGCTTTCCTTGAATTCGGCGTCCCCCTCATCGGGACCGCCCATGGAGAGATCGAGAGCGAAGCCCTTCACGCGCGCCTGCTGAGCGGCGACGCTGCCGCCGGCCGGCTTCTTGGCGGTCTGCTTTCGGGCCGCAGCGGGAGTGGGATTGCGAACTGTCATCCTGGTGGCCGGCGCCCGTTCACGATGCCCACCCGCCATATCGACCTTGAAGAAGGCGATCGACGTCTGCAGTTCTTCCGCCTGCGAGGCAAGTTCTTCCGACGTTGCCGACATCTGCTCCGAGGCGCCGGCATTCTGCTGCGTCACCTTGTCGAGCTGCTGGATCGCTTCGTTGATCTGAGATGCGCCGATATCCTGCTCGCGGCAGGCGGCGCTGATCTCGGAAACCAGCTCCGCCGTCTTGCGAATGTCGGGCACCAGGCGGCCGAGCATCTCGCCAGCTTCTTGGGCGGCCGTCACGGTATCGCTCGACATCGAACTGATTTCGGCGGCGGCTGACTGGCTGCGTTCGGCCAGCTTGCGCACCTCCGAGGCGACGACCGCGAAACCCTTGCCGTGTTCACCCGCACGAGCGGCTTCCACCGCCGCGTTGAGGGCAAGCAGATCGGTCTGACGGGCGATTTCCTGCACGATGCTAATCTTCTGGG
The DNA here is from genome assembly GCF_030518245.1 of Rhizobium sp. CBN3. Taxonomy (NCBI): domain Bacteria; kingdom Pseudomonadati; phylum Pseudomonadota; class Alphaproteobacteria; order Hyphomicrobiales; family Rhizobiaceae; genus Rhizobium; species Rhizobium sp. CBN3. The sequence goes on from NZ_JAULSE010000005.1 coordinate 132,627, forward strand.
CGATCGTGCGCATGGCATCGACCGCGCGGGAGACGGCTTCGCCGCTGGCTTCCGCATCCTTGGCGGATTGACGCGCGATCTTCTCCGTCTGGGCGGCATTGTCGGCATTCTGCTTGATGTTGGAGGCCATCTCCTCCATCGAAGCGGAAGCTTCTTCGGCCGAAGCCGCCTGCTCGGTAGCCCCCTGCGAGACCTGCTCGGAACTTGCCGAGAGCTGCTGGCTGCCGGAGGAGACGTTCTCGGCGGCCGAAATCGCGTCGGCAACCACACCGCGCAACCGCTCGACCATCTGCTCCAGGGCAAGGCCCAGTGCATCCTTGTCGGAGAGCGGCTTCGGAGACACGGTGAGATCGCCATTGGCGATCTGGTTGGCAATCCCCGCCGTAGTCCTGAGGTTGGAAATCATGCTCTGCATCGCAATCCCGAGCGTGTCCTTGTCCGAGAGCGGCTTGGCATCGGTGGTCAGATCACCCATAGAGATCTGGTCGGCAAGGGCGGCTGTCGCGCGCAGATTGGCGGTCATGGTGTTGACCGTATCGATGAGATCCTTGATTTCGTCGTTGGTCCTGACGTCGACCTTCTGATTAAGATCGCCGATTGCCACGGCGTTTGCGACGCTCATGATCTTCCTCAGACCATTGTTGATGCCGAGCGTGATCCACAATGCGGCGCCGAGCGCCACGAGCACGGCGATCCCGGATGCCGCGGTGAGGATGAGCTTGGTCGAGTTGTAGAGATCGCTGTTCGATTGATCGGTCGCTTGCATGCCTTTGCGCTGAATCTCGGCAAGGGCGGCAATCGCGTCGCCCATGTCGCCGGTCATCGCCCGGAGATCGCCAAGTGAAAGCGCCAGCGCGCCTGCCTTGTCACCCCTGACATCGACTTGCTGCAGCTCGGCAGACTTCTCGCGGAATTTCCCGCCAACGCTCCGCAACTTCTCCCAATGCGGCTTGCCTTCCGGAGAGGCGATGGCCAAGCCGGCGTCGACAGCGTCGAACATGGCCTGCAGATTCTGATCGGCCTCTTTGTAGAAACCGGCGGCCGTGTCCGGATCGGTGGAAAGCAGCGCGTTCTTTTGAGCCCGAATGGCGTTAACTTCGGCGATGTTGGCGTTCAGCGCCAGTTCCAGCCGGCGCATCGGGCCGTCGATCATGTTGCCGCTCGCCTCGTTCAATGTGCCGAGGCTGAAGCTTCCGTAAACTGCAATGCCGATCAACAGCAGCGTCATGATCCCGAAAGCGAGACCCAATTTCAGTTTGATAGTGAAACGCATGTGATACCCCATTTTATGCGCCAAAACGATTGGATAGAGAGACGTTCCGATCCGGGAACGCCGAACTTCAGAGTGACGTGTCTGAAAGAGGGAAAGCGACTGCATTCACTTCCCGGCAGCCGGACATCTATCGTCGCAGCGCCAACGCCTACACGCGTTGGGGATATTTTCACCTCGGGCCAACGGAGCGGCCCGAGATATCCGATGAGGGCGGAGGCGCTCAGCTGCCTCGCCGGGGGAACGCTATGCACGTCCCCAGGAAGCGCCTAGGCGCTTTCCCGAAAATCGTCGTCGCTGGCGTCCGGACCGCCCATCGACATATCGAGCGCAAAGCCCTTGAGACGCTGCTGCTGAGCCGAAACCGTCTGACCGCGGCCCTGGCTTTGGACCTGCGGCGCAGGCTTGCGGGCCGGGGCCTTGGCCACCTTGGCTGGGCCTTTCGACGGCGTCTTCTGGGCGCCGGGCCGCGTGCTGCCGGTCGTATCGACCTTGAAGAAGGCGATCGACGTCTGCAGTTCTTCCGCCTGCGAGGCAAGTTCTTCCGACGTTGCCGACATCTGCTCCGAGGCGCCGGCATTCTGCTGCGTCACCTTGTCGAGCTGCTGGATCGCCTCATTGATCTGAGATGCGCCGATATCCTGCTCGCGGCAGGCGGCACTGATCTCAGAAACGAGTTCCGCTGTCTTGCGGATGTCGGGCACCAGGCGGCCGAGCATCTCGCCGGCATCGGCGGCGGCCTTGACGGTATCGCTCGACATCGAGCTGATTTCGGCAGCTGCCGACTGGCTGCGTTCGGCCAGCTTGCGCACCTCCGAGGCGACGACCGCGAAACCCTTGCCGTGTTCGCCGGCGCGTGCTGCTTCCACCGCCGCGTTGAGGGCAAGCAGATCGGTCTGACGGGCGATTTCCTGCACGATGCTAATCTTCTCGGCGATCGTGCGCATGGCATCGACAGCACGGGTTACCGCTTCGCCGCTGGCTTCCGCATCCTTAGCGGATTGACGGGCGATCTTCTCCGTCTGGGCGGCGTTGTCGGCATTCTGCTTGATGTTGGCGGCCATCTCCTCCATTGAGGCGGACGCCTCTTCGGCAGAAGCTGCCTGCTCGCTCGCGCCCTGCGACACCTGTTCGGAACTTGCCGAAAGCTGCTGGCTGCCGGACGAGACGTTCTCGGCGGCCGAGATCGCGTCGGCGACGACGCCCCGCAGGCGTTCGATCATGACATTGACATTACCCAGAAGCTCGCCGATTTCGTCATGGCTCGTAATATCGGCCATTTTCGTCAGGTCGCCTTCAGACACTTCGCGAACCACGGTGTTGGCGCGGCTGAGGCCCTTGCTGATCGTGCTGGCGATCCAGAAGGCGGTGATCGCGGCGATCAGCAGTGCAACGGCAGCGACGGCGATCATCGTCGTGCGTGTCGTCCCATACTGCGCGTCGGCATCGGCGTCGGCGGCCTTCATGCGCTGCTTTTCAAGCGACAGAATCTCGGCGAGTGTCGAGTCAATCCCGTTGGCGGCAGCCCGCGCCGTCGTGATGGAGATGTTATTTGCACCTTCCGCGTTGCCGCTCTTGACGTAGTCGCGGATCTGGTCGTCGGCTGCGTTGAAGGACTTCGAAAATTCGGCAATACGAGCCCAACGCGCCTTGCCTTCTTCCGTGGCAAGCGTCAGCACTTGATTGAAGGCATCACTGAATTCCTTGCGAGCCGCGTTGCCCTTGTCGATCGCGGCGGCCGCTTCATCGGCGCCACGGGCAGTGAGCAGGTTCTTCTGTTGGCGAATGGCTTCGAGCTGCGCGATGTTGATCTGCTGCGCAAGATCGAGGCGGGCTGCCGGGCCGGCAAGAAGATTGCCAATGGTATCGTTCAGTGATCCAAGGCTGAAAATGCCATAAGCGGCGGTGCCCAATAACATGAGAATAATAAAGGTGAACGCCGTCACCAGTTTCGTCTTGATTGTCAGTCTCATCGTCCCAAACCCCTCTTGGATTTATCTGCCGTCAATTGACGGCCCCCGCCGCGTCATGTCGCGATGAAAAAATCGCCTGCAGATTCGGGAGAATGATGAACTCTCCACCCCTCTTCACCAGGCAGTTGATGTAGTCGGCGCGCCAGCGCATGCCGACGCTCGGTGGCGCCTCGCTCGCGGATTTTGCGAGCGTCGTCACCTCGTTCACCTTGTCGGTTCTGAGGCCGACGAGCGTCGGCTCGCCCTGGAGATCGATCTCGATCACGATGAAACGGCTGTCGATCGTTGCCTCCGCCGCCTCCATCCCGAAGGCGAGACGCAGGTCGGCGAGCGGAATGACCTTGCCGCGGAAGTTGATGACGCTGGCGACGAAGGGCTGACTGCCCGGCACCGCGGTCTCCGGAAGCAGATCCAGGATTTCCTGGACGATGACCGCTTCCAGCGCGAAGGTCTCGCCGTTGAGATCGAAAGTCAGGACCTCGACTTCCTCGGCATAGTTCCAATGATTGTCGAAACGCTCGGCTGTTGCTGTTGCACTCATCCTGCTACCCGCAATTGCGCCTCCTGTTGCTGACCCGCGGCAACCAGGTGCCCGACGTCGAGAATGAGAGCGACGCTGCCGTCGCCGAGAATGGTGGCGCCGGAGAAGGTCGCCACGTCATTGTGCAGTTTCGACATCGACTTGATGACCGTCTGGTGATCGCCGATGATCTGGTCGACGACGAGGCCGACGCGCTCCGTGCCGGTCGAGATGACCACGACCTTCTGGTGCACGTCGGGTTTCGTGCCGGTGCGGAAGAGATCGCGCAGGCGCAGGAACGGCACCAGGCTGTCGCGCAGCGAAATGAAGCTGCGGCCACGTGAGCGCAGATCTTCCTCGAGCGACAATTCGAGGCATTCTTCGACGGCCGAGAGCGGGATGACGTAGCGGCCGGAGCCGACACGCACCAGCAATCCGTCGATGATGGCGAGCGTCAGTGGAATGCGCAGTGACACTTCCGAACCCTGTCCCGGCACGCTTACGATATCGATCGCACCACGCAGCGCTTCGACTGTCTTCTTGACCACGTCCATACCGACGCCGCGACCGGAGAGATTGGTGATCGCCGCAGCCGTCGAAAAGCCGGGGGCGAAGATCAGCTGCAGCAGCTCTGACTCCGAAAGCGGCTGTCCGGGCTGGATCAGGCCGGAGGATTCCGCCTTGGCGCGGACCCGTTCACGATTGATGCCGCGGCCGTCGTCCTTGATCGAGATGATCACTTCGCCGCCGGCCTGGCGGGCAGAGAGCGTCACTGTGCCGGCTTCGGTCTTGCCGGCGGCCAATCGATCGGCTGGCGTTTCAAGGCCATGATCAATCGAGTTGCGTACCAGATGCACCAGCGGATCGGCCAGGCGCTCGATGACCGTCTTGTCGACCTCGGTCGTCTCGCCTTCCGTCACCAGCTCGATCACCTTGCCCGTCTCGCGGGCAAGGTCGTGGACAAGACGGCGAAAGCGGGAGAAGAGGGTTGCGACCGGCACCATCCGCAGCACCATCATCGTGTCGCGCAATTCGCCGGACAGACGTTCGATTTCTTCCGAGACGGAACGCAGCGCGATATCGGTGCTGGCGCTCGCGAGCTGGCTGAGGCGCGATTGCGCGATGACGAGCTCCCCGACGCGGTCCATCAGTTCGTCCAAGCGCTCTGCCGGGACGCGCACGTTTTCGGCAGCCTTCGCCTGGCTGGCTGCTGGCGCCTCACGCTTGACGGGGACCGCTTCGACGGGGCGAAATTCCTGCACGGCGACCGCCGGGACAGGCGGTGACGATACTGAGACGGCAGCGGCAGGCACCGGCTTTGCTTCGACCGGAGCAGCGATTGCCGCTGCCGCGCCGTCGATCTCCTCGACGCTGAGTTCCATGTCGTCGAGCACGAAGATGAAGACGTCGTCGATCGCCGAACGGTCCTGCTCGCTCATCAGCGTCACATCCCAGGAAATATAGAGTTCCGTCGGCGTGAGCTCGTCGAGAGGCGGAATGGCCGAGGTGTCGGCGCGCACGGTGCATTCGCCGAGATCGCGCAGTTCGTCCAGCAGACCGAGCGGATTGGTGCCGTTGGCCATCGAATTGGCCGGCAGGCTGAAGCGGATGCGCCAGCTATTCTTCGTCTTCTCCGCCGACGCCTCTTGCACGGGCGCTGCGACGCCGGCTGTCGCTGTGGCGAGCGCCGCAGCCTTGGCGCCGACCGCGGCCTGCAGCTGTGCCAGAAGCTTGTGCCCGGTGTCGCCGTGATCGGCGTCGGGTTGGTCAACGAGGGCACGCATATGGTCCTGGGCGGCGAGAACGGCAGCGACGAGTTCGCTGGTCACCGCGACCTCGCCCTTTCGGACGCGGTCGAAGGCCGTTTCGCAATGATGGGTGAAGGCGGCGAGCGCCTCGAAACCGAACATCGCGCCCGATCCCTTGAGCGTGTGAAGCCCGCGGAATACCGCGTCGACGAGATCCTTATTGTCGAGTTGGTGAGTGAGGTCGAGAAGACCGGCCTCGATCGCTTCGAGGCATTCGGCAGCCTCCATGCGGAATACGGCGACGGGGTCGAGCGTACTCATCTTCCGAGGACCTTCTTCACGATCTTCACGAGACTTTCCGGGTCGAACGGCTTGGTCAGCCAGCCAGTCGCGCCGGCAGCCTTGGCACGTGCCTTGAGATCGGCGTCGGATTCCGTCGTTAGAAAGATAATCGGAACACCGGCCTGCGCCGGCAGCTTGCGCAATTCCTCGATCATCGTCAGCCCGTCCATGACGGGCATGTTGAGATCAGTCACGATCAGATCGAAGCTGCTGCCCTTGGCTGCCATGAGGCCTTCCGCCCCGTTGACCGCTTCGGTGACGCTGTAGCCGGCATTGGTCAGCGTGACCTTTGTAGTCAGACGGATGCTGGCGGAATCGTCTACCGTCAGGATGTTGGCACTCATAATGTCACCTCTTTATGCAACCAGAACTTTAAGTCTTCTTGATCGAAAGATTCGATGAAACCGGCACGCTCAAGTACCTTCAGCACGGAGCCGCTGGCGGGAGAAGAAAGGTTGAGCGTCTTTCCGGCGACTTTTGCTTGACGACGCGCCGCTTCTATAAGTTGGATGAAACTCAAATCAGCTTCAGCATCAGCAGGAATGCTAAACAGGATGGTATCTTTACTACGAAATGCGCCATTGAGCTTGGTGTGCAATTCAGCCGCGTGCCGAATGTTTAGCAGGGCTGGCAAAGTTATAGATTCACAATATTGACTCTGAGTATCCAATGCAGCCTCCTAGGCCCGAGAAATACTTTCGACCCTAAGAGGACTCTCACGGCAACGTTAATGCAGCGTAAACACAGGTTGTAGAAAACCGACGTGAAGCGCACTCCGCGACTCCTAATTCTTATCGAGAATAAGTTGTATCCTTCTCTCTAAGCTTAGAAATAAATAGAATGAGAACAAAATCTTAAATGATCTCACTTGGCATGCGCCGCACCGAAAGCCTTGTCTCACACCTTTCATTAATCACAACGCAGGCGAGTCTGGCGCGTTTACCGGACATTTCCATTCTGCCCGTAAAAATAGAGTCAAATGGCCTGCGTTTTAAGAAAAGGTATAGATGTGGCACACGCTCTGGTAACATCCAACGCTGCAGCCTACACACCGGGGCGGGAGATCAGTCAGATCCTGGAATCCGCCCGCAGCCAAGTCGAGGAGCGTTTTCTCGAGGGCGGGTCGGTGCTGCTGTCGGTGATGGATGTCCTCAACCGCCTGCTGAAGTCGCTCGAAAGCGTCGCCAATGCACTCGATAACAACGAGGCGAGCGACACCAGCGCCGATCTCCGTGCTACAGTGAAAAGCCTGACTGCATTGCCGGTCACCGAGGAAAACCGCCAGCAGGCGCTCGTCTCGCTGGCGCAAACCGGCAGGGAACTGCGCAAGCACGTCGCCGACATGCAGGAGACGATGCGTTATCTCAGAACCTTTGCCGTGACCGTAAAGATCACCGGCGCCGGCCTTGCCGAATTCGCCGGATTTGCGCAGGAGATTTTGGAACGTATCTATTCGGGCACCGACGAGGTCAATCGCTTCGCCGCTCATCTCGACAGCCTCGAGAAAGAGGTCAAACTCGCCGCCTCCTTCGGGGCCAACGTCTCCAAAGGTTACGCCGATACCGTTCCCGCCGTCGCCCGAGCCCTGCGCGATGATGCCGCCAAGATCGCCGAACATCGCAAAAACCTCGGGGTCATCGCCCGTGAGGTCGGCGCAATCGCACGCGGCGTCCAGAGCAAGGTCAGCTCGACTCTATCGGCCCTGCAGATCGGCGATATCACCCGTCAGCGCATCGAACATGTACAGGCAACCTTTTCGCTGCTTGAAGATTTCCTCGCCGGCGAAGATGGCGCCAAGCTCGATGCCGATGCGCGCCAGCGTCTCCAGAATGTCGTTCACCATCTGACCGCGGCGCAGATGAGCGACATGTGTGTCAATTTCCAGCGGGATTCGGAGAACGTCGTCAAGACGATTGCGAGTTTCGACCACGACATGCGGGAAATCCTCAAACTGCGCGATCAAATGGGCGCGGAAAGCGGCGAAGCCGGCGGCAATTTCATGCGCGCGCTGGAATCCAGCGTTTCCGCCGCCCACGAGATCGTCAAGCAGGTCGACACGGCAAGCCGGCAGGCTGACCAGGTAAGCCATTCGACGATCGGCACGGCCGCCAAGCTTTCCGAAGCCATCGTCAATATCCGCGTCGTCAGGACCGACATCCATTACATGGCCTTGAACACCAATCTGCGCTGCAGCCGGCTTGGCGAGGAAGGCAAATCGATCAACGTCGTCACCGCCGAGCTGCGCATCTTCGCCGGCAAACTCGATGAATCCGCCGACGCCATCGTCAACGGCCTGCCGGCGCTCGAAGCCGCCGCCGGGCGCGTGGCTCCCGCCACGGACGCCGCGGCCGGCGGACTGGGCGAGAGCCTGACCTCGGCCGTCGGCAACATCCGTTCCGCGGCCAACGTCATGGAAAACGAGCTGAAGGTGCTCGCCGAGAACGGCCGCGAGGTCGCCACCAAGATCGGCCTGCTGATCGGCAAGCTCGACTTTCAGCACGAACTCGGCGATGTCCTTGCCCGCTGCGCCGATGTGCTCGAAGACGTAGCCGGCACCGATGTCGCCGATATCTCCGATCTCGCGGAGGCCATCGCACCGCTCGACCGCAAGATCTTCAAGCTCTACACGATGGTCCAGGAGCGCAACATTCATCGCGACATCATCCAGGCAAGCGAGGAGAGCATTCCAGCGCCCGCCGAGACCACCAAAGCCGAAAACGACGAGGATCTTTTCGCCGACGCGCTTTTCTAGAGCATGTCTCGCAAAACTGTGCAGCGGTTGTTTTGCGATAAAGGCATGCAGAAAAACAAAGACCGAAAGCATGATAAGCGAATCTGAAAGATCACGACATGCTTTAGAAAATGAAACGTGCGGCGGCTATCGCCGCCGGAATTTGTTGGCGGCATCGATCGCCGCCTTCTGCTGATCGTCCTCGATCCCGAGATAGAAATCCTCGAGCGCAGGATCGGCAAGCCCGGCACGGCGCGACAACACATACCACTTCGCCGCCTCGATCGGATTCGGCGGCGTGCCGATGGCGTTGATGTAGAGATGGGCGAGCTTGTTCTGCGCAACGACATTGCCGCCATTGGCGGCAAGTTTCAGCCATTCGAAACCCTTGACGTAATCCTTGGGGCCACCGACGCCGTTGACGAGCCAGATGCCGAGATCGAGCTCGGCCGTGTCGAAGCCGGCGCGCGCGGCGCGCGCCATCCACTCGCGGGCGAGTTGCTTCTTTTCCTCCGGCAGGTCCTTCAGCGTCGCATAGATCTGCGCCACGGCATATTGCGAATCGGCAATGCCCTGCTCGGCCGATTTCTCGTAGAACGGCAGCGCGAGCTTCAGCCCCTTTTCGCCGGGATTGTCGGCGACAACAATCTGCGCCCAGTTGAATTCGGCCGAAGGATTGCCGGCCTCGGCCGCCTTGCGCATATAGTCGTCGGCTTTGACCTTGTCGCGCGGCACACCCTGGCCTTCCATCAGCATCAGCGCATATTTGAACATCGCCGCAGGATCGCCGCCCTCGGCCGCCTTGCCGTACCAGAAGGCAGCGCCTTTCACATCCTTCTTGACGCCGAGGCCTTGCGAGAGGATTTCGCCGATTAGCGTCTGCGCCGCCGGATCGCCGAGTTGGGCGCGCGGCAGCGCCTTGTCCATCGCCGTCAGATAATAACCGCGCTGATAGGCGCCGTAGGCCTCGTCGATCGGCCCTTTGTAATCCTTCTCAGGCGGGAGGTCGGGCAGCTTCGCGCCCATGCGATCGAAAACGCCGACACCGTCCGAGGGCTTCACGTCCCCGTTGGTGAGCCGATCGGTGCGAAAGCTTGACGCCGGCGCAGTGTCCGGCTGGCTGATGACACTGTCCGGTGCCTGCGCCACGGCGATATCAGATCCGCCCGCGGTGAGGGCGACCATGCTGGCAAGCAGATATTTCAAAGGGCGGACGAGCAGGATCGGCATGAGCGGGATTTCAATCCTCAAACCGTGGCGCTTTTTCGTCAAGCAGAGCATTGATCTCGGCAACGATGGACGGCGCTCGGCCGGGCTCCCCGAATACCGCCAGCCGCAGCGCCACGAACTCTGCTCCGGTCTCGGCGACGGCAAGAGCCGACGCCGGATCGGTGCCGCCCATGACGATGCAGGGGATTTCGATCATTGAGGCCCACCATTCGCCGAGCGCAAGGTTCTTGGGATGCGCCTCCGGCTTGATATCCCCATCGAGCTTGCCGAAGAAGATATAATCCGGCCTGACTTCGCCGATCTCCAGCGCATTGTGCCGGTCGCTCGCATTGCCGCCGCCGACGATCAGCTTCGGAGCGTGTTTGTCGATCGCCTCCGACAGTGCCTGCGCGCTGCTGGTTATATGCAGGCCATCGGCCTTCGCCCGTCCCGCCACACGGCTATCGCCTGCAATCAGCGCGGCGGCCCCCGCATTCTGGATCACCGGCACAAGCTTTTCGGCATGTTTCTGGAAGGCGCCGTCGTCGAGCCCGTATTGCGGCACGATGACGGAGGCGACATCGCCGCCCTTCAGCGCATCGGCGACGATTCTTGCCTGTTCATCGGCGTCGGCGATATCAGGGACGATGAGCACCAGGCGGCAGCGGTTTTCGGCTTCGGTCATGAGGTCTTTCCGTTTCCTGCGAATTCCCTTCTCGAAAGGACGGATCCGCACTCGTTTTGTGTGAGTAGTTCCGTTAGAGGAGGCTTGCAAGAGGAGGACGTCGAAAGCATGCCGCAGGACTTGTCATTCTACTATGCCGCCGTGCCCGCGGTTCTGCTTGTCGGCCTCGCAAAAGGCGGCATGGGCGACGCTTTGTCGCTGATCGGCCTGCCCTTTCTCGCCCTCGTCGTCTCGCCGCTCGAAGCGGCGGCGATCCTGCTGCCGATCCTGGTCTTCATGGACATGATCTCGCTCGTCATCTGGCGCAGGCATGGCGATTGGGCGACGCTGAAGATCATGCTGCCGGGCGCAATTCTCGGCATAGCCCTCGGCTGGGCAACCTCGGCGCTCGTTCCCGGCAACGTCCTGCGCGTCGTCATCGGCGCGGTGACGATCCTCTTCTGCCTGCGCTATTTCTGGAACAATTTCGGCCCGGGCGCCGGCAAGACGGTCCCGCCGCGTGGACAGCGGCCGGTCGCCGCCGGTCTCTGGGGAACGTTTTCCGGTTATGGCAGCTTCGTTGCCCATGCCGGCGGAGCGCCGTTCCAGATCTATGCCCTACCGCTCAAACTGGAGCCGCGCGAATATACCGGCACCAGCGTGCGCTTCTTCGCAATCCTCAACGCCATCAAGCTCATTCCCTACTTTGCCCTTGGCCAGCTCGACACACAGAACCTTGCGACCTCCGCCACGCTCTTGCCTTTCGCGCCGGTCGCCACTCTTGCCGGCGCCTGGTGCGTGCGGCGCATGAAGCCGCAGATCTTTTATCCCTTCATGTATACGATGGCGCTGATCGCGGCCCTTCTGATCATGCGCGAAGGCCTCGGCTGGTAAGCGCGGCAGCACGCTGCAATGCACAATTTCCTTGCTGCAACGGCCGGTTTGACGTAGCGTTTCTGCCATGTCGAACACGGACCCTTTCTCTGCGATTGCCGACCCGAACCGGCGCTTTCTGCTGGAGGAATTGCGGCGCGCGCCGCGGACGGTCAATGAGCTTGCCGAGGGGCTGCCGATCAGTCGTCCCGCTGTCTCGCAGCACCTGAAGGCACTGCTCGACAGCAATCTTGTCTCCGTGACATCGGAAGGTACGAAACGCATCTATGCGGTCAACAACCGCGGCTTTGACAAGCTCAATCTGTGGCTGGATCAGTTCTGGGCCTGACTCCCATGATGCCCTGACGCACTCATTATCACGCCATTGCTGCAAGCAGACGCAAACGCGCCAGCCGCGACGTCACAAAGCATCGGGCTGGCGCAATTCTGGTGTAATCACCGGTTCTTGCAAATTTTAGGCGGAATGGATGGATTTACCTCGTGCGCAAGATGATCGACCGGCGACCCTTGGGAAGATTAATGGACGGATGACTTGAGACGCTGAATCTCGTCCTTGATGCGCAGCTTGCGGCGCTTGCATTCGGCAATTTCTGTATCGGAGATCGAGGGAGCTGTTCTGAGTGCATGCAACTCCTCCTCAAGAGCGACATGCTTTTTGTGGAGTGATTCAAGATGAGCTTCAACTGTCATTTGACCCTTCCTTCCTCTTACCCTCCCCGACCATCGTCGTCGGGGATCAAGGTGTCAACGGGGCGGACTGTGACATATTTTTGACGGCTTGTCGAAGGCCAAAAGATGAAGAAGAGATGGCAAATTCATGATCAAGACTAACTAGCCGTTACCCGTATTTGGTGATAGGAGCTTGCGGAAATCATCGGCAGATCGGACAAGGTCCGAGGACGATAACGGGGAATGCATATGGCCGATCAGGAACAGGCGGAAATCAGGCTCATGGTGGCGCGTCTGCGCCAGGAGCACGAGGATTTCGACGCTGCGATCAACGCCATGATCGAGACCGGATGCGACGCTCTGCGAATCCAGCGCATGAAGAAGAAGAAGCTCGTTATTAAGGACAAGCTCTCCAAGCTGGAAGACCAGATCGTTCCCGATATCATTGCCTGAAAGGAACGGCCGCAGGATGACAGATAGACCCCTCGTCGCCATCATCATGGGCAGCCAATCCGATTGGGAGACCATGAAGAATGCGGCTGACACGCTGGAAGCGCTGGAAATCGCTTATGATGCGCGCATCATCTCAGCGCACCGTACGCCCGAGCGCATGATGAATTTCGCCAAGGGCGCGCGTGCGGAAGGCTTCAAGGTCATCATCGCCGGTGCTGGCGGCGCAGCACACCTGCCGGGCATGACAGCATCGATGACGCCGCTGCCGGTGTTCGGCGTGCCGGTCCAGTCGAAGACCATGTCCGGCCAGGACAGCCTTCTTTCCATCGTGCAGATGCCGGCCGGCATTCCGGTTGGGACCCTCGCCATAGGCAAGGCGGGTGCGGTCAACGCCGCTCTTCTCGCCGCTGCCGTGCTGGCCCTTTCCGACGAAGAGATTGCCGACAGGCTCGACGAATGGCGCGAGCGCCAGAGTGCTGCCGTCGCCGAATATCCAATGGACGACCAATGACCATAGGAACAATCGGCATTGTCGGCGGCGGCCAGCTCGGCCGCATGCTGGCCATCGCCGCCGCCAGATTGAATTTCCGCACTGTCGTCCTCGAGCCGCAGCTCGACTGCCCCGCCGCCCAACTGGCGAACCGGCAGATCGTCGCCGCCTATGACGATCCGGCGGCACTGGCCGAACTGGCAGACACCTGCGACGTCGTCACCTACGAATTTGAAAACGTGCCCGTCGCAGCCGCCGAAGCGCTCTCGGCAAGCATCGCCGTGTATCCGCCTGCCAAGGCGCTTGAGGCCGCCCAGGATCGGCTTGTCGAAAAACGCTTCCTCAACGGCTGCGGCATATCAACCGCTCGCTTTCATGCGGTCGACAGCCAGGCCGATCTCGAAACCGCGCTGAACGATTTCGGCGGCCAGGGCGTGCTGAAGACCCGCCGGCTCGGTTATGACGGCAAGGGGCAGAAGGTTTTCCGCTCGCCCGCCGACAATCCTGACGGCGCCTATGCCGCGCTCGGGGCCGTGCCGCTCATCCTCGAGAGCTTCGTCGACTTCGAGCGCGAGGTCTCGATCATCGCGGCGCGTGCCGCGGATGGAACGGTCGTCTGCTTCGATCCCGCCGAGAATGTCCACCGCAACGGCATCCTCCACACCTCGACCGTTCCGGCCGCAATCTCGGCGACGACAGCGGAGGCCGCGCGTCAATCGGCCGAAAAGATTCTCGCCGCGTTGAACTATGTCGGCGTGATCGGCATCGAATTCTTCGTGCTCGCCGATGGCGGCCTGGTCGCCAACGAGATGGCGCCGCGCGTCCACAATTCCGGTCACTGGACGGAAGCCGCCTGCGTCGTCAGCCAGTTCGAGCAGCATATCCGCGCTGTTGCCGGCCTGCCGCTCGGCAATGGCGAGCGGCACTCCGACTGCGTCATGCAGAATTTGGTCGGCGACGATATCCTTGCCGTTCGCGACTGGCTGCAGCGTCCCGACACGCTGGTTCATCTCTATGGCAAGAGCGAGTGGCGCCCCGGCCGCAAGATGGGTCATGTCACGACATTGGCGCCGAAATTGCCGGTTTCGCAGTGAGAAACGCTCCTGCTGCCTGGGAAAAACACCGTCACGTGGTTGACACGCTGGAGGTGACGAGGTATCTGCACCCCCACCTAAAGAGCGCGCCCCGACGGCGCGCTTTTGATTGTTAAAGTTACGGGCGAATGTGAATTCCCCCATAGAGATCGCGGATCAGAAAAATGAAGATCAAGAATTCGCTCAAGTCGCTCAAGGCTCGTCACCGTGACAACCGTCTGGTTCGTCGCAAGGGCCGCATCTACATCATCAACAAGCTGAACCCGCGCTACAAGGCTCGCCAGGGCTGATTGCGCGAATCCGGATCGTGCGCCGCGCAGATTGCGCCGACGGACATCCGGTGTTCGCTGCGGTGATCACGTCTAATTTGTTTGATCTTCGGCGCTGGCGGACTAATATGTCCGCCATGCGCTTTTTTGCTTTGACGTCAGCGGTGCTGCCGCTCGCCTTCATCCTTTCCACCTCCCCGTTTCCGGCCGCCGCGGCGGAAAAGAACGTCATTGTCGAGCGGAAGGATGCCAGTAGTTCGCCGAAGCAACGTCTCGATCAGCTCTTCAGCCAGCTGAAGCGCGAGCGTGATCCTGATAAGGCCAGCAGCATCGCCAATGAAATTCGTCTGGAATGGAATGATTCCGGCAGTGCGACCGTGAACCTGCTGATGCAATGGGCCGACAAGGCGATCGAGGAAAAGCGCAATCCCGCCGCTCTCGATTTCCTCGACGAGGCGATTGCCCTCAAGCCCGATTATGCCGAGAGCTGGAATCGCCGCGCCACGCTGAATTTCGTCATGGGCAATTACCGCAAGTCGATGTCCGACATCGAGCATGTGCTGAATATCGAGCCGCGCCATTTCGGCGCGCTCTCCGGCATGGCCGCGATCCTCAGCAATTCCGGCAATGATCAATTGACCCTGAAGGCTTGGGAACGGTTCCTCGATATCTATCCCGCCGATCGCACCGCGCAGGAGCAGGTCAACATGCTTGCGGAAAAACTCGCCGGCAATCGAACCTGAAACCGCTTCACCGAGCTTGATCTGCGGCCAGAGCGCACAATTTCAGAACTGTCGAGGGAATTTGACACGACCGTCCCCCGCAAAATCCATCGATTGTCGCCGTTAAGATCATGCTTGCCGAAGTTTCCGCTCTTCTCGCCCCGCTCGCCGCCGCCATCGGTTACTCCTCTTACAAGGCGCGGCAATTCGAACAGATCTATCCGAATATCGGCGAATTGACGGATGTCGGCGGCTACCGCATGAACGCCGTCCATGTCGAGCGTCCCGAACATGCGGATCTGCCGGCGCTCGTCTTCATTCACGGCGCCAGCGGCAATCTGCTCGATCAGCTCGTCGCCTTTCGCGCGCCGCTCGAAGGCCGGGCGGAAATGCTGTTCGTCGATCGTCCCGGGCACGGTTATTCCGAACGCGGCGGCCCTGAGAACGCGGTACCCTCGGGCCAGGCCGATGCAATCGCCCGACTGATGGAAAAGCGCGGCATCGAGAAGGCGATCATCGTCGGCCATTCCTTCGGCGGTGCGATCACCGCCGCCTTCGGCCTGCGCCACGCGGATAAGACCGCCGGCCTGCTCTTCCTCGCGCCGGCCACCCATCCGTGGCCCGGCGGCATCGACTGGTATTATCATGTGGCGACCGTGCCCGTCATCGGTTGGCTCTTCAACCACGCCATCGTCGTTCCGCTTGGACTGAGCCGGCTGGAGCGCGGCACGTTGAATGTCTTCCGTCCCAATCCACGCCCTGCCGACTACATTGAAAAAACCGGCCCGTCGCTGGTGCTGCGGCCGCGCACCTTCCACAACAATGCCGCCGATTTCAAAAGACTGCTCGCCTATGTGAAGGAGCAGTCGCCGCTCTATTCGCAGATCACCGCGCCGACCGTCATCATCACAGGCGACCGCGACGAGATCGTCTGGGAACACCTGCATTCGCGCGGCCTCGCCCGCGATATACCAGGCTCCGAACTCGTTACAGTCGGCGGCGTCGGTCACAAGCCGGATTATCTCGCCACCGACGTCGCCATCGCCGCCCTGGAAAAGATCGCCGGGGCGCCACGCGATCTGCAGGCGGCCGCCCGCCGCGCCGAAGAGAGGCTCGCCGCCTCTCTCCGCGATCAGGCGATCCAAATCCAGCCGTCGCTCATGCCCGGGGCTCTCCACGGCGTCTGATCTCTCCGGCGGCGTCCCTGTTGGACATTCGGCCGGCCTCCTCGAACAAAGCCTGCTCCTCGCATTGCCGCGCGCCGCAGCAGCCCCATATGTCTTTCCGTTGTTGTCCATAGGAGGGGAAATCATGGGCCGCCTGCATATCGGGACGATCTCCGTCATATCGGCATTGTCGCTAAGTCTGACGACGGCCTTCGCGGCGTCACCCGCACCAGTCGAAGCCGAGCACGGGATGGTCGTCACCGCCCAGCATCTGGCGACCGATGTCGGCGTCGAGGTGCTGAAGAGTGGCGGCAACGCCGTCGATGCGGCGGTCGCCGTCGGTTATGCACTGGCGGTCGTCTACCCCTCGGCCGGCAATCTCGGCGGCGGCGGCTTCATGACCATCCGCCTGAAAGACGGCACCAAGACCTTCCTCGATTTCCGCGAGCGCGCGCCGATCGCCGCGACGAAGACCATGTATCTCGATGCAAAGGGCGATATCGTGCCGCGGGCCAGCCTCGACGGCTACCTCGCCGTCGGTGTTCCCGGTTCCGTCATGGGCTTGGAGACGGCGCGCGAGAAATACGGCACCCGCCCCCGCGAGGATCTGATAGCGCCGGCGCTCCGCTTCGCCAGGGAAGGTTTCACGCTGGAACAGGGTGACGCGGCGATCCTTGCCGGCAGCGCCAAGCGCCTTGCCAAGGACGAGACGGCGGCGAAGATTTTCCTGAAACCGGACGGCAAGCCCTATGGCTCCGGCGAAAAGCTTGCGCAGCCGGATCTCGCTGCGGTCCTGGCGGCCATCTCGGAAAAAGGACCCGACGCCTTCTATAAGGCTGCCCCCGCCGAGGCGATCGTAAAAGCGAGCCAGGCCAAGGGCGGTATCCTTGCCAAGGAGGATTTCGAGCAATATGGCGTGCGCGAGCTGAAGCCGATCGAGTGCAATTACCGCGGCTACGACATCATCTCCTCACCGCCTCCTTCCTCTGGAGGCGTCATCATCTGCGAGATCCTCAACGTCCTCGAAGGTTATCCGCTCTCCTATCTCGGCTACGCCTCGGCTGAAACCGTGCATGTGATGGTCGAGGCGATGCGCTACGCCTATGTCGACCGCAACGCAGCGCTCGGCGATCCCGATTTCATCGAGAACCCGGTCGAGAAAATGCTCGACAAGAGCTATGCCAAGGAGATCGCAGCAAAGATCGATCCCTACAGGGCCGGGACGTCGGCGAACCTGAAACCGCTCGGCGGCAAGGAAAGCAACGAGACGACCCATTATTCGATCATCGACGACGAGGGCAATGCGGTTGCCGTCACCTACACGCTGAACGGCTCCTTCGGCGCGGCGGTCGTCGCGCCCGGCACCGGCGTTCTGCTCAACAACGAGATGGACGATTTCACCTCCAAGTCGGGTGTGCCGAACCTTTACGGTCTCGTTCAGGGCGAAGCCAATGCCATCGCCCCGAAGAAGACGCCGCTCTCCTCGATGAGCCCGACGATCGTCACCCGTGATGGCAAGCCCTTCATGGTGATCGGCAGCCCCGGCGGCTCGCGCATCATCACCATCACGCTGGAGGCGATTTTGAATGTCGTCGACTTCGGCATGGATATCAGCCAGGCGGTCAACGCGCCGCGGTTTCATCACCAATGGCAGCCAGACAAGGTCTATCTCGAGCCCTATGCGCTTTCGCCGGATACGGAAAAGACGCTTGCGGCGATGGGCTATAGCTTCGACGGCGGCAACGATGCGCCGCTCTGGGGCCAAGCCGCCGGCATCCTCGTCGGCGGCAAAAGCCTTGCCGCCATCGAAAAGGGCGGCGGCGCTCGTTACAATGGCGCCATGGACGCCCGCGCGACCGAAGGCTCGGCGGGCGGCTATTGACGATCGGCGAGCCGCCGGGCATAGGCGCAATGGTCATTCATGTCACGGTGACAAAGTCACCGTTCACAAACCGTTTGCCCCGTCCTATGCATGAGCGATCCCGCAAGCAGGATGATTCCCGAATGGTCAGCATTGAAATGATTGTTGCCGCCCGCGCTCGACTGCGCGGTCGTGCGCGCCGCACGCCGCTTCTTTCCTCCCCCTTTCTGAACGAGATCGCCGGCCGGCGCCTGTTCGTGAAGGCGGAATGTCTGCAGCATTCGGGTTCCTTCAAGTTTCGCGGCGGCTGGTCTGCCGTCTCCGGCCTCGACCCGGCCGTACGCACGCGCGGCGTCATCGCCTTCTCCTCGGGTAATCATGCGCAGGGCGTCGCCCTTGCCGCCAAGCTGCACGGCGTACCCGCCGTCATCATCATGCCGAGCGATGCGCCGAAGCTGAAGATCGCCAACACCCGCGCCTTCGGCGCCGAAGTCGTGCTCTACGACCGCGCCAATGAGGATCGCGACGAAATCGGTGCCCGGCTCTCCGCCGAGCGCGGCCTGACGCTGATCAAGCCTTTCGACGAACCGCTTGTCATCGCCGGCCAAGGCACGACTGGCCTCGAAATCTCCGAACAGGCGGAAGAAGAAGGTGTAACGGAAGCCGAGGTGCTCGTTCCCTGCGGCGGCGGCGGACTGACGTCCGGCATAGCGCTCGCCCTCGAAGCCAGCGCCCCCGGCTTTCGCGTCCGTCCGTGCGAGCCCAGGGACTTCGACGATACCACCCGCTCGCTCGCCTCCGGCAGGATCGAACGCAACGCCTCGATGTCGGGTTCGATCTGCGATGCGATCATCACGCCGGAGCCGGGCAAGATCACCTTCCCGATCTTGAAGCGCCTCGCCGGCGCCGGCATCGTCGTCACCGACGACGAGGCGCTGCGCGCCATGGCGCTCGCCTTCGTCAGGCTGAAGATCGTCGTCGAGCCGGGCGGCGCCGTGGCGCTGGCTGCCGCTCTTTTCCATGGCGAGGCGCTGGAAAGCGATACCGTCGTTGCCGTCACCTCCGGCGGCAATGTCGATACCGACATCTTCGCCATGGCGTTGGAACGCTTCGGCTAAGTATCAGAGCGGCTTCTTGGTGATGGGGCCCTGCGCTCGCGAATAATCGAGATATCAGCCTGCCGTCCCGTGCAGCGCGCCATGCACGGATTGTAGAACCAGCTCGCCAAGCCGCGCCGCAGCCGGTTGCAGCTCAGCTTCCGCTCTATGCAGCACCAGGCCGAGCTTCGGCAGCTCAGGCAGGCCGAGTGCCTCTGGCGCGAGCGCCCGGACCTTTGCCGGCAGGCCGATCGGCGTGCGGATGGTCAAACCGAGGCCGGTCGCCGTCGCTGCCCAGAGGCCGCCGAGACTGGGACTGACGAAGGCGAGCCGCCAGGAAATGCCCGCCGCGTCGAGCGCCCTGGTCGCCGCACTGCGCAACAGGCACGGCGCCTCCAGCGACGCAAGCGGCATCGGCTCGCCGCTTGCCGCATGCCAGCCGGGCTGTCCCTCGGCAGGGCCGATCCAGCACATCGGCACTTCGCCGATGCGCTCGCAATGCGCCGACAGTGTCCCGTCGCTCCAGGCAAGCGCCAGATCGAGCTTGCCTGAGGTGACCCGCTCGAGCAGTTCGGCATTGCGCACCACCCGCGCCTCGATGCGGACTTTCGGGTGGGCGCGCGCGAAACGGCCGAGCACCTCAGGCAGCAAGGTCTCGCCGAAATCCTCCTGCAGACCGAGCCGCACCCAGCCTTCCAGCTCGACGCTGTGCACGGCCGCCGCCGCCTCATCATTGAGCTCCAGCAACCGTCTGGCATAACCGAGCATCGTTTCGCCGGCATCGGTCAGCGCCAGCCCGCGGCCCGCCTTGCGGAAGATTGGCGTGCCCGCCTGTTCCTCCAGCTTCTTCAGCTGCGCGCTGACCGCTGACGTCGAACGCCCGAGCTTTTCTGCCGCCCTGGCGAAATTCCCGAGCTCCATGCCGGTCGAAAAGGTCCGAAGCACATCGAGATCGAAGATCGTCCGCCGCATTATATAATTCCAATTTTCGGGACAGTTGATCCATAAAATTCTGATTTTCAGCATCATCCTGTGCTGCGATGATGCTGTTGTCAAGGCCGCCGGACGGCCCGAACCATGGAGATCCCAATGCCCTTCGTCCGCATCTCTCTTCGCAAAGGCAAGTCACAGGAATATCTCGCAGCGCTTGCCGACAACGTCCAGCGCGCGCTGGTCGAGACCTTCGACGTGCCGGAGAACGACCGCTTCCAGGCCATCCATCAGCATGATGAGAATGAGCTGATCTTCGACCGCAGCTATCTTGCCGGCCCGCGCTCGGACGATTTCGTCTATATCTCGGTCACGATCGGCCGGCCGCGAACGGCGGAGATGAAGGCAGCGCTGTATCGGCGGCTTGCCGAGCTGCTGGCCCAATCGCCGGGCTTGCGGCCGCAAGACGTGATGATCGTCGTCAGCACCAGCGCGCCTGAGGACTGGTCCTTCGGCAACGGAATCGCCCAAATGACCGATCCGGACTGGCGGCTGCAAGTAGCCGGAGGCCGGCAATGAGCGCTTCGAACCCGAAATCGATGACCGTCAGGCGGCCTGGTAAGGTGACCCGCTCGCCCGAAGGCGTGGCAACCGCGCCCTTCTGGGTTGAGATGCTGCTCGAAGGCACCGACGGTGAAAATACCGCGATGCGCGCCACGCTCGATCCGGGCACCATCACCCGCTGGCACACCCATCCCAAGGGGCAGTTGCTCTATGTCGTTGCG
The DNA here is from genome assembly GCF_030518245.1 of Rhizobium sp. CBN3. NCBI lineage: Bacteria > Pseudomonadati > Pseudomonadota > Alphaproteobacteria > Hyphomicrobiales > Rhizobiaceae > Rhizobium > Rhizobium sp. CBN3. The sequence continues at coordinate 153,514 of NZ_JAULSE010000005.1, forward strand.
GGACAGGGTCTGGCACAGAACGAGGGCGGTTCGGTTGAGGAATTGCGTGCCGGCGATGCGGTCTGGTTTGCGCCCGGCGAACGCCACTGGCATGGCGCCGCCGATGACAGCCCGCTCACCTATATCAGCATCCAGCCGGCGGAAAATGGCAGCTTTGTCGAATGGCTGGATCCAGTGGAGGCACGGCCATGATCGCTATGCAATACAGCTTTACCCTGCCGGCCGATTACGACATGTCGATCATCGACCGCCGCATCCGCGACAAGGGGCCGCTGCTCGACGGCTTCCCCAATCTCGGTTTCAAAGCCTATCTCAGCGCCCGCACCAGCGAATTCGGCAGCCGCGACAATCTGTATGCGCCCTTCTACCTCTGGCGGAGGCCGGAACGGGCAGGCGACTTCCTCTGCGGCACGGGTTTCCAGGCGCTCACCAGGGCCTTCGGCTGGCCGCAGGTGAAGACCTGGATCGTATGGGAGGCGCAAATCTCGCCCCATATCGCCGCTGCCGCGTTCGCAACCCGCAATATTCTGCAGACGGAACCCCACGCACCGCTTGCCGATCTCCGCCGGGCCGAAAGCGCAGAGGCCGAAGCCGATCTGGCGGCAGGCGCACTCGCCTCCGTCTCCGGCTTCGAACCGACGACATGGACCCGCATACGCTTCAGCTTATGGCGAGAGCCTCCCGAGATCGGCGATGATGCACAGACCTATCGCGTCGGCCATATGTCCTTGGCCCGATGAGTTTAGGCGGTGGCCCGACGGTAAAAGGCAAGCGACCCGGCAAGAGCGAGCAGCGCGCCGCCGCAGGCCCGTTCCAGCCATAAGGCGCCTGACGTTTTCAGGAAACGGACCGCCTGCGAGCCGAAGAAAGCGTAACCGAACATGATGATGAAATCGAGCACAGCGAAGACAAGGGCGAGCAGCATATACTGCGCCGTCTGCGGCTGAGTGGGATCGATGAACTGCGGCAGAAAGGCGGAGAAGAAGAGATAGCCCTTCGGGTTCGTCGCCGCGACCATGAAGCTCTTCAGCCCGATCGAAAAGGTCGATCTCATGGCCGCCTCATCGGATTTCAGTGCCGCATCGATCGTGCCCTTCGAGCGCAAGAGCATGATGCCGAGAAAGGCGAGATAGGCAGCACCCGCCCATTTCAGTATCGAGAACCAGAATTCCGATGCCGCGAGCAGCGCGCCGAGTCCGACAGCCACAGCGCCGATCAGAACGAAATCCGAAAGAACCGCGCCGACCATGCCGGCGATCGCGCGGCGCAGCCCATGCCGAGAACCATTTGTCAACGCCAGCAGCACTGTCGGCCCTGGTGTGGCGATACCGACGAAGGAAACGGCCGCAAAAGCCAAAAGAGTGACGACATCCATGGTGATCCCTCCAAACCCGGAGATCGAGACTTGCATGCGACGCATCCCTTGGCAATGCCTCGTCACATGAACGAAAAAAGCCCGCCGCCTTTTCAGGCAGCGGGCTTCATCACGGATGCGATCGGATCAGATACCGCTCTGGCCGTCCGAACCAATATAAGCGATGCGGAGCATGTTGGTGGCGCCGGGCGTGCCGAGCGGCACGCCGGCCGAGATGATGATGCGATCGCCCGGCTTGCCGAACCCTTCGTCGGCGACGATGCGGCAGGCGCGGTTGACCATGTCGTCGAGATCGGTCGCATCATGGGTGACGACGCAATGCAGGCCCCAGACGACGGCAAGCCGGCGCGCCGTCTTGATGATCGGCGACAATGCCAAGATCGGCACCTGCGGACGCTCGCGCGAGGCGCGAAGCCCCGTCGTGCCGGACGAGGTGTAGCAGACGATCGCCGACAGCTTCAGCGTTTCGGCGATCTGGCGCGCGGCAAGCGAGATCGCATCGGCGCCGGTCGCTTCCGGCTGGGCGCGCTGGGCATAGATAATGCCGGGATAATGCGGCTCACGCTCGATGGCGGTGGCAATCGAGGCCATGGTCGAGACGGCTTCGACCGGATAGTCGCCCGAGGCCGATTCGGCCGAGAGCATGACGGCATCCGCACCTTCGAAGACGGCGGTCGCGACGTCGGACACTTCGGCGCGCGTCGGCACCGGCGCCGAGATCATCGATTCCAGCATCTGCGTGGCGACAACCACCGGCTTGCCCGAACGACGGCAGGCGCGGATCAGCTGTTTCTGGATGCCGGGAACCGATTCAAGCGGCATTTCGACGCCGAGATCGCCGCGGGCGACCATCAAGGCATCGGAAAGCTCGATGATCTCTTCGATGCGCTCGAGCGCCTGCGGCTTTTCGATTTTCGACATCAGGCCGACACGGCCGCGGGCGATCTTGCGCACCTCGGCAAGGTCGTCCGGACGCTGGACGAAGGACAGTGCCACCCAGTCGACATCGTCAGTCGCGAGCACGGCGTCGAGATCGGAACGGTCCTTGTCGGTCAGTGCGCCGACGCCGAGCAGCGTGTCCGGAAGGCTGACGCCCTTGCGGTCGGAGATGCGCGTGCCCGAAATAACGGTCGTGACGATACTCTTGCCGTCGCATTTTTCTGCGCGCAGGGCGAGCTTGCCGTCATCGATCAACAGGCGGTGGCCAGGCTGCACCGATTCCAGGATCTCGGGATGCGGCAGATAGACGCGGTTCTGGTCGCCGAGCGCTTCATTGTTGTCGAGCGTGAAGGTCTGGCCGGGCTTCAGGTCAACCTTGCTGTCGGTAAACTTGCCGACACGCAGCTTCGGCCCCTGCAGGTCGGCGAGAATGCCGATCGGCCGGCCGGAGCGCGCTTCCACCGTGCGGATGCGCTGGACGAGCGTTCGCATCAGGTCGTGGCTCGCATGGCTCATATTGATGCGGAAGACGTCGGCACCGGCCTGGTGCAGCTTCTCGATCATCGATTCCTCGGCGGAGGCGGGCCCGAGGGTGGCGAGGATTTTAATTTTGCGATTACGCTTCATCAATTCTGACTTTCTTGCGTCCCTGGGGTGTCGGAGAGTTGAACCATCCAGCTGCCCTGGCGGCCCGTGTCATATTCCTTGAATCCCATCTTCTGGTAACCCCGGGCATAACAATCCTGTACGCCCGAGATCTTGAATTCGTTTTCCGCCACGCACATCTGCACGTCCCCCGTCCACCGTCCTCCTCGGGCGGCGTCCTCTGCGTAGAGGTAATAATAGCGCGACTGCAATTCTCCCTCGATCAGCGTGGCGCAGGTCGTTGCCGGCACCTGCCACCAACCCTCCGTGATCCAGCCGTCCTTGGCCCTGTATCCGATTGCCACCCCAACCAGATTTTGCGTTCCGTTGCAGACGCGAAAATCGGCGCGTGCGGCATCTGCGATGAAGAACGGCATGGCGGCTGCAAGAGCAAACAGGGCGAGTCGGACCAGCGGTCCGGACCGCGTGAGGAAACTTGGCGCGGCTTGAATCAACACGGCTCCCAAATAGCTCCACGGTTATTCATGTCCGTGTCTTCTTGCGCCGCCCTCATCCGAAAGTCAACGCAATGCTAATCGATTATATTCCCTTTCATAACTGCCCGCGGAGGCTCATATCCGCTCTCTTCGCCTGTCGCGCTTGAACCGGTCGCGGGCTCATGCAATCACTGGGCGCGACTGCGCAATGGCCAACGGCAAATTCCTTCATGGACGACTTTCAATCCTTCGAAATCCTACCTGGAAAACATGACAAAGGCATGGTGATCCTCGCCGATCACGCGATGAACCGCCTTCCCGCCCGGTATGAAAGGCTCGGCCTGCCCGATTCTGCCTTCTCCCGCCACATCGCCTACGACATCGGCATCGAGGGCCTGACACGACAGCTTTCGGCGAGGCTCGGCGTACCGGCAGTGCTCGGCGGTTTCTCGCGCCTGCTGATCGACCCGAACCGCGGCGAGGACGATCCGACGCTGATCATGAAGATCTCGGACGGCGCCGTCATATCAGGCAATCACCCGATCACGCCGCAGGAATGGAATTACCGGATCGAAGCCTTTCATCGCCCCTATCACAATGCCGTGGCAGGCACGATCGACACGGTGGCGAATAGCGCCGGCAAGGCACCGCTGGTGCTGTCGCTGCACTCTTTCACGCCGGCGTGGAAGAGCATTCCCCGACCCTGGCACGCCGCGGTCCTCTGGGACAGCGACCGGCGCGCCGTCGGCCCGCTGCTCGACATGCTGCGGGCCGATTCCGATCTCGTCGTCGGCGACAACGAGCCCTATGATGGCGCTCTGAAGGGCGATACCATGTACCGCCATTGCATGGTGACCGGCATTCCGCATGCCCTGCTCGAAGTGCGTCAGGATTTGATCGCGGATGAAGGCGGCATATCGGCATGGGCCGAGCGCCTGGCGCCGATTTTTGCAGCGATGAATGCGGATCCGGCCCTGCACGAATACGACGTCCATCCGTCGCGCACCGGCCCCTATTGAGGTCCACGGAATGAAAGGAGAGCGAGATGACCGCGCTCAGCAAGGAACAACAGACCGAATTCGAAGCCGCCGCCTTCCGTCGTCTGGTCGCGCATCTTCGTGACCGCAGCGACGTCCAGAACATCGATCTGATGAACCTGGCCGGCTTCTGCCGCAACTGCCTGTCGAACTGGTATCGCGAGGCCGCCGAGGCCGAAGGTGTTCCGGTCAGCCGGGACGAATCGCATGAGATGATCTACGGCATGCCCTACGAGGACTGGAAAACCCTCCACCAGAAGGAGGCCTCGCCTGTGCAAAAGGCCGCTTTTGAGCTGAACAAGCCACACAAATAGTCCGCTTGGCCTTTAACAGGCTTGACCGTGACGCCGCTTCGCGGCAGTCACGTGCATCCCGAATTGATCACCGAAAAATCAGGAGAACACGATGTCTGATGCTCATGGCGTCGCCCGCGATCAGCTTCGCGCTTTCATCGAGCGCATTGAACGGCTGGAAGAAGAAAAGAAGACCATCGCAGACGACATCAAGGACGTCTATGGCGAAGCCAAGGGAATGGGCTTCGATACCAAGATCCTGAAGAAGGTCGTGGCGCTGCGCAAGAAGGACGAGCAGGAGCGCATGGAGGAGGAAGCAATCCTCGACACCTATCTGCACGCACTCGGCATGATCGAGGCGCCGCCGGAAGGCTGATTCGCCGACATCGCTGCTTTCGAAAGCCGCCGCCTCCGGCGGCTTTTCTTTTACGCCGGATCCTGCTGGCCGACCAACTGTCCAACCGCTCAAACAGTGAAAAGAAAACCGCCGGATCACTCCGGCGGTTTTTCGGTCTGACCAGATCGGCAGACTTAGTTCGTGTTGAACTTGCGCACTTCCATGAAGTTGACGGCCGTGCCGCTGAAGCGGGCGGGATCAACCGAGGCGGTCTTGACGTTGAAGCCCTCGGCATAGACAGCGGTCGGTTGGGCGCGCATCGTCTGGCTGACGAAGCGCGGCGCCTTGACCTGCTTGGACGCCATTTCGAGACGGGCATTGGTCAGCGCCCACTGCGAGATCATCTTCTGCGTCAGCTTCGGCTCGGTACGCACTGTCGTGCGGCTGGCATCGGCTGCGGCGGCTTCCTTCTGCGTCGGGCGGCCGCCCTTGACCGGAAGGGGCTGCGGCGCGGAGCTCTCGGCAGCTGGGGCGTCGAAAGCGTCACCGAAGCTTGCCGATTTCGTCGCCGGCGCCAAGGCAGCGAGCTGCAATGACGGCTTTTCGGCGGCCGCCTTTTGCGGCATCGCGGCGGCGATTGCCTGCTCTACGCTCATTTGAGGCTCATGCGAGGCGACTTGGCTTTCCGTATCCTTGTTCTGCTGCTCGAGCGCGTCGGCGATGGCGGGAGACAGGCCGCCATCCTGATCGGCCTCGTCTGCCTCCGCTTCCGGATCGGCATCCGCCGCCGCAAGCAGATTTTCGGCAACGGCAGGGCGCTCGACCGGAGTGGGAACCGGCATTCCGTTCTGGATGTTCGGATCGACCGACGCGACCTCAGCGTCACCAGGCGCGCGGCGCTGGCCGAGAAGCGAGGGAACGGGAATGCTGTAAGCGCTGAGATCGGCGAATTGCTGTGGCTGGGCCTGATCGGCCGGAAGCGCCGCGGCAAGGGCCTGCTGCGCGGCGTTACCCGAAGACGGCGCCACCAGTGCGCTGGCCATCTCGCTGCCGGCCGGCTGGTTGCTAAAGGCCGGGCGAACCTGCGGCACCGGCGCGTTCAGGGCTGCGACCTCGGTCTGCTGCGGCTCGGCAGGAGCAGGCTCGGCCTTCGGCGGCGTCGCCTTGGCGACAGCAACGGGAGCCGAATCGTCGGAATCATCTTCCTGTTCGTCCGCCCCGCCGCCAAACAGCGCTGCAAACAGCGTCTTGTGTTTCGGCGCCGATTCGGAAGCGCTGGCGATCTCGATCTGCGTGCCGCTGACGCGGCGCTTGTAATCGGCCATCGCCTGCTGATAGCCGGGCAGCGGCTTGCCGTCGGCCGGGATATGAATGGTGTTGCCGTTCGGGAAAAGCCGGACGAGCTCGTCGCGGCTCATGCGCGGCCAGGCGCGAACGCCGCCGACATCCATGTGCACGAAGGGCGAACCGGATTTCGGATAGAAGCCGACGCCGCCGATCTGCATCTTCATGCCGATGGCCCTGAGCGTCGCGAGTTTGACGTCGGGAATGAAGAAGTCCATCGCCTTGCCGAGCATGTGCTGGCTCTTTTCGGCGACGCCGGAATTGCGCGAGCGGCCGCGCAGCATCTCGTTGGTACCTGGCGAACGGAAACCGCAGACGACGTTGATATAATCCCTGGAACCGCTCTGGCGGTAGACTTCCCAGATCAAGTCGAACAGGCGCGGGTCCATCTTCGTCGGCTGGTTCTTGCGCCAGTCGCGCAGGAAGCGGTTCAGCTGCTCCAGACCCTTGGGGTCGAACTTGCCGTTGCGCTTATAGGTGATGACAGCTTTTTCGCCGGTATGGATAAAATAAAGCTTGAGGCTGCGGGTGTCGCCTGCCGCCTCAGAAGGTGTACTGACGAATACCGGTGAGGAAACCGCGAGCGCAAGAAGGGCGGCCGCTGCCGTCCTTACTGCCTTTCCGCAGATGTCGGCGCACAACAAGCGCCAACTCAAGCGCGAAGGCTTGGAATTCCCATTCAGATTCGGCAACTCGATCCCCGTCAGACAGACAATGTCCCGTACTGTCTCAGATGACTGTCAAATGCGGTCACACGATGGCAAAAATGCCACACATGATCAACCTTTTCTTTACATAGTGAACGAGCCACTAACAAGTGGTTTATGATCAGTAACAAATCGTGGTTGCCCGAGTCTTAATAAATGGGTCCTAAGCCGCATCTTTCTGGGGATTATCGGGATCTATGCCGTAATCTTTGAGCTTGCGATAAAGTGTGGACCGGCCGATGCCAAGTTTGCGCGCTACTTGACTCATCTGCCCGCGATAGAATTTGAGTGCGAATCGGATGAGCTCCTCCTCAACGTCGGCAAGTTTGCGCACGTCTCCGGAGGGATTGACGCTGGCAATGGCGTTTTCGGAAGTCTCCGACAGGCGGTGGTGCACCTCACCCGGCATCGGCGCCCGGTATTCCTCGCCATAAGCTTCATCTGGGTCGAGGCCGGTATTGTCGGCAACGAGCGCCAGGTGATCCACCACTTCATATTCCGGAAGCTGGGCGGCGATCTGCGGGAAATCCGCCTCCGTCAGCTCCGGCCCTTCGGCGAGAACGACCGCACGGAAGATCGCGTTTTCGAGCTGGCGAATGTTGCCCGGCCAGTCATAGGCGGTCAGCAGCGCCAGCGTGCCTGAATTCACGGTCATGCGGCGGCCGTTCTTCTGCTCGCTGGAGAAGCGGTCGGTAAAGACGCGCACCAGATGCGGGATGTCTTCCTTGCGCTTGCGCAGCGCCGGAATGGTAATCGGGAAGACGTTGAGGCGGTAATAGAGATCCTCGCGGAAATGGCCGTTCTTGACCTCTTCGATCAAATCCTTGTTGGTCGCCGAGATCAGCCGGACATTGACCTTGTGCGCGGTGCGCGCGCCGACCGTCTCGATCTCGCCCTGCTGCACGGCGCGCAGGAGTTTCACCTGCACTTCGAGCGGTAAGTCGCCGATCTCGTCGAGGAAGATGGTGCCGCCATCGGCTTCCATGAATTTGCCGATGTGACGTTCGGTCGCGCCGGTAAAGGCGCCCTTCTCATGGCCGAAGAGAATGCTCTCGACGAGATTATGCGGGATCGCCCCGCAATTGACGGTGACGAACGGCTTGTTGGAGCGGTCGCCGCCGGACTGGATGGCGCGCGCCACCAGCTCCTTGCCGACGCCGGATTCGCCTTCGAGCACGACCGGGATGTTCGATTGCGCCGCCCGCTGGGCGAGATCGATGACGCGGATCATCGCCGGGCTGGCCGAGACGATGTCGTCGAACCCGACGGAGCCCGAGCGCGACCGGCGTCCAGCCCGCGCCTTCACCTCGCGCTGGTCGAGCTTCATGGCGTTGGAGATCGAGGTGGCGATCCGTTCGGGCGAGACCGGCTTGACGACGAAATCGAAGGCGCCGGCGCGCATCGCCTGCACCACGGTCTCGATGCCGCCCTGGCCCGTCTGCACGATGACGGGGATCTGCGTGCCGAATTCATGAAGCGCATCGAGAAACTCGAGGCCGGTCATCTCGGGCATCATCAGGTCGAGCACGATGACGTTGAAAAGGCCGCTGTCGCGTTTGACCATTTCCAAGCCGATGCGGCCGTTTTCCGCCTGGTGCACGACATGGCCGTGACGCTCGATTGCGTTCTTGAGCAGGCGGCGCTGCACCGGGTCGTCCTCGACCACGAGAATTTGCCCTGCTCCCTTGAGCTCATTGTAACCGGTCATTGTCGCTCCACTTCATGCGAAACCATGAAGCGCACTCTGGCAGAAAGGCTTGAACATCCAGTTTTGAGAAATAATTGCATTTTAACGATTGCGAAGACCCGATTTCGTGCCGAAGCGAGGCCTTTCACGCGCCAAAAGGCCCTTGATGCGGGGGCCTCTCGCGCTTATTCAAACAGACCTGTTATAATGTGGAGAGGAATTGCGCCCATGAAAATCGAGCCCCTGCACGCCGGCTTTTTTTTCTCGCCAGCAGCGCCAGCCGGGGCGGCGGCCGATCCGGCGCTCGGCGACCTGCCGATCTGGAAACTGCAGGATCTTTATCCCTCCGCCACGTCGACCGCCTTCGTCGCCGACATGGAAAAGGCCGGCAAGGCCGCGATCGCTTTCGAAGAAAAGTGGAAGGGCAAACTCGCTGAAGCAGCAGTGAAGACCGGCACGGAAGGCATCGGCGCGGCGCTGAAGGAATATGAGGCGCTTGACGATATCATGGGCCGCCTCGGCTCCTTTGCCGGCCTCACCTATTTCTCCGACACCACCAATCCGGCCAACGGCAAGCTCTACGGCGACGTCCAGGCAAAGATCACCGAATTCTCCGGCCATCTCCTGTTCTTCGCGCTCGAGCTGAACCGGATCGACGACGCCGTCATCGACGCTTGCATGGCCAAGGACCCCGACGCCGGCCATTATCGCCCCTGGCTGATCGACCTGCGCAAAGATAAGCCTTATCAGCTCGACGACAGGCTGGAGCAGCTCTTCCTCGAGAAGTCGATGACATCGGCCTCCGCCTTCAATCGCCTCTTCGACGAAACCATGGCGGAGCTTCGCTATGAGATCGATGGCGAGAAAGTGCCGCTCGAGGTGGCACTGAACATGCTGCAGGAGAAGGATCCGGAAGTGCGCCGCAAGGCGGCCATGGCGCTCGCCGAAACCTTCAAGGCGAATATCCGCATCTTCACGCTGATCACCAATACGCTTGCCAAGGACAAGGATATCTCCGACCGCTGGCGCGGCTTCGAGGATATCGCCGACTCCAGGCATCTGGCAAACCGCGTCGAGCGCGAGGTTGTCGACGCCTTGGCCGCAGCCGTCCGGGAAGCCTATCCCCGCCTTTCGCACCGCTATTATAAAATGAAGGCGAAATGGCTCGGCATGGAGCAGATGAGTTTCTGGGACCGCAACGCGCCCCTTCCGGAAACGTCCAGCGCCGTGATCTCCTGGTCGGACGCGAAGGACACGGTGCTCTCGGCTTACGGCAGTTTCGCCCCCGAGATGGCCGATATCGCCAGGCGCTTCTTCGACGAGCAATGGATCGATGCCCCGGTTCGCCCGGGCAAGGCGCCTGGCGCCTTTGCTCATCCAACGGTTCCCTCGGCCCACCCTTACGTGCTCGTCAATTATATGGGAAAACCGCGCGACGTCATGACGCTTGCCCATGAACTCGGCCACGGTGTCCATCAGGTTCTCGCCGGGGCCCAAGGCGCGCTGATGTGCCAGACGCCGCTGACGCTGGCCGAAACCGCTTCCGTCTTCGGCGAGATGCTGACCTTCCGCGCGCTCCTGGAAAAGACCACCGACAGGCGCGAGCGCAAGGCGATGCTTGCCCAGAAGGTCGAGGACATGATCAACACGGTTGTGCGCCAGATTGCCTTCTACGAATTCGAGCGCAAGCTGCACACCGCCCGCAAGGCTGGCGAACTCACCGCCGACGACATCGGCGAGCTCTGGCTCTCCGTCCAGTCGGAAAGCCTCGGGCCGGCGATCAATATTTCAGAAGGCTACGAGACCTATTGGGCCTATATCCCCCACTTCATCCATTCGCCCTTCTATGTCTACGCCTATGCCTTCGGCGATTGCCTGGTCAATTCGCTCTATGCCGTCTACCAGACGGCCGAGAAGGGCTTCCAGGAGAAGTATTTCGAACTGCTGAAGGCCGGCGGCACCAAGCATCATTCTGAACTCTTGAAGCCTTTCGGCCTCGACGCCACCGATCCGTCGTTCTGGAGCCAGGGCCTGTCGATGATCGAAGGGCTGATTGATGAGTTGGAAGCGCTAGATAAGGGGTGAATTCTCGTCGCCAGGAGCGGAGAGGCAACGAGTCTCTTCTCCCCTCGGGGAGAAGGTGCCGGCAGGCGGATGAGGGGGCGACATAGTAGAACCTGTCCTTCGCACATGCTCAGGACGTCGCTTCGCTCCCCCCTCATCTGCCCTTCGGCATCTTCTCCCCCGCGGGGAGAAGGGAAAATACCTCGCCCTCCCAATCGCATCTTGAGTGATGAGGAGCAGAACAAACCGAAAGCGTTGCGTGGCCGACGAACCCTTTATCCTCTTCCGCGACGATACTTCAGGTCAGGTGATGCTTTTCGCCGAACCGGCGGAGATCATCCTTGCCAGGACGCGCGCCGAGTTCTTTGCAGGTCTTGTTCGGATGGAAGAGGCCAAGGCCGAGGGCAAATGGCTTGCAGGCTACATGGCCTACGAGGCTGGATATTTCTTCGAAGAAAAACTTGCGTCCTTTGCCGGAGAAGGTCGCGAAACGCCGCTCCTCTGTTTCGGCGTCTTCGATGCTCCACAGCCGGATACACATCCGCTTGCCCAGCCGAAACAGCGTCTCGAAAACGAGGAATTCCTCACCGCACCGAAGGCCGCCTGGGATTTCCCTATATATAAAGAGCGTTTCGAGCGCCTTCACCAGCACCTGCGGCTCGGCGACGCCTATCAGGCGAACCTCACCATGCCGGTCGAAGCCCGCTGGACCGGCGATCCCCGTGCCGCCTTCTGGTCGCTGATCGAACGCCAGCCTGTGAAATACGGTGCATTGGTCGATCTCGGCGGTCCGGTCATCCTGTCGCGTTCACCCGAACTCTTCTTCCGCACAGATGAGCAAGGCTGGATCGAAACCCATCCGATGAAAGGCACGGCAAAACGCGGCGCTACCGCCGCCGAAGATGCCGAAATCATCACGGCCATGCGGGCAGATATCAAGACCCAGGCCGAAAACCGCATGATCGTCGACCTCCTGCGCAACGACATCTCCCGCATCACCGAGGTCGGCACGCTCGATGTCCCGAAGCTGTTCGACGTCGAGACCTATCCGACCGTCCACCAGATGGTGAGCCATGTGCAGGCCAGACTTCGACCCGGTCTATCGATCCGCGATATCTTCTCCGCCCTCTTCCCCTGCGGGTCGATCACCGGCGCCCCGAAGATACGGGCGATGGAAATCCTGCACGCCCTCGAGGATGACCCACGCGATGCCTATTGTGGAGCGATCGGCATGATCTCGCCGACCGGCGCCATGCGTTTTTCCGTCGCCATCCGCACCGTCACGCTTTTCGGCGCCGGCAGGGCGGTCTTCAATGTCGGCGGCGGCATCGTCTTCGATTCCACTGCCGAGGCCGAATATGAGGAATGCCTGCTCAAGGCCCGCTTCGCCGTCGGCGACCAGTGGATCGCGCGATGACAGATTTTTCGCTGATCGAGACGTTGCGCTGGCAGCCCGGCGAAGGCTTCACCCGTCTGCGCCTGCATCTGGCCCGGCTTTCCCGCTCCGCCCGTCGACTCGGTTTTCCGCAACCGACCGATGCGCAAACAAAGCTCGAAGCAGCCGTCGCCGGCGCTGGCGGCCCGCTGCGCGTCCGCCTGACCTTCGACCCGCAAGGCGAGATCGAGGTGACGAGCGCGCCGTTCGTCCCACTGGCGCCGGAGACCGTTTGGAGCGTCCGTATCGCCAAGACCCGCCTCCACTCCGCCGACAGGCTGCTGCGCGTCAAGACCACACGGCGCACCGTCTACGAGACCGCCCGCGCCGAATATGCTCAGGCGGAAGCCGACGAGGTCATCCTCTTGAACGAGCGCGACGACGTCTGCGAGGGCACCATCACCTCCATCTTTCTCGACGACGGAAGCGGCATTCTGCGTACTCCGCCGATCTCCTGCGGCCTGCTCGCCGGCGTGCTGCGCACCGAATTCATCTGTGGGCGCAAGGCTCGCGTCGGCCGTCTGACACTTGCCGATCTCGATGCCGGCACGCTTTATGTCGGCAACTCGCTGCGTGGACTGATCCGCGCAAATCTCCTCGGGAATTGATCATGTTCATCCTCTCCCTCACCTATCGCAAATCCAACGACGAGGCCGACAGGCACATGGAGCCGCACATGGCTTGGGTGAAGGAGGGTTACGCCAAAGGCTGGTTCCTCGCCTCCGGCCGCAAGGTGCCGCGCACCGGCGGCGCGATCCTCGCCATCGGCGACCGTGCCGCGATCGAAGCCTATGTCGCCGCCGATCCCTTCACCATCCACGGCATCGCCGAATACGAAATCACCGAACTTGCGATAACGACGACGATTGAAGGACTGGAAATCCTGAAGCGATGATTTTCGTTCGGCGGATCTCGTCGCCCCGATATTTGGCCTTTCCCCGTCAACGCTCTTTATTGTGACGCCGTTTTGTGGTTAGAGCCGGTCACTTCGCAATTTCTGCGGCAATCTCACAAGAATTCTTCAGGCTGAGCGCCTTCGTCCCCTTCCACAGGAGAAAAGAATGACGGAACAGAACTATCCGGTATATGCCGAAATTACCGGTCCGATCGTGATGATCGGCTTTGGCTCCATCGGCCGAGGCACCCTGCCCCTGATCGAGCGCCACTTCAAATTCGACAAGAGCCGGATGGTCGTCATCGACCCGCGCGAAGAACCCTCCGACATGGAGATCCTGAAGAAACACGGCGTTCGCCACATTCAGGAATATGTCACCAAGGACAATTACAAGGAGCTGCTGAAGCCCCTGTTGACGAAAGGCGAAGGCCAGGGCTTCTGCGTCAACCTCTCGGTCGACACCTCCTCGCTCGACATCATCAAGCTCTGCCGCAAGCTCGACGTTCTCTATATCGATACGGTCGTCGAACCCTGGCTCGGCTTCTATTTCGACAAGGGCATGAGCAATGCCGACCGAACCAACTATGCGCTGCGCGAGACGGTGCGCAAGGAAAAGGCGAAAAACCCCGGCGGCGCCACCGCCGTCTCCACCTGCGGCGCCAATCCGGGCATGGTCTCCTGGTTCGTCAAGCAGGCGCTCGTCAACCTCGCCCATGATACCGGCGTTAAATTCGACGAACCGGACCATCACGATCGCGAAGGCTGGGCCAAGCTGATGAAGAAGGTCGGCGTCAAGGGCGTCCACATCGCCGAGCGCGACACCCAGCGCACCAAGCATCCGAAGCCGCTCAACGTCTTCTGGAACACCTGGTCCGTCGAAGGCTTCATCTCCGAAGGCATGCAGCCGGCCGAACTCGGCTGGGGCACGCACGAGCAGTGGATGCCGAAGAACGCCAAGAAGCATAAGAAGGGCAACAAGGCGGCGATCTACCTGGAGCAGCCGGGCGCCAACACCCGCGTGCGCACCTGGTGCCCGACCCCCGGCCCGCAATACGGCTTCCTCGTCACCCACAACGAGTCGATCTCGATCGCCGATTATTTCACGGTCCGCGACAAGGACGGCGAAGTCACCTTCCGTCCGACCTGCCACTATGCCTACCATCCGGCCAACGACGCCGTGCTCTCGCTGCATGAGATGTTCGGCAACGGCGGCACCCCGCAGCCGGTCCACCACGTACTCGACGAGGACGAGCTGGAGAACGGCATCGACGAACTCGGCGTCCTGCTCTACGGGCATGAGAAGAACGCCTACTGGTATGGTTCGCGCCTGTCGCTGGAAGAAACCCGCCGCATCGCGCCCTACCAGAACGCCACCGGCCTGCAGGTGACCTCCGCCGTTCTCGCCGGCATGGTCTGGGCGCTGGAAAATCCGAAGGCCGGCATCGTCGAGGCCGACGAGATCGATTACAAGCGCTGCCTCGACGTGCAGATGCCATATCTCGGCCCGGTCGAAGGCCACTACACCGACTGGACCCCGCTCGACGGCCGTCCTGGCCTCTTCCCCGAGGACATCGACACCAAGGATCCCTGGCAGTTCAGGAACGTCCTCGTTCGCTGAAAATCGTCCTCACAGGATTTTGACAATGCCCGCCGCAAGGCGGGCATTTTTGTAACGCTGGCCGTATAAATGCCGTCCCCCGCTGCTCCAAGCCTTGCCATCATGACGGACGCACGCCATGTTTTGCGCGAACTTGGCGGGTGACCGCCGCGCCGATTCGCCGGGAGAAGCCTTATGAAAATCAGAACTGGTCTCGTTCTTGTCGGTGCAGCGGCCACTCTTGCCGCCTGCGTTTCATCAGGACCGCAACAGCGACCGATCGCAGTCGCGCCGCCTGCAACAAATTCTGTTGAAGGCGAATGGACGGATGCCAACGGCTTGACCTCCGCCTTCACGAATGGACAATTCGTAACCCGCACCAGCGACGGAACGAATACCCAGATGGCGTCAGGAACATATACAACCACCCCCGACGGAATCATTCAGATAAACCTTTACTCGAATGTTAAGCGGACGACTTCCCTTGTTAATTGCGCCTTGAGCGGCACGAGTCAGCTGAATTGTACGACTGCAACGAATTCGCAGTTCACGCTTACACGTCGTTTGTAATGCTTCAATATGGCCCTGCGAAAGCTCCCACTCGGGAGCTTTTTTGTTTTGCGGCCTCTTGGAAAGCGCCGCCGCAAACCCAGCTTCCCTCTTGCGACTACGCGTCGTTTGTTGAAACATCGGCAAGCGGGAAACCGCCTGACACCACTATAGGGATCGGCGAGGATCAGGGGGATCTCTCGCCTCAATCAGGAGAACAGGGATGACGAAGTCTTTCAGCTTCGGTCTTTTGACCGCGTCCATGCTGGCGCTGAGCGCGGGCGCCGCCTTTGCCGATTACGAACTTAATATTCTCCACATCAACGATTTCCATTCACGCATCGAATCGATCAACAAATTCGATTCCACCTGCTCGGCCGAGGAGGAAGGCAAGAAGGAATGCTTCGGCGGCGCCGCCCGCCTGAAGACCGCGATCGATCAGCGCCGCCAAGCGCTATCGGGCAAGAATGTTGTTCTCCTGAATGCCGGCGACAATTTTCAGGGCTCGCTCTTCTACACCACCTATAAGGGCGCGGCCGAAGCCGAATTTTTGAACCTGATGAAGTTCGACGCCATGACCGTCGGCAATCATGAATTCGACGACAGCGAGGACGGGCTTGCGACCTTCCTCGACAAGGTGCAATTCCCCGTCGTGACGGCGAACGTCAAGGCGAGCGCCGCCTCCAAGCTCGGCGACCGCATCAAGCCCTCGCTGGTGCTCGATGTCGGCGGCCAGAAGATCGGCATCGTCGGCGCTGTCACCAATGATACGCCAGAGCTCTCCTCCCCTGGCCCGAATGTCACGATCGAAGATGACGTTCAGACGATCACATCAGCCGTCCAGGACCTGAAGGGCCAGGGCGTCAACAAGATCATTGCACTGACCCATGTCGGCTATCCCCGTGATCTCGCTTTTATCGCCAAGATTCCAGATGTCGACGTCGTCGTCGGCGGCCACTCCCATAGTCTGCTCTCCAATACCGATCCGAAGGCTGAAGGCCCATATCCGACGATGGTCGACAACCCCGGTGGCTATAAGGTGCCGGTCGTCCAGGCCGCCTCTTACAGCAAGTATCTCGGCGACGTTGTCGTCAATTTCGACGATAATGGCGTCGTCAAGGATGCCAAGGGCGACCCGATCCTGATCGACTCGTCCTTTACACCCGATCCGGCCGTCGTCACCCGCGTCGCCGAACTGGCAAAACCGATCGAGGAACTGCGCAAAAAGGTGATAGGCTCCTCCGAAGGCCCGATCGAGGGCGACCGCAAGGTCTGCCGTGTCAAGGAATGCTCGATGGGCAATCTGGTGGCCGACGCCATGCTTGACCGCACCAAAAACCAAGGGGTCACCATCGCCGTCCAGAACGGCGGCGGCCTGCGCGCGTCCATCGACGGCGGCGATGTCACTCAGGGCGAAGTCATCACCGTCCTGCCCTTCCAGAACACCCTCGCCACTTTTGAAGCCACAGGCGCGGACGTCGTCAAGGCGCTCGAGAACGGCGTCAGCCAGATCGATCAGGGCGCCGGCCGCTTCCCGCAGGTCGCCGGCCTAAAGTTCTCGTTCGACCAGTCGAAGCCTGTCGGCAGCCGCGTCAGCGATGTTCAGGTGAAGGAGGGCGACAATTTTGCGCCAATCGATCCGGCCAAGACTTACAAGATCGCCACCAACAACTTCATGCGATCAGGCGGCGATGGCTATTCGATCTTCAAGGAAGGCAAGAATGCTTACGATTACGGCCCGGATCTCGCCGATGTGACCGCCGACTACGTCGCTGCGCATTCGCCCTATAAGCCCTATACCGATGGCCGCGTCACCGAAGTCGGCGCGACCGTGGCACAGGCGCCCGCTGCCGAACCGGCTGCTCCCGCGCCGGCGGCACCTGCGCCGGCCACTGAGCCCGCGCCTGCCCCTGCGGCCCCGGCCGCACCCGCACCAGCCACCGAGCCTGCCCCGGCCGCGCCAGCCCCGGCAACACCGGCAGCTCCCGCGCCCGCGGCGGAACCGGCTCCGGCGGCTTCCGCACCCGCCGCAACAACGCCTTCCACCCACGTCATCGCGGCCGGCGACACTTTCTGGGATCTGGCTGTGACCTTCTATGGCGATGGGACGCTGTGGCGGAAGCTTTCGGAGGCCAATGGCAAGCCGAATCCGCACCACCTGACGGTTGGCAAGGAGATCCAGGTTCCTGCAAAGTAAGACGATTTGTCTCGACACCATCGGCCGGCTCGGGGTTTCCCGGGCCGGCTTTTCTTTCTATAGGGTGAACCATGTTCTCGAGGCTGCGTATCAGCCGACGGACAAGGAGCGTTGGGGCCAGAATGACAGCAGATATTTCACTTCGTCCGGCGGATCATCCGGCCGTCAAGTCAGGCAAGATCGGCGTCCTGCTTGTCAATCTCGGCACGCCCGACGGCACCGACTACACCTCGATGCGCCGCTATCTCAAGGAGTTCCTGACCGATCGCCGCGTCATCGAATGGTCGCCCTGGAAATGGTATCCGATCCTCTTTGGCATCGTGCTCAACACCCGTCCGCAGAAGGTCGGCAAGGCCTACGAACTGATCTGGAACAAGGAGAAGAACGAAAGTTATCTCCGCACCTACACGCGCAACCAGTCGGAACTGATGACCGAGCGCCTGCGGGATCTCGAAAATGTCAAGGTCGACTGGGCGATGCGCTACGGCACGCCGTCGATCGCTTCGCGCATCGAGACGCTGAAGGAGGAAGGCTGTGACCGCATCGTGCTCTTCCCGCTCTATCCGCAATATGCGGCGGCGACGACCGCGACCGTCAACGACAAGGCCTTCCAGAAGCTGCTCTCCATGCGCTGGCAGCCGGCGCTGCGCACCGTGCCGGACTATCATGACGACGAGACCTATATCGAGGCGCTCGCCCAATCCGTCGAAAGGCATCTTGCGACGCTCGACTGGAAACCGGACATGCTGCTCGCCTCCTTCCACGGCATCCCGATGTCCTATTTCAAGCAGGGCGACCCCTATTACTGTCAATGTCAAAAGACCGGCCGGCTCCTGCGCGAACGGCTCGGCCTGACTCAGGAAAACTTCATGGTCACCTTCCAGTCCCGCTTCGGGCCGGAAGAATGGCTGCAGCCCTATACCGACAAGACGGTGGAGAAGCTTGCCCAGGATGGCGTCAAGCGCATCGCCGTCATCAATCCCGGCTTCGTCTCCGACTGCCTGGAAACGCTGGAAGAAATCGCCGAACAAGCCGCGCATTCCTTCCACGAGAACGGCGGCGACAAGTTCACTCATATCCCCTGCCTCAACGATAGCGAAGACGGCATGAAGGTGCTGGAAAAGGTGGTCCGCCGCGAATTGCAGGGTTGGGTCTGAGAAGAAGCTAAAGACCTTGCCTAGAACCTCCTTTTCACCTGGAGGTGGTGCATGCGCGTGTCATTTCTTCCTCGCAAAGAACATGCTAATTCACCACATCAGTTGTGAGGCGCGTGCGCATGCGCCGATGGGAGGAATTTTTCATGCTGTTCGGCGGCTTCGACATCGTCGTGATCGTGCTGGTCATCTTCGTCATTCTGGTGCTCTTTGCCGGGATCAAGACCGTACCGCAGGGCTATCGCTACACCATCGAGCGCTTCGGCCGTTATACCCGCACGCTGGAGCCCGGCCTCAACCTCATCACTCCCTTCATCGAGCGCGTCGGAGCGCGGATGAACGTGATGGAGCAGGTGCTGAATGTGCCGACCCAGGAAGTGATTACCAAAGACAATGCCTCGGTTTCAGCCGATGCCGTCGCCTTCTTTCAGGTTCTGAATGCTGCCCAGGCCGCCTATCAGGTTTCCCACCTCGAAAATGCCATCCTCAATCTCACGATGACCAATATCCGCTCGGTCATGGGCTCCATGGATCTCGACGAACTGCTTTCCAATCGCGACGCGATCAATGACCGGCTGCTGCGCGTCGTCGACGAGGCCGTACAGCCCTGGGGCATCAAGGTCACCCGCGTCGAAATCAAGGACATCCAGCCGCCACGCGACCTCGTCGATGCGATGGCTCGCCAGATGAAGGCTGAGCGCGAAAAGCGCGCCCAGGTGCTCGAGGCCGAAGGCGCGCGCAATGCGCAGATCCTCAGGGCCGAAGGAGCCAAGCAATCCGCGATCCTCCAGGCGGAAGGCCAGCGCGAAGCCGCCTTCCGCAACGCCGAAGCCCGCGAGCGACTGGCCGAGGCCGAAGCCAAGGCGACGAAGATGGTCTCCGAAGCGATTGCCGCCGGTGACGTTCAGGCGATCAACTATTTCGTCGCCCAGAAATACACCGAAGCGCTCGCCTCGGTCGGCTCGGCGCCCAATTCCAAGATCGTGCTGATGCCGATGGAAGCCTCTTCCATCCTGAGCTCGCTCGGCGGCATCGGCGCCATCGCCCGCGAAGTCTTCGGTGACGCCGGCAATCCGCCACCGCCTCCCCCGCCGCGTCCGCGTCCCGCGCCGATCCGCTCTACGCCACCGATCAATCCGCCGGCCCCCAATCCCTTCAATCCGGATCAGGAGCGATAAGCCATGCTGGCGAAGATCATCGCGGAACTCGGTCCATGGAACTGGTGGGTTGCAGGCCTCGTGCTGCTCGCCGCCGAAATGATCGTGCCCGGTTTCTTCCTGGTCTGGATCGGCCTCGCGGCCTTGATCGTCGGCGCACTGTCGCTGCTCTTCTGGGACAGCGCCTTCTGGGTCTGGGAACCTCAGGCGATCCTTTTTGCGCTTCTGGCCGTGGCCACGACCTTTGCCGGCCGCCGGCTGACGCTGCGCAACGCCGAGACCGACGAGCCCTTCCTCAACCAGCGCGGCGCAAGTCTTGTCGGACGCACCGCCACGCTGCAGGAGCCGATCCGCGAGGGGCGCGGCCGCATCCGCCTCGACGATACGCTATGGCAGGTCATGGGGCCTGATTTGCCCGTGGGAACACAGGTGAAGGTGATCTCGTGTCACGGCCGCGACCTGCGGGTCGAACCGGCCTGATCAGGCGACGCCGATCCGCAGCAGGTCGTGGAAGTGCACCAGCCCGATCGGCCGACTGTCCTCGTCGATGACGATCAGGGCGCCGATGTGGTGCTGGTTGAGCAACGCCAGGGCCGCCGTCGCCAGCATCGTCGGTTTCACCGTCTTCGGCGTCTTCGTCATGATGTCGTCGACGGCAAGCTCGGCAAGATTGCGGCTCAGGTTCCGAGCCATGTCGCCTTCGGTGACGATGCCGCAGAGCCGCCCATCCTGGTCGAGCACGCCGACGCAGCCGAAATGCTTGCGCGACAGCACCGTGATCGCCTCCGGCATCGGCGTGCCCTTGGCAACGAGCGGCAGCTTCTCGCCGGTATGCATGATGTCTGCGACATGCATCAGGCTCGCACCCAGCTTGCCGCCGGGATGAAAAACATGGAAATCGGTGGCGGTAAAGCCGCGCGCCTCTAGAAGCGCCACCGCCAAGGCGTCCCCGATGGCAAGCTGCATGATCGCCGAGGTCGTCGGCGCCAGGCCATGCGGACAGGCCTCCGTCTCCTTCGGCAGCTTGAGGACGATGTCGGCGGCAAGGCCGAGGCTCGATGTCTCATCATAGGTGATGGCGATCAGCGGAATGGAAAACCGCCTCGAATAGGAGAGGATCGCCTTGAGTTCCTGTGCCTGCCCGCTCCACGAAATTGCGATAATCGCATCGCTCTGGCCGATCATGCCGAGGTCGCCATGATTGGCCTCGGCCGCATGCACGAAGAATGCGGGCGTTCCGGTGGAAGCAAGGGTCGCAGCGATCTTCACGCCGATGTGCCCGCTCTTGCCGACGCCGGTAACGATGACCCGGCCGGAGATGTCGCCGATGATCTCGACTGCCCGTGTGAAAGGGCCGGCCAGTCCATTGTCAAAAGCCTGTTCGAGCGCTTCAAGACCGCGTTTCTCGGCCTCTACCGTGCGTTTTGCTGATTCGAGCACGCTGTTTTCGACGAGTTTGACCGCTCTTTTGTTCATGCAGATGCGTTAGACCTTTTCACTTTCCGAGTCCACCCTGGGATATTTCCGAATTGTGAACAACGCCCACCGGTGGCAACGAATGATTAACCACAAGGCTTTACCTTTGAGTAAGAACCGAAAGCATGTCAGGCGAGTGAATGGGCCAGCCAAAACAGACGAGCAGTGTGACGCCGCTCCGCGCGATGAGGCGTGTCGTCTGCTTTACTGCGTTCGGCACCCTGCTGTTCGGCCAGGCCGCGGCACTCGCACAGTCCGCCTCACAGCAGCCTGTCGCTAGCCGCTTCGCCAGCCAGGACAATCGCACCACGAACAATGCCGCAGCCGGTTTCGATGACGAAATCGACGTTTCTACCGCTCCTGTGGCAACGGGTGCGGCGGGAAACCCGGACGATGCCCAGCAGAAGCCCGCCATACCGGACGCGCAATCCGGCAACGACATTACCGGATCCATCCTCGATGAGGACATGCGCCGACTGAACACCCGTGAAGCGCGGATCGACGAGACGCCGCCGGTCCGCAGGGCTGGCGAAAGTGCCTCGACGGCAGAAACACCCGGCATTCCGATCGGCACCTTCGTGCTCCGTCCGAGCGTGACCCAAAGCATCAACACCGAGACCACCAAGGACGGCAATACCCGGCAACGGCGCGCCTTCTTCGAAACGGATGCAGCCGCGACGCTCACCTCGGACTGGGGACGACACCAGCTGACCGTCACGTCGGCAGGCGCCTGGCAGAGGAATATCAGCGGCGAAGGCGAGGAGCAGCCGTCTTTCAAGGTCAACGGCGACCTCCGGCTGGACCTTGCCGACGACACGGTGGCGCACCTCACGGCCGGCTACAATTTCTACCGCGAGGATACGGATGATCCCGACGCCATCGCCGATGCCACACAACAGTCCGATGTGCAGGAATTCAGCGCCGGCGCCTCCATCCAGCGCGATTTCGGCATTCTGCGCGGCACGACGGCGCTGGTGCTGAGCCGTTCGATCTATTCCGACGCCACGCTTGCGAACGGCACGACCGTGGCATTGAGCGATCGCAACCAGACCACCGGTACGCTGCGCGGTCGCGTCGGCTATGAGCTGTCGCCCGCGATCATCCCCTTCATCGAGGCCACGATCGGCCGTACCCTCTATGACGAAACACGCGACTCAGCCGGTTACGAGCGCTCAGGCCATAGTTATGGCGCCAAAGCCGGCGTTGAGGTCGACCTCGGCGAAAAGCTGAAGGGTGAAGTCGGCGTCGGTTACGAAAGGGCGGATTTCAAAGACAGCCGGCTGGCCTCGATCGATACGGCCACGCTCGATGCGAGCCTGCTTTGGTCGCCGATCCGTGGCACCGATATCAATCTCGACCTGCAGACAAGCATCCAGCCCTCGACCACCGCCGGAGAGAGCGGCTACGTCTCGCATGCGCTGACGACGACGGTCACCCAGCAGCTGCGCGACAATCTGGTCGGAACCATGATCGGCGGCGTCATATGGCGCGACTATCCCACCGACAGCACCATCAACGACGAGCTCGTCTATACTGCAGCGACCGGCCTGACCTGGAACATCAACCGATATCTCGATCTCACCAGCACGCTCGGCTACGAGCTGACGACGCGCAAGGACGGCGACGACTCACAGCAATGGCGCGCCGGCGTCGGCCTTAAGCTGAAACGCTAAACGCCGCGCCTCCGGTGGGAGGCGCGGCGCTCGATCAACATGTGCGCAAACCTTAATTCAGGCCGGCAAGCAATTCCTTGAAGCCGCCTTCGACCGATGGGCGGATATCGGCGCGTTCGAGGGCGTAGGCAACGTTGGCCAGGATGAAGCCATCCTTGGCGCCGCAGTCGTAGGTCGTGCCACGGAAGTGGTAGCCGGCGAAATCCTGTTCCTTCAGCAGCTTCAGCATGCCGTCGGTGAGCTGGATTTCGTTGCCGGCGCCGCGCTCCTGGGTTTCGAGGATCTTGAAGATCTCAGGCTGCAGGATGTAGCGGCCGTTGATGAAGAAATTCGAGGGTGCCGTTCCCTTGGCAGGCTTTTCCACCATGCCGGTGATGCGGAAGCCTTCGCCGATCGCTTCGCCGACGCCAACGATGCCGTATTTATGAGCCTGATCGGGGGCACATTCCTCGACAGCGATGATGTTGCCGCCGCTCTGGCCGTAAAGGTCGATCATGCCCTTCATGCAGCCCTTGTCGCCCTTCATGATCATATCGGGCAGCAGCAGCGCGAAAGGTTCGTCGCCGACGATCTCGCGGGCGCACCAGACGGCGTGACCGAGGCCGAGCGGTTCCTGCTGCCGGGTGAAGCTTACCGTCCCGGCCTTCGGCAATTGCTCGGCAAGAAGGGTGATTTCCGCCTCCTTGGCGCGCTCGCGCAGTGTCTGTTCCAGCTCGAAATGAATGTCGAAATAGTCTTCGATTATGTGCTTGTTGCGTCCGGTAACGAAGACCAGATGCTCGATCCCGGCTTCCAGCGCCTCATCGACGACATATTGGATGATAGGCTTGTCGACAACGGTCAACATTTCCTTTGGAACAGCCTTCGTTGCCGGCAGGAATCGCGTTCCCAACCCCGCCACCGGAAAAACTGCCTTACGAACTTTATTGTGATGCGCCACACAGGCCTCCTGCTTTGACTAAATCGCCTTTTAAATAAAGCCGTTCACGTCTGACTAGTATAGAATTGCGACTGTTTTGCAATGGTGACCGCCGCGGGTCGCCATGGTAAAGAATTTGTTGACTCCGTTCCTGTAGTCTCGGGTCTGGGCGGACATGATGCCCTGCTGCACCGAAAACTGAAGATGACGGATACGACTGTCGATGATCCAGAATCACAAAAACTCCCTTCGTGGTCTTGCTCTCGCCCTCGTTGTCGCCGCCCAGGTAGGGCTGGCCCCCGACAACGCGAAAGCCGATTCCCGGTTCCAGAAATGGATCGCGGACTTTTACCAAACAGCCGCTGAGAGTGGCATCAGTAAGGCAACCTATCAAAAGGCCTTTTCCGGGGTGAGCGAACCCGACCCGACCGTGCTCGAAAAGGCGGCCTATCAACCGGAATTCACCTCGAAGATCTGGGATTACATTGATTCCCGCGTTAACCCCTACACCGTCAGGATCGGCCGCGAGATGGCCGTCAAGCATGCGCGGACGCTCAATGCGATCGAGCAGCGCTTCGGCGTCGACAAGACCATTCTGCTGGCGATCTGGTCGATGGAATCGAATTACGGCGCAATCCTCGACAAGGACGACCGGCTGCATTATGTGCCGCGCGCACTGGCAACCCTTGCCTATGCCGATCCGAGCCGGGCCAAATTCGCCAAGAAGCAGCTGGTTGCCGCGCTGAAGATCCTGCAGAACGGCGATGTGCCGGCACGTCAGATGACCGGCTCCTGGGCGGGCGCCATGGGCCACACTCAGTTCATCCCGACAAGCTACCTGCTCTACGCTGTCGATGCCGACGGCAACGGCCATCGCGATATCTGGACTTCGGTGCCGGACGCGCTGGCGACCTCGGCCAATCTCCTGATGAAGAACGGCTGGGATACCGGCCAGACCTGGGGCTACGAAGTCGTCGTTCCCGCCGCAGCCGCCAAGCAGGCCGGCAAGACCCATACGCTCGCCCGATGGGCGGAGCTCGGTCTGAAACGGCCGAACGGCAAGGCCTTCCGCGACGGCGGCACCAAAGCCGTGCTGAAAATGCCGGCCGGAGCCGGCGGCCCCGGCTTCCTGATGACGGCAAACTTCTTCACCATCAAGAACTACAATGCGTCGGACAGCTACGCGCTTGCCGTGGGCCTGCTGGCCGACCAGATCGCCGGCTATGGCGGCATGCAGCAGCGCTGGCCGCGTCCCGACGGCGCGCTCGACATCACCGAGAAATTCGAGCTGCAGACCCGTCTCAAGACGCTCGGCTATTACAATGGCGAGGTTGACGGCAATTTCGGCTCGGGTTCGAAAGCGGCGATATCGGCCGTGCAGGAGCGCATCGGCATGCAGCCGGACGGCGAGCCCTCGTTGCCGCTTTTGAACGCACTTCGCCGCTAGGCGCGGACGCCGGACAATATCTGATTGGAAGCGGCAGAACCGTGACCTAACTAATAAGCGGAGTGGATGCTGACCTACCCTGCGTGCAAGATGCCGGCAGATGCGGAACTGCTATGACGAAAACTGATCGAACCCCAATCCGCTGGCTCGCGCTTGCCTTGACGACGGCTGCGCTATGCCTCGGCGCGCTTGCGCCCATTCGTGTTGCCGAAGCCCAGGAGCAGCGTTACCAGCGTCGCTCGATCCTCGATTTCTTCCTGGGTCGGCGCTATCTCGACGACGAGCCGCAGGCCCCTGATGTCCAGCAGCCGAGACGCCAGCAGCGCAAGCGCCCGCCGGCGCAGAAAGCCGTGATCAATACCCGCACCGCGTCGCCTGTGCGGCCGCCCGTGCAGGAAGAGCCGGTCGTGCAGAAGCTTGGTGACGCGCGGAAAATCCTGATCGTCGGCGATTTCCTTGCCAGCGGCCTCGGCGACGGGCTTACCGCCGCCTTCGAGACTTCACCGGGCGTCATCGTCGAAGCCCGCGGCAACATTTCCTCGGGCCTTGTCCGCGACGACTATTACGACTGGCCGGAACAATTGCCGAAGATGATCGACGAGCTGAAGCCGGCAATGGTCGTCGTCATGATCGGCGCCAATGACCGCCAGCAGATGGTGACCGATAGCGCGAAAGAGAAGTTCCGCACCGATGGCTGGTTTGCCGAATATCGCCGTCGTGTCCTTTCTTTCGGCAAGGAAGTCACCAGCCGCAAGATACCGCTGCTCTGGGTTGGTCTTCCCGCCTTCGAATCCGATCAGATGACGGCCGATGCTGTCCAGATGAACCAGCTCTATCGCAACCAGGTCGAGAGCATCGGCGGCGAATTCGTCGATATCTGGGATGGTTTTGTCGACGAAAACGGCAATTTCATCGTTACCGGTTCCGACGTGAACGGCCAGCAGGTGCGCCTGCGCACCTCCGACGGCATCAACCTTACGCAGGCTGGCCGGCGCAAGCTTGCCTTCTATGTGGAAAAGCCCGCCCGCCGGATTCTCGGCACCCAGGCAAGTCCCGATCTGGTGCGCCTCGACGAAAGCAATTTGCCAGGTCTCGGCCTTCCGACCAATCCGGTCGAGCACACCGTGCCGATCAGCCTCTCCGATCCCAATCTTGACGGCGGCGCCGAGCTCCTTGGCGCAAGACCCCCACCAGTGACCCTGACGAAATCGCCGCGCGACCTCCTGGTCGAGCAGGGCGAGATGACGCCGGCACCTGTCGGTCGCGTCGACGACTACCGCATGCCGGCGGCCAAGACGCCGGCCGAAGTCTCGGTGAAATAAAAAGGCTACGCTAGGCGGCCTTCTTATGCCGCCTGCGGCCAGCTCAGATAATAGTAGTTCGAGCCGATCAGCCCGAAGAAAGCATTGCTGTCGTTTGTCTGGTCGACATAGCTGCCGTTCTCCTTGACAAAGGCGCCGTCGAAACCGCGCTCCAGATGCGCATCGAGGAAATCGCTCCAGCCGCTGATATCGATCGCCTCGCCGGCCTTGCTTTCCGTGTCGGCCTCATCCGGATCATCGACGTTCCAGGCGGGGATCGACACGCCCTGCGTCGGATCGGAGATGGTGAGCGTGCCTGCTTCGAGCGCAGCCAGCATGTCATGAGCCTTGCCGCTTTCGCCTTCGGCCGCGGCCGCTTCCTGCAACTGCTGCTTCAGCATCGACATGAAGGAGGCGCTGGTCACATCGGCGCTGTCGCCAGTCGTGTCGGTCTCGTCGAAGGTGTCGTCCTTGGACAAAAGCGTGTCGAGCAGCCCCGACAGCGCCTGATTGGAAAGAAGCGACGCGGAGCTCGAATCGAGTCCGTAGCTGCTCAGAATGCTTGCCGCCGACGAACTCTGCGTATCCTCCGAGCTTTCGTCGGAGCTACGAAGATTCTTCAAGGCGTATTGGGCCGAAACCATCCTGGTATTATCGAGTGCAGAAACCATTTGAATAATCCTTGTCGATCATTCGCGGCGGCTCCTCCTGAGCCCGCGTCAGGCATAAGCCTCACCGCCCGGCATTGCTTCAAGCTTGCGTCCCACCCAGGCGCGTCAAGCGGTCGCACCGGGAAAAAGAAGTCCCGCCTGACGCGCCGCACACAATAAAAAACTCCGCCGGAAAGGCGGAGTTCGTGTCTTCGTCAGCCTCTATGAGACGCGATCAGTTCGGCAGGACGGTCGAGCCCATCAACGCCTCGTCGATGGCGCGCGCTGCCTGGCGGCCTTCGCGGATCGCCCAGACCACCAGCGACTGGCCGCGGCGCACGTCGCCCGCCGTCCAGAGCTTGTCGACCGAGGTCTTGTAGTCGCGGTCGTTGGCGACGACGTTGGTCGAGCCGCGTTTGTCGGTGTTGAGCGTCAGCTTGCCTTCGAGCTCCTTCAGCACGCTTGTCGTGAACGGGCCGCGGAAGCCGATGGCGATGAAGGCCAGATCGGCGCGGATGACGAATTCCGTGCCGGCAACCGGCCGCCGGCGCTCGTCGACCTCGCAGCACTTGACGCCGGTCAGCACGCCGTCTTCGCCGACGAATTCGAGTGTTGCGACCTGAAACTCGCGTACGGCGCCCTCAGCCTGCGAGGAAGAGGTGCGCATCTTCGTCGCCCAGAAGGGCCAGACGGCGAGCTTGTCTTCCTTCTCGGGCGGCTGCGGCCGGATATCGAGCTGGGTGACCTTGACGGCCCCCTGGCGGAAGGCCGTGCCGACGCAGTCCGAAGCCGTATCGCCGCCGCCGACGACGACGACATGTTTGGCGCCAGCAAGGATCGGATCCGACGGCCAGCCGGCGCTGTCGATATTCTCGCGTCCGACGCGACGGTTCTGCTGGACCAGATAGGGCATAGCATCATGCACCCCGGCAAGGTCGGTGCCTGGAATGCCCGCCTCGCGCGGCGTCTCGGAGCCGCCGCAGTAAAGGACGGCGTCGTGGTCGGCCAGCAATTGTTCGATCTTGACGTCGACGCCGACATTGACACCGCAATGGAAGGTGACGCCCTCGCCCTTCATCTGCTCGACGCGGCGGTCGATGAAGTTCTTCTCCATCTTGAAATCGGGAATGCCGTAGCGCAGCAAGCCGCCCGGCTTGGTCTCGCGCTCATAGACATGCACCTCGTGGCCGGCGCGGCCAAGCTGCTGGGCGGCGGCCATGCCGGCGGGGCCGGAGCCGATGACGGCGACCTTCTTGCCGGTATGGACCGTCGCCGGCTGCGGCCGGATGAAACCGAGTTCATAGGCCTTGTCGGCAATCGCCTGCTCGACCGTCTTGATGGCGACCGGCGCATCCTCGAGATTCAAAGTGCAGGCTTCCTCGCAGGGGGCGGGACAAACGCGGCCGGTGAACTCCGGGAAGTTATTGGTCGAATGCAGGTTCTGGATCGCCGCTTCCCAGTTGTTGTTGTAGACGAGGTCATTCCAATCCGGAATCTGATTGTGAACCGGGCAGCCGGTCGGGCCGTGACAATAGGGAATGCCACAGTCCATGCAGCGCGCGGCCTGTTTCTGCACTTCCGGGTCCGACATCGGGATCGTGAACTCGCGGAAATGACGGATGCGATCCGACGCCGGCTGATACTTCGCCACCTGCCGGTCGATTTCCAGAAATCCTGTAACCTTACCCATGTCTTCGTCCCTTACCCTCATGACCGCCTCACCGCGGCCAGTTGTCTGTCGTCAGTCCCCGGAGTCCCGGGCGGGTTGCTTGTCTTGACCGTCATTGGAACAGATCTCCTGAAGGACACCGCGCGATCCGGGCGGCCTTTCGCCGTCGTCATTGCTACGGGTCGTCGAGATATTTCCGTCATCCGCCACCTGCAATCGGCAGGTGGCGGATGCTCCGGTTCAAATCATTCCGCGGCGATGCCCATCCTGCTACGCTCCATTTCCTCGAGCGCACGGCGATATTCCACAGGCATGACCTTGCGGAACTTCGGACGGTAGTCTGCCCAGCTGTCGAGAATCTGCTTGGCGCGAGCCGAGCCCGTATAGTGCAGATGATTGGAGATCAGCTGATAGAGGCGCTCCTCGTCGTGGCGCGTCATGTCGCCCGAGACGTCGACACGTCCCTTGTGCATGAGGTCGCCGCCGTGATGATGCAGCTTCTCCAGCATGTCGTCCTCCTCCGGCACCGGCTCGAGTTCGACCATCGCCATGTTGCAGCGGCTGGCGAAATCGCCGGCTTCATCGAGCACATAGGCGACGCCGCCCGACATGCCGGCCGCGAAATTGCGGCCGGTGGCACCGAGCACGACGACGACACCGCCGGTCATATATTCGCAGCCATGGTCGCCGACGCCCTCGACGATGGCGATCGCACCCGAGTTGCGCACGGCGAAACGTTCGCCCGCCACCCCGCGGAAGTAGCATTCGCCCTCGGTCGCACCGTAAAGCACGGTATTGCCGATGATGATCGAGTTTTCGGCGACGATCCGCGAATTCTCCGGCGGCCGGATGATAATTTTGCCGCCCGAGAGCCCCTTGCCGACATAGTCGTTGCCGTCACCGATCAGGTTGAAGGTGACGCCACGCGCCAGGAAGGCGCCGAAGCTCTGCCCCGCCGTGCCCCGAAGCGTCACATTGATCGTGTCTTCCTTCAGCCCGCGATGGCGGTAACGCTTGGCGACTTCGCCCGACAGCATCGCGCCGGCTGAACGGTCGACGTTCTTGATGCCGACCTCGAAGGCGACGGGCGTCTTGTCGGTCAGCGCCGGCTGTGCGAGCTCGATCAGCTTGCGATCGAGAATATCATCGATCGGGTGCTGCTGCCGGCTCGTCCAGAAAGTCTCCTCCTTGGCAGCCTCGACCTTGTGGAAGATTCGGCTGAAATCGAGGCCTTTCGCCTTCCAGTGCGCCAGCATCTCGTCCTTCTCGAGGAGCTCCGAAGCGCCGATAATGTCGTCGAGCCGGGTGAAGCCGAGCGAGGCGAGGATTTCGCGCACTTCGTTGGCGACGAAGAAGAAGTAGTTGATGACATGCTCCGGCGTGCCCTTGAAGCGCTTGCGCAGCACCGGATCCTGTGTCGCCACACCGACCGGACAGGTGTTGAGATGGCACTTGCGCATCATGATGCAGCCGGCTGCAATCAGCGGCGCGGTGGCGAAGCCGAACTCGTCGGCGCCGAGCAGCGCCCCGACGATGACGTCGCGGCCGGTCTTGAGGCCGCCGTCCACCTGCAGTGCAACGCGCGAGCGCAGACCGTTCAGCACCAGCGTCTGCTGGGTTTCGGCAAGGCCGATTTCCCACGGACTGCCGGCATGCTTGAGCGAGGTCAGCGGCGACGCGCCCGTGCCGCCATCGAAGCCGGCGACCGTGATATGGTCGGCGCGCGCCTTGGCGACACCGGCGGCGACGGTGCCGACGCCGACTTCGGAGACCAGTTTGACCGAGACGTCGGAGGTCGGGTTGACGTTCTTCAGATCGTAGATCAGCTGTGCCAGATCCTCGATCGAATAGATGTCGTGGTGCGGCGGCGGCGAGATCAGGCCGACACCCGGCGTCGAGTGGCGGGTCTTGGCAACGGTCGCGTCGACTTTATGACCCGGAAGCTGACCGCCTTCGCCGGGCTTGGCGCCCTGCGCCACCTTGATCTGCAGCACGTCGGCATTGACCAGATATTCGGTGGTGACGCCGAAGCGGCCCGATGCGATCTGCTTGATCGCCGAGCGTTCGGGGTTCATCGAACCATCGGAGAGCGGCATGTAGCGGTCGGATTCCTCGCCGCCTTCGCCGGTGTTCGACTTGCCGCCGATCCGGTTCATGGCGATCGCCAGCGTCGTATGCGCCTCTCTGGAGATCGAGCCGAAGGACATCGCCCCGGTCGAGAAACGTTTGACGATATCGGCGGCCGGCTCGACCTCGTCGATCGATACCGGCTTACGTCCGAGCGCCTCGGCGCTCTTGATGTTGAAGAGCCCGCGGATCGTGTTCATCCGCAGCGCCGAGTTGTTCACCATTTCGGAGAATTCGCGGTAACGATCCTCGGCATTGCCGCGCACGGCATGCTGAAGGGCTGCAACCGCGTCCGGCGTCCAGGCATGGCTTTCGCCGCGCATGCGGTAGGCATATTCGCCGCCGATATCGAGCGTTGTCGCCAGCAGCGGATCCTTGCCGAAGGCTGCGGTGTGGCGGGCAACGGTCTCTTCAGCGATCGCTTCGAGGCCGATGCCTTCGATCATCGTCGCGGTTCCGAAGAAATACTTATCGACCAGTTCCGACGACAGGCCGATCGCATCGAAGATCTGCGCGCCGCAATAGGACTGGTAGGTCGAGATGCCCATCTTCGACATCACCTTGAGGATGCCTTTGCCGACCGCCTTTATGTAGCGGTAGACGATTTCGGATGCATCGACTTCCTTCGGAAACTCGCCCTTGGCATGCATGTCGAGCAGTGTGTCGAAGGCGAGATAAGGGTTGATCGCCTCGGCGCCGTAGCCGGCGAGCAGGCAGAAGTGATGCACTTCGCGCGGCTCCCCCGTCTCGACGACGAGACCGACGGAGGTGCGAAGCCCCTTGCGGATCAGGTGATGGTGCACGGCAGCCGTCGCCAGCAGGGCCGGAATGGCGATTCTATCAGGGCCGATCTGGCGGTCGGAGAGCACGATAATGTTGTAACCGCCCTTGACGGCCGCCTCCGCGCGCTCGCAGAGCCGGTCGAGCATCTCAGGCATGCCGGCAGCACCGCGCTCGATATCATAGGTGAAATCGAGCGTCTTGGTGTCGAAGCGGTCTTCCGTATGGCCGATCGAGCGGATCTTTTCGAGATCGCCATTGGTCAGGATCGGCTGGCGCACTTCGAGGCGCTTGGCGTTTGCCATGCCTTCGTGATCGAGAATGTTCGGACGCGGGCCGATGAAGGAGACGAGGCTCATGACGAGCTCCTCGCGGATCGGATCGATCGGCGGGTTCGTCACCTGCGCGAAGTTCTGTTTGAAGTAGGTGTAGAGCAGCTTCGGCTTTTCCGACATCGCCGAAATCGGCGTATCCGTGCCCATGGAGCCGATTGCTTCCTGACCAGTCGTCGCCATCGGCGACATCAGGATCTTGGTGTCCTCGGTCGTGTAGCCGAAGGCCTGCTGGCGGTCGAGCAGCGACACGTCGCGGCGCAGCGCCCGCGGCTCCACCGGCTTCAGCTCTTCGAGGATCAGCTGGGTGCGGTCGAGCCAGTTACGATAGGGATGCGCCGTTGCAAGCTTCGACTTCACCTCGTCGTCGGAGATGATGCGGCCTTCTTCCATGTCGATCAGCAGCATCTTGCCCGGCTGCAGGCGCCACTTCTGGATGATCCTCTCCTCAGGAACCGGCAGCACGCCGGCCTCGGATGCCATGATGACGCGGTCGTCATCGGTCACGAGATAGCGCGCCGGCCTGAGGCCGTTGCGGTCGAGCGTCGCGCCGATCTGTCTGCCGTCGGTGAAGGCGACGGCAGCCGGTCCGTCCCACGGCTCCATCAGCGCGGCGTGATATTCGTAGAAGGCCTTGCGTTCGGCCGCCATCGACTGGTTGCCGGCCCAGGCTTCCGGGATCAGCATCATCACCGCATGCGCCAGCGAGTAACCCCCGCGCACCAGGAATTCCAGTGCATTGTCGAAACAGGCCGTGTCCGACTGTCCCTCGTAGGAAATCGGCCAGAGCTTGGAGATGTCCTCGCCGAACAGCGGCGAAGAGACCGAGGCCTGTCGCGCCGCCATCCAGTTGACGTTGCCGCGCAGCGTGTTGATCTCGCCGTTATGGGCGACCATGCGATAGGGGTGCGCGAGCTTCCATGAGGGGAAGGTGTTGGTCGAAAAGCGCTGGTGCACGAGAGCAACCGCGCTTTCGAACCGCGGGTCGGCCAAATCCTTATAATAGGCGCCGACCTGATAGGCCAGGAACATGCCCTTGTAGACCACCGTCGTCGACGACAGCGATACCGGATAGAAATTGCTCTCCTCGCCCTCGAACTCGTCATAGATGCGGTTGGAGATCACCTTGCGCAGCGTGAACAACCGGCGCTCGAACTCATCGTTGTTTTCGGCATCTTCGCCGGCGCCGATGAAGACCTGCACGTGATGCGGCTCGGTCGCGGCAATATCAGGCGCCTTGGAAAGCGAGGAATTGTCGACCGGCACGTCGCGGAAGCCGATGAAGACTTGGCCTTCCTCGACGATGACGTCCTTGATCACCTTCTTGAAGTGCTCGATCTGCTTTTCGTCGCGCGGCATGAAGATATGGCCGACGCCATATTCACCAACCGGCGGCAGAGTGATGCCCTGCGCCGCCATCTCCTCGCGGAAGAAGCGGTCGGGAATCTGCACCAGAATGCCGGCGCCGTCGCCCATCAGCGGATCGGCGCCGACGGCGCCGCGATGCGTCAGGTTCTCGAGAATGAAGAGGCCGTCCTTGACGATCTGGTGCGACTTCTCGCCTTTCAGATGCGCGACAAAGCCGACGCCGCAAGCGTCATGCTCGTTGGCAGGATCGTAAAGCCCCTGCTTCTTCGGCAGGCCGGAAGCGGATTTGGACGTCTTGGCCGTCGCGCGCGCCTCGGCAGCGGCAAACCGGTCAAACTCCATGGATGGCGTCTTCGTCATCGTCTTTCCTCCTGTCGAAGCCCGCGGGGCCGCGGGCGGCTTTTCGTCTTGCGCCGCAACCCGAAAACAGGTCCGTCGCATGACAGCGCTGTTGCATTGTGAAGATCGGCCGCAGACATCTGCTTTAAGGGAAAGCAAACCGCCGCGTTCCGCGCCTGCCATTCGCCTCCGCGCGCCGCCTGGGGCTTGACGCTTGGAAGAACTATAGCGTGAAAGCCCGTCGCTGCCAGGGTTTTCGGCGCCTCTTCGGCCGCAAGGGCCAAAATAGGACAGCAACACTGCCCTAATTCATCAGTTCCATGCCAGAAACGATCTCGGTCCGCAAGAGCGTCACGTCAAAAATCGTGATTTTGCGACGGAAGATTGCCAGATAATCCACAATGGAGAAATAAAATTACGCATATAAGCCCTATTCTTTTTATTGATTGCGTAATTCAATTTTCGTGATGTGTCGGGGGCGACAACCTTGATCCCGTGAAGCTTTGGCGTAAGGTCCGCTGCGAACCTCCCAGCTCCTTCCACTCCCCACGGTCTCCGCCATGTTCTTTGCTTCCGATAATTGGGCTGGCGCCCACCGATCCATTGCCGAACGCCTGCTCGCGGAATCGGCCGGCTTCGCTCCTGCCTATGGCGCCGGCGATCTCGACAAAAAGGTCGAGGCCCGCTTCTCAGAGATCTTCGAGCGTGAGGTTTCCGTCTTCTTCGTCGCCACCGGCACGGCCGCCAACTCGCTGGCGCTGGCGAGCGTCCAGCGGCCCGGCGGGATTACCTTCTGCCATTCGGAAGCCCATGTGATCGAAGATGAATGCGGTGCGCCGGAATTCTTCTCCGGCGCCGCCCGCCTAATGGCCGTTGACGGCGAAGCCGGCAAGATCGATCCGGCCAGGCTTTCGGCAAAGATCGCCCACTTCCCCGAGGATGCCCTTCGTCATGGCCGCGCCAGCGCTGTCACCATCACCCAGGCGACCGAGATCGGCACCGTCTATTCGCTGCCGGAGATCGGCGAGATCGCCGCCATATCGAGGAAGCGCAACCTGCCGCTCCACATGGATGGCGCCCGCTTCGCCAATGCATTGGTGGCCCTCGGCGCCACCCCAGCCGAAATGACCTGGAAGCGCGGCGTCGACATGCTATCCTTCGGCGGCACCAAGAACGGCTGCTGGTGCGCGGAAGCGATCGTCTTCTTCACCCCGGACCAGGCAAAGGAAATGCCTTTCATCCGCAAACGCGCCGCCCAGCATTTCTCCAAGTCGCGCTTCATCGCCGCCCAGTTCGATGCCTATTTCGAAAACGGCCTCTGGCTCGATCTCGCCCGCCATTCGAACACCATGGCCAGCCGCTTACGCGCCGGTATTGCCGCCAGCAGCGCCGGGCGCCTCGCCTGGCTGACCGCCTCCAACGAGGTGTTTGCCGTCATCAGCAGGAGTGCTGCTAGAACCGCAGAGGAAAAAGGTGCGAAATTCTATGAATGGCCAGCGCCTGCGGCAACGTCGGAACTCGTTTCCGAAAACGAAACCCTGATCCGCCTCGTCACCAGCTTCGCGACCACAGAAGCTGACGTGGATGGTTTCCTGAGGTGTCTGGCTGCCTGAGCGCCGCCCGGTAGGGCTTTCCTGATCGGTGACGGCGATGGGTCATGCGGACCTCAACCCCCTTACCTTTTGCAGAATATCGTCGGACAGCGCCGCGACCAGCACCTGATCCGCGCCCCTACGCGGCACCAAGACGAATTCCACGTCCTCGAGCACCGGCAGTTTTCCCGCGGCGATCTCTTTCAGTCCGGAAGGAGCCATACTGCGCGGCTGCACCAGCACACCCATTCCCGCCCGCGCTGCTGCCGTCAGCCCGCTCAGGCTGCCGCAGGTGCAGACGATCCGCCATGCCACTCGGTTTCGCCCGAGCGCTTCCAAAGCGATCGCCCGCGTGACGCTCGGCGGCGGAAAAGCGATCAGCGGCAATGGGCCGGAGGCGAGCACTCGTTCAGGATCGCGCGCCAGCCAGACGAGCGGCTCGCGATAGACCAGTTTTCCGCGCGCATCGCCAAGCCGGCGCTTGGCGAGCACCAGATCGATTTCGCCATTGTCCTGCATCTCATAAAGCACGCCTGAAAGCGCCACGGTCAGTTCCAGGTCGACCGACGGATGCGAACGAACGAAATCCTCCAGCACCGCCGGCAGCTGGCTGGTGACGAAATCCTCCGAGACGCCGAGCCGGAGGCTGCCGCGCAGGCTGGTGCTCTTGAACAGCGCCTGCACCTGCCCCTCGATCGAAAGCATGGCGCGCGCATGCGAAAGCAGCGCCTCGCCATCGCCGGTCAACATCACCTTGTGCGTGTCGCGCGCCAGCAGCTTGCGCCCAAGTGCGGCCTCCAGCCGCTGGATGTGCTGGCTGACCGTCGACTGCCCGAGGCCCAGCCTTTCTGCGGCGAGCGTGAAACTGCCCATCTGCTCGACGGCGACGAAACTGCGCAATTGCGAAAGATCCATCATGATATCCGGTTTCCCGATAACTGTTATTCCTTGCATCCTGCTTCATAATGAAGGAGAGAACAATGGCTAGTTCCTTTCGTCGCGAGACCGCCATGCGCCGCTTTCTGCCCGATACGTTCACAATCCTGCTCGCCTGCACCGTCATCCTCGCCTCCCTGTTTCCGGCGAGCGGCAGTTTTGCGGATTATTTCGGCATCGCCACCCATATTGCCATCGCGGCGCTGTTTTTCCTGCACGGCGCGCGCCTTTCCCGTGACGTCGTCATTGCTGGTCTGCTGCACTGGCGGCTGCATCTGATCATCCTGCTGACGACCTTCGGCATCTTCCCGCTGCTCGGGCTCGGGCTCGGCTTCATCCCCGACGCGATCCTGCCACGGCCGCTTTATCTCGGCATTCTCTTCCTCTGCGTGCTGCCGTCGACGGTGCAGTCGTCGATCGCCTTCACCTCAATGGCGGGCGGCAACGTGCCCGCCGCGATCTGCTCGGCCTCAGCCTCGAACATTTTCGGCATGTTCCTGACGCCGCTGCTGGTCGGCCTGCTCTTTTCCGTCGGCGGCCATGGCGGCTTCGCCTTCGACGCGCTTCAGCAGATCTTGCTGCAGCTGCTTGCCCCCTTTATCGTTGGCCAGATCCTGCAGCCCTGGATCGGCGATTGGATTCGCGCCAAGAAGAAGATCCTGATGCCGGTCGACCGCGGCTCGATCCTGATGGTGGTCTATCTCGCCTTCTCGACGGCGATCGTCGAAGGACTGTGGCACACTTTCTCGATTGCCGACATCGCCGTTGTCGTCGTCGCCGACGTCGTGCTTCTGGCGTTTGTGCTTGTTTTGACGATGTTCGGCAGCCGCTGGCTGGGCTTCGACAAGTCCGACGAGATCACCATCACCTTCTGCGGCTCGAAGAAGAGCCTGGCAAGTGGCGTGCCGATGGCAAACGTCATCTTCGCCGGCCAGTCGATTGGTGCGATCGTGCTTCCGCTGATGCTCTTCCACCAGATTCAGCTGATGGTCTGCGCCGTCATCGCCCAGAAATATGCCGCAGCAGCAGCCCGGCGCGTAACGGAACAGCAAATGAAGGACGCCGCCAGCCCGGCCTGAACAATAAGATGAACAGCAATAAAAAACGGCGCCCCGATCGGAGCGCCGTCCATTGTCCCTGAGGGACAGCTGTTAACCGCTGATGACCTGCGCCTCGATCGCCTTCGGAGCCTCGATCGGCTCGGCGGCAATCGTGATCTTGCGGGGCTTCATAGCCTCGGGAATATTACGCAGAAGATCGATGTGAAGCAGGCCATTCTTCAGCGAAGCGGCTGATACCTCGACGTGATCGGCAAGCTGGAAGCGGCGCTCGAAGGCGCGCTTGGCAATGCCGCGATAGAGGAATTCGCCGCCTTCGGCGGTTTCCTCGTTCTTTTCACCCTTCACGGACAGCACATGGGCGTGGGCTTCGATCGAAAGCTCGGTCTCGTCGAAACCGGCGACCGCCATGGTGATGCGATAGGTGTTTTCACCGGTGCGCTCGATATTATAGGGCGGATAGGTCTGTGCCTGCTCCGGCTGAGCAAGGCTGTCGAGCATGGTGAAGAGGCGGTCGAAACCGACCGTCGAACGATAAAGGGGAGAGAAGTCTACGTGACGCATGATGTCCTCCTAGGGAAGCGACGTGTTGCGATAAAATGCCCCTGAAACCCCATCTTGGCGGCCTCGGGACGGTTGCACGGGCCCTTTTGGCACCCGCAGGATGGAGATGGTGATGCGATTCGGGGAGTTCAAGACCGAAATCCCCTCGACCGGCCGTGAACCGCGCGTGAACGGCCGGTTCGGTAGGCGTTCAGACATGCCTGCCTAGAAATGACGATCTCGGGTGACACTGGCCCCGATGGCTGAAGTACATCGTCCCTTCTTCTTCAGTCTAAACTTGGGCCGGCCGCGAGCGCCCTCACGCTCCCGCCGGCCCTTTTTCCCCCTGCTTTCCAAGCCGGGCGCCATGCGGTATCCCTGATAGAGAAGCATTCAGCAGCGGCGCATTGGCAAGTCATGGATCAGGTTCTCTATTCGACGCCCGACAATCCCGTCCCGGAAAACCGCACCGAAGGGTTCTTCGAAACCCATGACGGCCACCGGCTGCGTTACGCCGTTTTCCGCTCCGGTGGCCAGGTCGCCAAGGGCACGGTCGTCATCATCCATGGCCGCAACGAATATATCGAAAAATATTTCGAGACGATCCGTGACTTGACGGGCAAGGGCCTCTGGGTCGCGACCTTCGACCTGCGTGGTCAAGGCGGTTCGTCGCGGCTCCTGAAGCGCCGTAATCACGGCCATATCCGCCGCTTTTCCGATTACGAGCGCGACCTCGACACCTTCCTCGAAAAGATAGTGCTGCCGGATACCCGCCTGCCCTTCTACCTGCTCGGCCATTCCACCGGCGGGCTGATCGCGCTGTCGGCCGCTCCCTATCTCACCACCCGCATCGATCGCATGGTGCTATCAGCTCCCTTCATCGGCCTGACCGGTCAGTCGGCCTCGCCTCGCGTCATCCGCACCCTCGCCGGCGCGCTGACGGCCGCCGGCCTTGGCTTCATGCCGCTGACTTCGAAGCTGAAGGATCCGGATTTCCGCGACAATCCGCTGACCTCGGACGAAACCCGCTTCGAGCGCAATGTAGCGATGATGAAGGCCTATCCGGAACTGACGCTCGGGCCGCCGACGGCCCGCTGGCTGACCGAAGCCTTCCGGACCATGGACCGGGTCACCTCGCCCAACCATCTCTTCTCGATCACCATCCCGACCATCGTCATCGCCCCGACACGAGACGGCGTCGTGCCCTACACGGCGCAGGAGCGGCTCTCGCGTTATTTCCGCGCCGGCCAGTTGGTGCCGATCAACGGCGCCCGCCATGAGATCTTCCAGGAACGGGATATCTATCGCGCCGCGGCGCTGGCGGCCTTCCACGCCTTCATCCCCGGCAGCGATGCCGAGGAAAATCATGATGTCGCCGCCCTCGGCACCTGAGCCGGATCAACCGAGCCGCCAGCAGAATCGGCCTTGCCGACCTGGGGCATCGGCTTTGCCGAGCCCGGGTTCAGCGCTGCAGGATGGCAATTGCCTGCTCGTAGACCGCGCGGCTGCCGGCGGCGATGATCGAACCGCCGTTTTCCGGCCGTCCGCCGTCCCAGGTGGTGATGATGCCGCCCGCCCCCTCGATGACGGGAATGATCCCGCCGACGTCATAGGGTTTCAGCCCGTTTTCGATGACGAGATCGATATGGCCGGCGGCAAGCAGCGCATAGGCATAGCAGTCGCATCCATAGCGGAAGAGCCGCACCTGACCCTCGATCTCCCGGTATTTCTCCATCTCCCCGCCGGCGAAGAGATGTGGCGAGGTCGTGAACAGAATGGCGCTCGAAAGCGCCTCGCACTGGCGCGTCACCAGCCGCCTTTCACCCTCCGGGCCGGTATAGATCGAGCCGTTCTCGTCGGCGAAATAACGTTCGCCGGTAAAGGGCTGCTCGATCATGCCCATGATCGCCCGGCCTTCCCTATGCAGGCCGATCAGCGTTCCCCAGACCGGCACGCCCGATATGAAGGCGCGCGTGCCGTCGATCGGATCGATCACCCAGACATAGTCCCGGTCGAGCCCGACATCGCCGTGCTCCTCGCCGAGAATGCCGTGGTCGGGGAAATTCTCCTCGATCAGCGCCCGGATAGCGAGCTCGGCCGCCCGATCACCTTCCGTCACCGGATCGAAGCCGGAAGAAAGTTTATTCGTGACATCGAGCCCGGAGCGGAAGCGCGGCAGCGTCTCGGCGCGGGCGACCTCCGCCAGACGATTGAAGAATGAATGGTCAGGAAGCATGGTGACACCGTTTGGCTGGCGGGAATGCGCTTTCATAGCGAAAACGAGCGGGAATGCAAACGAAGCGGGCAACCTCAGGCGAATTGCCCAAAGATATCGCAGCGCAATATATTGCTTGACATTTGTGCAACGCAATAGTAGCGTCGTCATTACAGTCTTCTGACTGTAAATACCCTCCTTGGGTGTTTCCTCCCTAGACTTAGCCGCGCTGACAAGCGCGGTTTTTTTTGGCCTGGGGAGGCAAGCCGAGAATCAGGAAATTGCAGGTTTACTCGGCGGCCAGCGCCCGATCGCCGGCGAATTTTTCGACATAATCCGCCATCTGCCGCATGAAGGCCGCGACGGCGTCGGCCACCGCGGCGAAATCCTCGCGCTTCTCCAGCGTCACCTCGTCGACATAGATCGCCCGGTTCACTTCGATCTGCAGCGCGTGCAGACCGCGCGAGGGACGGCCGTAATGCTCGGTGATGAAGCCGCCGGCATAAGGCTTGTTACGGATCGCAGCGAAGCCCATTTCCTCGAGGATGGCGATCGCGGCGCGTGAAAGTTCGGCCGAAGCGCTGGTGCCGTAGCGATCGCCGATGATGAAATCGGGCCGCCCGGTGCAACCCGCGACCCGCACATTGCCGGGCATCGAGTGGCAGTCGATCAGAACGCCGAAGCCGAACTGTACATGGGTGCGGGCGATAAGCCGGCGCAGCGCCGCGTGGTAGGGCTTGTAGACTGCCTCGACCCGATCAAGCCCCTCCTGCACCGGCAGCCGCCGTGCGTAGATCTCCATGTTCTCGGCAACGATGCGCGGAATGGTCCCGAGTCCGCCGGCGACCCTCAGCGAATTGATGTTGGCATAGGGCGGCAGCAGCCCGTCGAACATCCTGGGGTCGAGTTCGTAGGGCTCACGATTGACGTCGAGATAGGCCCGCGGAAAATTGGCGGCGAGCATTGGCGCGCCCAGTTCGACGGCCGAGCCGAACAGCTCGTCGACGTAATGGTCCTCCGAACGGCGGATCGCTATGCCTTCCAGCCTCGATTGGGCGATGAATTCCGGTGGATAAATGCGGCCGCTATGGGGAGAGTTGTAGACGAAGGGAATGGTCTGCGACACGGGCTCATGGACCTCAAAAAGCTCGTATTCGCGGATTTCCGGCACTTTCGGCCCTCTTTACCATGTCATGAACTGGCTGCTTCGTTCATGTTGCCAGTTGCCCGCCCTCAAGTCCATACTATGTAGAAGGGATGACTATCACGCACAGGCAATTCACCGGTTGTTTACCGGGCAAAGACTAGTGTAGACGGCTGGCAGCCCACCCAAAACCTATTGATTAGCGGTCTGGATTGATGACTCAGAAGATACTTCTCGCCGAAGACGACAATGATATGCGCCGTTTCCTGGTGAAAGCGCTCGAAAAGGCCGGCTACAAGGTCCTTTCTTACGACAACGGCGCCAGCGCCTATGACCGGCTGCGCGAGGAGCCGTTTTCTCTGCTCTTGACCGATATCGTCATGCCCGAAATGGATGGCATCGAGCTGGCGCGCCGGGCCACCGAACTCGATCCCGATCTGAAGGTGATGTTCATCACCGGTTTTGCCGCCGTGGCGCTGAACCCCGATTCGAAGGCGCCGAAGGATGCCAAGGTCCTTTCCAAGCCTTTCCACCTGCGCGACCTCGTCGATGAGGTCAATAAAATGCTTGCCGCGTAAGGCTTGTCGGGCGGCGCGTCACAAAACTGAAAAAAGCCTATTGACGGCTCCGAAGGTTTTGTGATCTATGCGCCGCCATCGGATGGGCGTGTAGCTCAGCGGGAGAGCACTACGTTGACATCGTAGGGGTCACAGGTTCAATCCCTGTCACGCCCACCATCCTAATTCGCTGAAAAGCAAAGGCCTTTCGAGAAATCGAGAGGCCTTTTGACATAGTGGCCCGCAGGTTCGATAAATCTGACAATAGGAGTTCTCAGCGTGGCGCAGGTCATTAAACGACGCAAAACTCTCGTGGTGTCCAACGACAAGATTTCGCTGGCAAAAGGTATCAGCCTTCCCAAGGGACGCTACCCCGTCACTGCCGAATATGTTGTATCTCACCTGCGAGGCAGGCCGGTCGAGCAAGCTGGCCGGGTGATGCTCCATCTGACGCGGCAAAACCTCCTGGACTACGGCGTTGATCTGACCGGCAGCGCGATGCTGGGCAGCGACATCGATGTGAGCGGCAATGTGGCGCGCAAGGAAGCTATTCTGGAGTGATTTGCAGAGCATAGACGGTTGACCACTGTCCTTGCCCCACAGGGATGCGCCTCCTGAGAGTGGCCAAGCCAATTTCGGTTACAAAACCATGTGAATTTTTGCCGATCCGGCGTACGGGGCATTCGCCTCTCGACCGGCAGTGCCGCAGTTTTTCCGCCCCTCGCCTCGCCGGGCTTCCACGGCACCTGCGCCCACGAAGTGCTGCTCGAACGAACTTGCAAGCCGTCACCCCCGCCGCGGCCTGACTTCCATCTTCACCATAGCGACCGGTGAAAGAGGCAAGCAACTGTCCGGTTTTTACCCGAGTCATGCAGATGGCGGCGCGCCCTCATATGAGGACGCGCTCATTCGAGCATCAATTGCATACCATTGCTGATGAGCGCCGCCATTATTGGACGTCACATCGCTCCCTTGCCGATGTCCCGCAAATTATGCCGTTGCTGGACCTTTTAGCCAGCAAGCTCAGCCGACGTTCGGCCCGTCGGCGACCGGCGGAATCTTTATGCTGCACGGAACCAAATTTCGGACACAGAGCCATGCCATGGCGGATCGAAGGTGAAGCGGTGATTCGCCTCGCCAGGACATGGGATTTGAGATCGAAATGAAGTTATCCGCGCTTGTTGTCGCCGGCCTTGTTGCCGCCGTCCTCGCCTTGCCAGCCGCCGCCGCGCCGGCCTCCCCGCCTGAGACATTTCCCGGCGCTCCCGGCGTCATTACGCTTTCCGGCAAATGCGCCAGACTGGTCGTCGCCAAATTTGACGCCACCAAGGGCTGCAAAAACGAGCTTGCCAGCGTCACTCTGGCCAACGGTTCGGTGACCTTCATCTTCACTTCAGATGGAAAGGCGCTCGGCTTCCAGGGCGATGGCAGTGGCATCAAGCCAGCCTCCAACGGCAATGCTCGCCTGCCGTTGAGCCTCGTCACGACGGGCGTCGGCAACAAGATGACCGGCCAGGTCAAGGTCGCCGGCTTCTGCACCTTCGGCAATCCCTATGCCGGCGAGCCGATCGCGATCGAATGCACCGCCGAAAGCAAGGACTCCTCCTTCACCGGCAGCTTCCGCACCGGCGGCAAGCTGGTGAAAAAGGGGAAATAGCTCCCGTCAGGCGGCGCACCACGCGCCGCCGGCAGCCCCCGGCTGGCGCGCCAGCCCTTCCTTGATCAGCTGCGCGCCAAAAGAGCGCCCGTCGCGCGAGACGATCCGCTGCGCGCCCGAGGGCTCGGTCTTTCCAGCCGCGTCGATGGTGAAGGGGCCGGCGTTCAGAAGCGCCAGCAGGCGCAGCTTCGCGGCGAAGGCCACCCTGCGTTCGTCATCGCAGCGCGCCTGGTCGGCCACCGGGCTTGCCATATCGGCAATGACGATCTTTTCGCCCTTGTACCAGAAGACGCCGCCGTCGCCGACGCAATTGATGTGCGCGCCCTGCCCGCAATAGCCGAAGGCGCCCGTCGCCGTCTGCTGAGCCCCGGGAGAGGCCGGGGCCGGCACCGCCTTGACCGGCTGGATTGCCGGCGTCGGGATTGTGGCAGGCGGCAGCGGCTGCGCCTGCAGCGTCGGCGGCGCGGCTCTCGGCATCGGTGCGGCAAGCGCCACCTGCTTCTGCGGCACATCCTTCCTGGCAACAGGTCTCGGCTC
The DNA here is from genome assembly GCF_030518245.1 of Rhizobium sp. CBN3. Lineage (NCBI taxonomy): Bacteria > Pseudomonadati > Pseudomonadota > Alphaproteobacteria > Hyphomicrobiales > Rhizobiaceae > Rhizobium > Rhizobium sp. CBN3. Next base: position 197,683 of record NZ_JAULSE010000005.1, read on the forward strand.
CGCCATTTCCCGTGCGGTCGGCGCCGACTGCCGTTCAAGCATAGGCTGAAGGCTCTTCCAATTGTCGTGAGCGACGATACCGCCGATCGCGGCAATGCCGATCACCGCCCAGGGCAGCAATCCACCGCTGCTGCGCGCTCTGCTCTTTCCTCTCGCCAGCGCCTTGCGGCGGCCGCGTCTCGCTGTCTTGGCCATGTATCCGAATCCCGTGAGGCCGGGATTATCGCTGTCCAATCCTTTCCGAAAGGTTGGCGTCAGCCGTTATCTTTGACGGCGTGTTGATTGGCACAAAGGCTGATAGACAGCGAAACGCCCGGCATCGCCGAGCGCCTATCTCTGCAAAACTATCTTCCGCTTATTCCGGATTGACGGCCGAAGGCTCGTTTTTTCCGGCCGATGCCACGCCGCTGATCGGCGAAGCGATCGGCTGTTTGCCTTTGCCGATCTCGATGCGCTTGTCGGCCCCCTCGCGGATGGCCTGCCATTCATTTTCGTGCCGGATAACAATATCCCGCGCCACAAAGTTCATTGTCATATGTTTCTCACCCTGTTTCAAATCGCCCTGTTTCAAATCGACGTCAGCACGCCGAAGAGGCCTTCGGAAGAGGCGTTATTTCTTCGTTTTCGCCTGACTTTTAATGTCGGGACCACCTTTGGAAAGGTCCGCGCCGGTCACATGCGCCGGCACGTGAATGTCATGGATGACGCCGGGCGTCAGCGTCAGGTCGACATGATGTGGCGGCAGCACCTGTGCCTTCTGCATACGATTCGGTTTCGCCCGCTTCATGCGGTCGGATGCCTCCGTGCGCTTGTCGGGAACATGGGTCGAAGTGTGCATCATCGGCCTCCTTTCAGCTCAACCAGGGTTTAACGAGCAGCGGCCCCCTATGGTTCCCGAAAAATTGCCGTTTTCTTTGGCGCGTTTGGCCTTGACTGGTTCGGGAAGTAGATTACCTAGGGCCTATCCCGCAGCCTTCCAGACATCGGCTACGGGGAACATTGGTGCCGGGCCCCTCTGGCGAGAGTTTTTACGGCGCTCTCGTGATGTCGGTACCGCCTGCAGCTCAGCCGGCGGATTTTTCATCGATGAAAAAGCTCACCATGCCTCGTCGGCATGCCCGTTGTGGCATGCCGCGTTTTTATAGTATCTCCACCCTCTCCAACACGCTTTGCGGCCGCGAGGTGCGGCCATGAACCAGTCCCAGACCAATAGATCCTCGCTCGGCTATTTCCGCTGGGCTTTCATCGTCACGGTCCTCGGCCTTATTCTCGGCGCCGTGCTTGGTTGGCAGACGACCGGCACGATCGGCGGCATGGCGACCGTCTTCTTCATCTGTGCCGTGCTTGCGGTGCTGGAGATTTCGCTCTCCTTCGACAATGCCATCGTCAATGCCAACAAACTGAAGGAGATGACGCCGGTCTGGCAGAAGCGCTTCCTTACCTGGGGCATCATCATTGCCGTCTTCGGCATGCGCATTGTCTTTCCGTTGGCGATCGTCGCCATCGCCGCACGCATCGGCCCCTGGGATGCTCTGGTGCTGGCCGCCCGCGAACCCGAGGAATATGCCCGCATCATGAACGATGCGCATCTGCCGATCGCAGCCTTCGGCGGCACCTTCCTGATGATGGTCGGCCTCAGCTATTTCTTCGATCATGAGAAGAAGATCCATTGGCTTCGCGGCCTGGAGAAGGTGATGGCGCGCTCGGCCACCATCAGGGGCATCGAGATCGCCTTCGTGCTGGCGCTGATGCTTGTCTTCTCCTGGCTGATCGGCGGCGAGGAAGCCAGCGTCTTCGTCCATTGCGCCATTTACGGCCTGCTCACCTTCCTCGCAGTCGAGGTCGTCGGCGAGTTGCTCGATGCGTCGCAGCAGACGATGAGCGCTGCCGCCAGGGGCGGCCTCGGCGCCTTCATCTATCTGGAGGTGCTGGATGCCAGCTTCTCCTTCGACGGCGTCATCGGCGCCTTCGCCTTGACGCAGAACCTCTTCGTCATCGCGATCGGCCTCGGCATCGGCGCCATGTATGTGCGCTCGATGACGATCATGCTGGTGGAGAAGGGAACGCTTGCCGAATACCGCTATCTCGAACATGGCGCCTTCTACGCCATCCTGATCCTCGCGGTGATCATGTATGCGCAAACCCTGGTGCACATTCCCGAAGTGATCACCGGTCTCGGCGGCGCGGCTCTGATCGGCCTGTCGCTCTGGTCGTCCATTCGCCACAACAAGCGCGAGCGGGCAGAAGATCACGCCGACCGGCGGGAAGAACTGCACGCCTGACGTGGCAGACAATTAAAGGTCGCAACGCGCCTCAGCGTTGCGGCTACTCCGACATAAACCGCGACCACCCGGTTGCGGGCTGTTTCATTCCTGCATGCCTTGAACGGCTTAGCGGATGACCTGACCGAACGAAGCCGGATCGATGCCAAGCTCCTTGAGGTCGCGGGCGCGCGGACGACGGCCGGCTTCGACAGCGGCGCTGACGGCGTTGGCGGCGCTCAGCGCAGCAAATGCGCGGCCCAGGAAGCCGGCGTGGACTGAATTTCGTATGGCGGACATTGTCCTGTTCCTCTTGCTTTATGATTGACCACTCATAGATGGCAGTGCGCTGTCGCATCGACAATGCATGTAAAATCACCGCAGCCATGCAAAAAGAAGAGGCCGGCGCATGGTTCCATGGCCGGCCTCCAGGCAGGGGTAAGGTTGTCTTTTTCTTCTAGTCTTCGTTTGCCGCCAGCTGCGACAGCACCTGGCCCCGACCGCGGATGCGCAGGATCAGCGGGATCAGGAAGGCAGCCGCCGCAACGATTAGAAGGCCTGCCGCGATCGGTGACATCACCAGCGTCGTCACATCGCCCTGGCTGATCGCCAGTGCACGGCGCAGCTGCTGCTCGGCCAGCGGCCCGAGGATGAGGCCGACGACGGCAGGTGCGATCGGATAGCCGAAGAGCCGCATCACATAGCCGAGCAGGCCGAAGGCGAGCAGCATGCCGAGTTCAAACACCGAAGGGTTGGCGCCGATCGTTCCGAGCGTCGCAAACAGCAGGATGCCAGCATAGAGCCACGGCTTCGGAATGGTCAGCAGCCGCACCCAGAGCCCGATCATCGGCAGGTTGAGGACGAGCAGCATCGCATTGGCGATGAGCAGGCTGGCGATCAGACCCCAGACGAGCTGCGGATTGGTGGCAAACAGAAGCGGCCCGGGCTGCAGCCCGTATTGCTGGAAACCGGCGAGCATGATCGCCGCCGTCGCCGTCGTCGGCAGGCCGAGGGTCAGGAGCGGCACCAGCGTGCCGGCGGCGGAGGCATTGTTCGCCGCCTCGGGACCGGCCACGCCTTCGATCGCGCCATGGCCGAATTCTTCCGGGTTCTTCGCCAGCCGCTTTTCGGTCGAGTAGGACAGGAACGTGCCGATTTCAGCGCCGCCCGCCGGCATCGCGCCGATCGGGAAACCGATCAGCGTGCCGCGAAGCCAGGGCTTCCAGGAGCGCGACCAGTCCTGTGCGTTCATCCAGAGCGAACCCTTGACCGCCTCCACTTGCTCCGCGACCCGGTTGCCCTGCGCTGCGATATAGAGCGTCTCGCCGATAGCGAACATCGCCACCGCCAGCGTCGTCACTTCGACGCCGTCGAGCAGGTCGGGAATGCCGAAGGAAAGCCTGGCCTGTCCCGTCTGCTGGTCGATGCCGACCATGGCAAGCGCGAAACCGATGAACAGCGCGGTCAGGCCTCGAAGCGCCGAATCTCCAAAAGCCGAGGAGACGGTAACGAAGGCGAGCACCATCAGCGCGAAATATTCCCGCGGCCCGAAGACCAGCGCCAGCTTGACAATGTAGGGCGCGATGAAGGCGAGTCCGAGCGTGGCGATGAGGCCGGCGACGAAGGAGCCGATCGCTGCCGTCGCCAATGCGGGTCCGCCGCGCCCGGCCCGCGCCATCTTGTTGCCTTCGAGCGCGGTGACGATCGAGGCGCTTTCACCCGGCGTGTTGAGCAGGATCGACGTCGTCGAACCGCCGTACATGCCGCCGTAATAGATGCCGGCGAACATAATCAGCGAGCCGCCCGGATCGAGCTTGTAGGTGGCCGGCAACAGCAGTGCCACGGTGAGCGCCGGGCCTATGCCGGGCAAGACGCCGACGGCAGTGCCGAGCGTCACGCCGACCAGCGCATAAACCAGGTTCATCGGCTGCATCGCAACCAGGATACCCTGCCATAGAAATTCGAATGTGCTCATCTTGGTGTCCCAGGCGGCGCTCTCGTCCGTGCCTTCGCAATCGGTCGCCGCGAAAAATCAAAAGAGCTGACAGCGCGTCCCGCGCGGTCAGAAGAACAGATGTTCGAGCGGCCCGGCCGGCAGCGTCAGCTGTAGGAGCTGCGAGAAGATCGACCAGACGACGAAGCTGAAAACGATGCCGATCGGCAGCGAGATCCAGAGCTTGCGTTTTCCGAAGCCGCGTGCGGTCAGCGCAAACAGTATACCGGTCGCAATCGAGAAGCCGGCAACGCGCAGAAGCAGCATCTGGCAGGCGAGACCGGCGACGATCCAGATGACGGGCGCCACTTCTTGCTTGTCCCGCTCCGGGAACTCGCCGCGCCAAGCTTCGGCGACGGTCCAGATGCCAAGACAGAAGAGCCCGAACGCCACCACCTCAGGCACCGTTGCCGGACCGATGCGGGCGTACTGTGCGATCGTTTTCAGATGCGTTGCATCCCAGGCCATCACACCCGCGATGGCGAAGAGGAAAACGGCAATGATGAACGCCGCCCAATCAGGGCGGCGTGTGGTTGCCGAGGAGGTCTTATCCTCGCTCATTGAACAAGTCCGATCTCTTTAAGAATGCCCTCGGTAGCGGAGACGTCCTGTTCGAGCTGCGCCTTGAAGGCATCGCCGGAAAGATAGGTGTCGGCCCAGCCCTTGGTCTTCAGGGTCTCCTGCCAGGTGGCAGAGCTGTGCAGCTTCTCGAAATCGGCAGTGATCTTGGCGACCTCGTCGTCCGACAGGCCGGGGGCTGCGGCAACCATGCGCCAATTCTGGATGCTGACGTCGGTGCCGGCTTCCTTCAGCGTCGGGGCATCGACACCGTCGATGCGCTTGTCGCTGGAAACGGCGAGGAGACGCAGCATGCCTGCTTTCACCTGCGATTCGAACTCGCTGTAGCTCGAAACGCCGGCTGTGACCTGGTTGCCGAGAATGGCTGCGAGCGCTTCACCGCCGCCAGAGAAGGCGACATAGTTGATCTTCGTCGGGTCGACGCCGGAAGCCTTGGCAATCAGTCCTGCGGTGATGTGGTCGGTGCCGCCGGCCGAGCCGCCGCCCCAGGAAACCGAGCCCGGATCCTTCTTCAGCGCCGCGACCAGATCGGCCATCGTCTTGATCTCGGACGCGGCGGGAACGACAATGGCCTCATATTCGCCGGTCAGACGGGCAATCGGCGTCACATCCTTGAGCGTCACCGGCGATTTGTTGGTGAGGATGGCGCCGACCATGACATAGCCGCCGACGATCAGCGAATTCGGGTTGCCGGCAGCCTGGCTGGCAAACTGCGCAAGGCCGATGGTGCCGCCGGCGCCGGGAACGTTCTGGACCTGTACGTTGCCGGCGATCTTCTCCTGCTGCAGCGCAGCCTGCAGCGAACGGGCCGTCTGATCCCAGCCGCCGCCGGGAGCGGCCGGCGCGATGATGGTGTAGTCGGCCGCATAGGCCGGCAGCGCGATTGCGGCGGCAAGAATGGTTGCGATGAACGTATGCTTCACGATGTGTCCTCCGTGGGCGATTGAGCGAACCGCCTGTTATTCTCGAGTGAATCGGGAGGGGTGGCCGGCCAGCGGACGCAGTTGTCCTGAATGACGAGCGGAATGCCTCCCAAGGCTTCAATTCTCCGCCTCCACGGAGAAGAAGTAGCCAAAGCCACCACAACAACCTGTCATCTAGCTGACATCGGCAAGATATCCAGAAGGAGAAGCCACTTTTTTGCCGTAATTGGGCCAGCAGCCCGCCGAGGAGTAACAGATATTGACGTCATGAAGCGGCCGAAAGCTGGCCTTCTTCACTGTGCCCGCAGAACCTCGTTCCAATGCGCGATCAGCCGCGCACGCTTTACCTGGTCGAGATAGACCATCAGCCCGGGACTGACCGGCACCGGCCGAAGTTGGGCGCCGAGCAGTTCCTGCAGCGTATTGGCAGTGTTTTCGCCCGCCACCTCCGGGCTGACGGCCGGGATCTGCAGCTCGCGCGCCATGATCGTCTGGCCCACCTTCGACATGAAAAAGGCAAGGTAGCGGCGCCCGAGTTCCGGCTCGGCTGCAGCCTGCGGCACCAGCCCGATGCGCGACATCACCACCGTATAGTCCTTCGGCAGCACGATGCCGACATCCGGGTGCCGCGAAGCCCAGTCAGCGGCGTAAGAACCGAGAATATTATAACCGAGCACGAAGCGCCCGTCGGCCACGCGTTCGAGGATCGCAGAGCTCGTCGAGTAAAGTTTGACGCCGGCCGCACCCATCGCGCCGATCACCGACCAGATGTCGCCGAATTGCTCCTGGTCGCGCGCCATGAAGAGAAAACCGACACCGGAGCGCTCGATATCGTAAGTGCTGATCCGGCCATAGACCGCATTGCCCTTGCGCTTCAGATAGTCGACGAGTTCCGCACGCGAGCTCGGCACCGGCTCGTGCGCGAAGCTCGGCTTGTGATAGACGAACACCGCCGGCTCGAAGGTCAACGCATAGGCGGTATTGCGCCAATTCGCCCATGTCGGCCAAGCAGCACTCATCGGCAGATTGCTGACCTGCGCATAGCCGTCGTTGGAAAGCTTCACCTGCAGGTCCATTGCCGAGGAAAAGGCAAAATCCGCCGTTTTGCCGCCTGCATCCGTTTCCCTGACGATCCGGTCGTAGATTTCGCCGGTCAGCATGTCCTCATATCTGACCGCGACATCAGGATTGGCCTCCTGGAACCCCCGGATCATCGGCTGCGCCAAGGGCTCGTCGAGCGAAGAATAGACCGTCAGCACCGGTGCGGCTGTATTGCCCGACTTCGCCGGATAGAAGGCTTGGTCGGCCAGCACGCAACCCGGCCAGAACGCCAGCAGCAAGATGAAAATTCTCCTCATGCAGCAACAATGCCTGAGCATACAGAGAGGAGCAAGGGCGTGACCGGACCTGCAGCGAGCGTCGCCTGCATTGCGACGGATCCGCAGCAGCCAACGTGTCGGTCCGACACCCCTTTGACCATAAATGATTATGACTCCGCGTCATCCTTCACCCGTTTTGAGTATTGATGAAGATTGGGGACGATATAGGGTGCGCTGCCGCGTCAAAACGTCGAAGCCGCCCGAATTTACTTCTTCGGGAGACGACTATACGCGACAAAAAACTCTAAAAAAGCTAGATTGACCTGGGAAGACCCATGGGAGGGGTCATGGAACGACGACTGAGCGCTATTCTCGCTGCGGATGTCGTCGGCTACAGCCGACTGATGGGCATTGATGAGTCAGGCACCTTGCAGGCGCTGAACCGCCATCGCTGCGAGTTGGTTGACGTTCGTATTTCGGACTACAAGGGCCGGATCGTCAAACTCACCGGCGATGGCATCCTTGCCGAATTCCAGAGCGTGGTGAATGCCGTCGCCTGCGCCGCCGAAATACAGCGCAGCATGTCGGCCCGCAACGAGAACGTGCCGAAGGAAGAGCGCGTCGAATTCCGTATCGGCATCAATCTCGGCGATGTCGTCGTCGAGAACGGCGACATATTCGGCGACGGCGTCAATCTTGCCGCAAGGCTTGAGCGTATCGCAGCACCGGGCGGCATCGCCGTGTCGGCCTCCGTGCGCGACCAGGTCGGCTCGCGCCTCAATCTCGGGTTCGAATTCATCGGCGAGCACATGCTGAAGAATATCAGGCAGCCCGTTCAGGTCTACACCGTCACCCTGGCGCCGCCCTCCTCCACCAGGCTGGTGGCTGAGAATCGCAATACCTGCTTCATTGCCGTGCTGCCCTTCACAAATATGAGCGGCGACGCCGATCAGGATTATTTTTCCGACGGCATCACCGAAGACATCATCACCGATCTCTCGAAGATCTCGAGCCTGCACGTCGTGCCCCGCAACACCATCTTTACCTACAAGGGCATATCGGTGAAGTTGAAGCGCCTCGCCCAGGAACTCGGAGTGCGTTATGTGCTCGAAGGGAGCGTGCGCATCTTCGACAAGCGCGTACGCATCTCCGGCCAGCTGATCGACACTGCCAATGGCGACCATCTCTGGGCCGAGCGTTACGACCGCGACCTCACCGACATCTTTGCCATCCAGGACGAGATCACCCAGGCGATCGTCAGCCAGCTGAAGGTGCGCCTGCTGCCGGAGGAGAAGAAGGCGATCGCCAACGAACCGACGGCCAATGTCGAGGCCTACACCTACTATCTCAGGGGCCGCCAGCTCTCCCACAGCTGGACGAAATCCTACCTGCAGCTCGCAAGGCGCATGTTCTGCAAGGCGGTGGAACTCGACCCTGATTACGCCCGGGCCTATGCCGGCATCGCCGATTGCGACGCTGCGATCCGCGACTGGGCGCCCGACGATGTGCCGCTGAGGCGCATCCTCGACATGAGCGCTCGGGCGCTTCAGCTCGATCCCGATCTTCCCGAAGCCCATGCCTCGCATGGCTTGGCCCTGCATCAAAGCGGCCTCGATGATCGGGCGGCGGCCGCTTTCGAACGTGCCCTCACGCTCGACCCGAACCTCTTCGAGGCGAATTTCCATTACGCCCGGTTCTTCTTCATGCGCGGCAACTTTGCCGAATCCGTGCAATATTTCACCCGCGCCGCCGAAATTCGCCCTGACGACTACGTCTCGCCGATCCATCTGATGTCGGCCTACCGCTCGCTCGGCCGTCCGGTGGATACGGAAAACTGGGCGAGACTCGGCCTGCTGCGCGCCGAACGTGCGCTGAATCTCAATCCCGAAAACTCCGGCCCGGCCCATCGCGGCGCGCTGGCGCTTGCCCATCTCGGCGACGCGACGCGGGCACGCGACTGGGCCGCCCGCGCGATCGCCATCGATCCCGACGACATTGTCGCCCAGTATAATCTTGCCTGCGTCTATTCCGTCCTCGGCGATACCGACCGGGCAATCGACCTGCTCGAGAAGCTGCTGCCGCACAGCTCCGTCTATCACATCAAATGGTTCAACAATGATTCCGACCTCGACAACATCCGCGGCGATCGCCGCTTCCGGCAGTTGCTCGCCGCCGCGATGACGCAGCGCGAACAGATTGAGAGAACCGGCAGCTGAAGTCTCGTCCCCGGCCATTCACCGAATTTTGAAAATCGCTATGACATCGCTCCGCCACCTCTGTAATCTCGCTGAAAACAGGGGAACCATCCGTGCGCATCCTGCTCACAGAAGACAATATCGCGCTGGCCGACGGTCTCTCGGCGATCCTGCGCGGCACGGGCCATGCCGTCGACGTCGTCCATGACGGCGCATCCGCCAATGCGGTCATCGCCGCTGAAAATTTCGATCTGGTCATTCTCGACCTCAACCTGCCCGAAATGGACGGGCTCGACGTGCTGCGCGCTATGCGCGCCCGGCAGAACCAGGCAGCCGTCCTCATCCTGACGGCGCGCGGCACGCCGGAAGAACGGGTGAAGGGTCTCGATCTCGGCGCCGATGATTATCTGATCAAGCCTTTCGATATTGCCGAATTCGAGGCCCGCGTACGCGTGCTGCTGCGCCGCCAGGCCGGGCTGCGTTCGGCGACCGTCGGCTTCGGCGGCATTTCTTTCGACCTTAATTCCCGCACCTTTTCATCAGGCGACACCCCTCTTGATATTCCCGCCCGCGAACTCGGCTTGCTCGAAATCCTCTTCATGCGGGCCGGCAAGGTCGTGGCCAAGGAGGCGATCATCCAGTCGCTGACAGCCTTCGACGACGACATTTCCGCAAACGCGATCGAGCAATATGTCAGCCGGCTGAGGAAACGCCTCTCGCCGCACGGCCTGACGGTCAAGACCGCCCGCGGGATCGGCTACTATCTCGACAAGCTGCCCGAGGCCTCATGAAAGCCGCCTATTCCCTCAGGCGCCGGCTGCTCTTCTGGCTGCTCATTTCGACCGCCGTCATCGGCACGCTGGCGCTCGCCGATACCTATCGCGAGGCGGTCAAGACGTCGAATATCGTCTCCGACCGCGTGCTCGCCGGCTCTGCTCTGGCAATTGCCGAACGCGTCGTCGTCGCCGAAGACGGGACATTGCAGGTCGACATTCCCTATGTCGCCCTGGAAATGCTGACCTCGGCGGCGCAGGACCGGGTCTTCTACCGCGTTGACGGCCCTCCGGGTCAATTCATCACCGGCTATCAATCCCTGCCGGTCCTGAAGAAGACGCCCGGCAATGCCGCAGCCTTCGCCGATGACAGCTTTCGCGGCGAGCCCATCCGCATCGCCACGCTCGAGCGCTCGGCTTCGACGGGCATCCGCTCCGTGCCCTTCGTCGTGACGGTCGCCGAAACCACCATCGCTCGCCGGCAATTGACGCAGGCGATTCTCGTACGTTCGGCGCTGCGTCTCGCCTTCATGATCTTGGGCGCGGCGGTCATCGTCTGGATATCGGTCACGGTGGCGCTCCGCCCGCTCTACAAGCTCGGGGACGCCATCGGCGAACGCAGTCCTGACGATCTGCATCCGATCGAACAAACCGTGCCGAGCGAGGTCGATCCGCTGGTCGATACGGTGAATTCCTTCATGGTCCGCCTGCAGTCGGCCCTCGATGCGCTGCGCAATTTCACCGGCAATGCCAGCCATCAGCTTCGCACGCCCTTAGCGATCATCCGTACCCAGCTCGCCCTTTCGGCCCGCGCCGGCACGCTCGATGAAGCCCAGGCGGCGGCGCTGAAGGGAGACCAGGCCGTGGCGCATGCCGAGCGCATCCTTGCCCAGCTTCTCCTGATGGCGAAGATCGACGCCGCCACCGCCAAGGAGGCGCTGACCGCCTCCGCCATCGACCTTGGGGCAATCGCCCAGGAAATCACCGGCGAGCAGATCCCGGCGGCCGCCGTCGCCGGCATCGATCTCGGCTTCGAGGGCGAAAGCCCGGCCATGATCCGCGCCGAGCCGCTGCTGATCGGCGAGATGCTGCGCAATCTCGCCGGCAACGCCATCGCCTATGCCGGCAAGGGGGCTGAAGTCACCGTCCGCATCATCGCAGCCGCCGACACGGTTCGTCTCGAAGTCGAGGACAATGGTCCCGGTATTCCCAGTGAGAAGCTGGAGGCGGTCCGCAGGCGCTTTTCGCGCGGCAATGATTCCGGCGCGCCCGGCGCCGGCCTCGGCCTGCCGATCGTCGAAGAAATCGCCAATCTTTTCAACGCCGCCTTAACGCTGGAGCCGGGCGCGGGCGGCAAGGGCCTGAAGGCGGTGGTCACCTTCGCCAAGGCGGTATAAACCGGCGGGTCCCCGGCGTTCCGCCCTTGCTTTCTTTCGCTGCATTGCACACACTGACTTCGGGAACAGCAAGCCGCACAACGATGCGCGCCGGACAAAAGAGAAATATGTCGATCAAAGCCAGCATCTATCATCTGACGCACTATACCTACGACAAACCGGTCCGCCTCGGCCCACAGATCATCCGGTTGAAACCGGCCTCGCATTCGAAGACAAGCGTGCTCAGCCACTCGCTGAAGGTCACGCCCTCCAACCACTTCGTCAACCTGCAGCAGGACCCCTACGGCAACTACCTCGCCCGCTATGTCTTCCCCGACCCCGTGACCGAGTTCAAGATCGAGGTCGACCTCGTCGCCGACATGACGGTCTATAATCCCTTCGACTTCTTCGTCGAGGAGGAGGCGACCAAGTGGCCGTTCGACTATCCTGAAAGCATCCGCGAGGATCTGTCGATCTACATGACGCCGGAACCGGCCGGCCCGCGCCTCAAGGCGCTGCTGCCGACGCTCGACTGGTCGCCGGGCCAGCCGACGATCGATATGGTCGTCGGTCTGAACGCCCGCCTGCAGCGGCAGATCGGCTATGTCATCCGCATGGAAACCGGTGTGCAGACGCCGGAGGAGACGCTGGAAAGCGCCAAGGGCTCCTGCCGCGACACCAGCTGGCTGCTCGTCCAGATCCTGCGCCATCTCGGCCTCGCCGCCCGCTTCGTCTCCGGCTACCTCATCCAGCTGACCCCTGATCTGAAGGCGCTCGACGGCCCCTCCGGGACCGAGGTCGATTTCACCGACCTGCATGCCTGGGCCGAGGTCTATCTACCGGGTGCCGGCTGGGTCGGCCTCGATCCGACCTCCGGCCTTCTGACCGGCGAAAGCCATATCCCGCTTGCAGCAACGCCGCATTACCGCAACGCTGCCCCGATTTCCGGCGGCTATTTCGGCGAGGCCGAAACCGAATTCGCCTTCGATATGAAGGTCTCGCGCGTCGCCGAACATCCGCGCATCACCAAGCCTTTCTCCGATGATAGCTGGAACGAGCTCAATGAACTCGGCGAGAAGGTCGACCGTGTCCTCGAAGCCGAGGATGTGCATCTGACGATGGGCGGCGAGCCGACCTTCGTCTCGATCGACGATTTCCAATCCGAGGAATGGAATACCGCCGCCGTCGGCCCGACTAAGCGTGAAAAGGCCGACACCCTGATCCGCCGGCTGCAGGAACGCTTCGCTCCCGGCGGCTTCCTGCATTACGGCCAGGGCAAATGGTATCCGGGCGAAAGCCTGCCGCGCTGGACCTTCTCGCTCTACTGGCGCCGCGACGGCAAGCCGATCTGGCAGAACCTCGATCTGGTCGCCGCAGAAGGCAAGGATACCGGCGTTACAGCCGAGGATGCCGGGAGGTTTCTGACGGCCATCGCAAAGGAATTGGCGATCAAACCTGACATGGTGCAGCCGGCCTATGAGGACCCGGCCGACTGGATCATCAAGGAGGGCAACCTCCCCGAAAACGTCGATCCGGCGAATTCGAAGCTGAAGGATCCCGAGGAGCGCAACCGTATCGCCCGGGTGTTTGCCCGCGGCCTGACCGTCCCCACAGGTTACGTCCTTCCGGTCCAGGCATGGAACGCCAGGGCAGTTGAAAGCCGTGTCTGGATCAGCGAGAGATGGAACACCCGCCGCGGCAGGATCTTCCTCGTTCCGGGCGACAGTCCGATCGGCTATCGCCTGCCGCTCGGCACCCTGCCCTATGTGCCCCCGGCGCGTTATCCCTATATCCATCCCGCCGATCCGACGATCCCGCGTGAACCGCTGCCGGACGTTTTCGTCCCGGCCGGCCGCGCCATGCCGGAAGCCTCCTTCCATTCCGGCGAGAGCAATCGCAGCCGCATCGAACAGACGCTCGGCGACATCGGCGGCGCCGTGCGCACCGCTATGTCGGTCGAACCGCGCGACGGCAGGCTCTGCGTCTTCATGCCGCCGGTCGAACGCATCGAGGATTATCTCGAGCTGATCGCCGCTGCCGAAAACGCCGCCGCCGAACTGAAGCTTCCGGTCCATATCGAAGGTTACCCGCCGCCGCAGGACGAGCGCATCAATGTCATCCGCGTCGCTCCCGATCCCGGCGTCATCGAGGTCAACATCCGTCCGGCTTCGAGCTGGAGGGAATGCGTCGACATCACCACGGCGATCTACGAAGAGGCGCGCGCCACAAGGCTCGGCGCCGACAAATTCATGATCGACGGCCGTCATACCGGTACCGGCGGCGGCAACCATGTCGTCGTCGGCAGCGCCAACCCGAACAACAGTCCCTTCCTGCGCCGCCCGGATCTCCTGAAGAGCGTTGTCCTCCACTGGCAGCGCCACCCATCGCTCTCCTACCTCTTCTCCGGCATGTTCATCGGCCCGACCAGCCAGGCGCCGCGCATCGATGAAGCGCGTCACGACAGCCTCTACGAGCTGGAGATCGCCATGGCGCAGATCCCCGCGCCCGGTCGCGGCCAGCAACCCCTGCCCTGGCTCGTCGATCGCCTGTTCCGCAACCTCCTGACCGACGTCACCGGCAATACCCATCGCGCCGAGATCTGCATCGACAAGCTGTTTTCGCCCGACGGCCCCACCGGCAGGCTCGGCCTCATCGAGTTCCGCGGCTTCGAGATGCCGCCGAATGCCCGCATGTCGCTTGCCCAGCAACTGCTGGTCCGCGCGCTGATCGCCCGCTTCTGGGTCAACCCCGCCGACGGCAAGTTCGTCCGCTGGGGCACGACCCTGCATGATCGTTTCATGCTGCCGCATTTCGTCTGGGCCGATTTCCTCGACGTGCTTGCCGACCTCAGCCAAAACGGTTTCGACGTCAGCCCGGAATGGTTCAGGGCCCAGCTCGAATTCCGCTTCCCCTTCTGCGGCGAAGTCGAATACGAGGGCTCGAAACTGGAACTTCGCCAGGCGCTGGAGCCCTGGCATGTCATGGGCGAAGAAGGCGCCATCGGGGGTACGGTGCGCTATGTCGACAGTTCCGTCGAGCGCCTTCAGGTGCGGTTCGAAACCAGCAATACAGCGCGCTATACGGTTACCTGCAATGGCCGAACCCTGCCGCTGACGCCGACCGGCACCTCGGGCGTATCGGTCGCCGGCGTCCGTTACAAGGCGTGGCAGCCGGCCTCAGGCCTGCATCCCGTACTGCCGGTCAACACGCCTTTGACTTTTGACATTTATGATACATGGTCGAAGCGTTCGATCGGCGGCTGCATCTATCATGTTGCCCATCCGGGCGGCCGGACCTATGACACCTTCCCGGTCAACGGCAACGAGGCGGAAGCAAGGCGGCTCGCCCGCTTCGAACCGTGGGGGCATACGGCGGGCGGATATATCCCGCGGGCCGAGACGGGTTCGCCGGAATTCCCGCTGACGCTGGATCTGAGGCGGCCCGCCGGCATTTAAGGCCCGGGGCAAAGGCCGAGGGTGAGGTTGGGTTTTGATGGGTAAGAGACCGGCAGCGGAGCGCAGGCAAGAGGCGGAGAGCAGCATCGGCAAGGATGCGGCCTTCGGCTATGCGCCGCTTCCCGGCACCGCCGACGAGATGGTCGACAATAAAGGCGCGGTCCGCCCCGTCTGGCAGCGTTTCCTCTCGCATCTGGGCGCAATGCCGGAAAAGGATCTCGCGGAGCGTTTCGCCCGCGCCGACCGCTATCTCAGAGACGCCGGCGTCTTCTACCGTGCCTATGGCAGCAAGGGAGCCGGCGAACGCGCCTGGCCGATCTCGCATATCCCGGTGCTGATCGACGAGCGCGAATGGCAGGCGCTGTCGGCCGGTCTCGTTCAGCGCGCCGATCTGCTGGAGGCGATCATTGCCGATATCTACGGCGAGAACCGGCTGGTCGAGGAAGGATTCCTGCCGCCGGCGCTGATCGCCGCCAATCCCGAATTTCAGCGCCCGCTGGCCGGCATCCGGCCAGCATCCGGCCACTATCTGCACTTCTGCGCCTTCGAGATCGGCCGCGGGCCTGACGGCAATTGGTGGGTGCTGGCAGACCGCACCCAGGCTCCCTCCGGCGCCGGCTTCGCGCTAGAAAACCGTGTCGCGACGACCCGAGCCTTCTCGGATATCTACGCCGAAACGCCCGTCCACCGCCTCGCCTCCTTCTTCGGCGGCTTCCGCGATGCGCTGCAGGACATGAAACATTCGGGCGACGACCGCATCGCCGTCCTGACGCCGGGCCCCGCCAACGAGACCTATTACGAACACGCCTACATCGCCCGCTATCTCGGCTTCATGCTGCTCGAGGGCGAGGATCTCGCCGTCGTCAAGGGCCGCGTCATGGTGCGAACCGTCGCCGGCCTGAAGCCGATCGGCGTGCTCTGGCGCCGCCTCGATTCGGCCTTTGCCGACCCGCTGGAGCTGAACCAGAATTCGCATATCGGCACGCCCGGTCTGGTGGAGGCGCTGCGCGCCGAAAGCGTCACCATCGTCAACGCGCTCGGCACCGGCATTCTCGAAACCCGGGCGCTTCTCGCCTTCATGCCGACCATCTGCCGGCATCTGCTCGGACAAGATCTGAAACTGCCCTCGATCGCCACCTGGTGGTGCGGCCAGAAGGAAGAGCGCGAGCAAGTCGCGAAGAATATCGAGAAAATGGTGATCGGCCCGGCCTATTCCCGTGCGCCCTTCTTCGACGACAACGGCGAATCCGTGCTCGGCTCGGCGCTGCGGGCGACCGCCAAGGACTCCATTGCCGATTGGCTGAATTCGGACGGTCAGAAACTGGTCGGTCAGGAAGTCGTCACACTGTCGACGACGCCCGCCTGGGTGAACGGCAAACTCGTGCCGCGGCCGATGTCGCTGCGCGTTTTCGCTGCCCGCACGGCAAACGGCTGGCAGATCATGCCCGGCGGTTTTGCCCGCATCGGCTCCGGTGCCGACGTCTCGGCGATCGCCATGCAGTCCGGCGGAGCAGCCGCCGACGTCTGGATCGTCAGCGACAAGCCGGTCGAGCGTCACACCCTGCTGCCGGCCGAAGGCAGCTTCACCCGCAACATGCCTGGCAGCCTGCCGAGCCGGGCGGCCGACAATCTGTTCTGGCTCGGCCGCTACATCGAACGCGCCGAAGGGGCGCTGCGCATCCTGCGCGCCTGGCATGCGCGTTTTGCCGAAGCCGCCGATCCGAGCCAGCCGCTGCTCGCCGATGTCTCCGCCTATCTCGCGGCCGTCGATATCGATACCGCCGAGCCCGTGCCCGAGAAGCTCCTGCGCAACATCGACAGCGCCGTCTATTCGGCGAGCAACATCCGCGACCGCTTCTCGCCCGATGGTTGGCTCGCTCTCAACGATCTCGCCAAGACCGCCCGCCGCTTTCACGCCACCGTCACGGCCGGCGATGACGCCAGCCATGCGATGACGATCCTCCTGCGCAAGCTGGCGGGCTTTGCCGGCCTCGTGCACGAAAACATGTACCGCTTCATGGGCTGGCGCTTCCTGTCGCTCGGCCGCTATATCGAGCGCGGCCTGCACATGACGCGCCTGCTCGGCCACATGTCCGGCCCGGAAGCGCCCGACGGCGCGCTCGACATGCTGCTCGAGATCGGCGACAGCGTCATGACCCACCGTCGTCGCTACAACGTCAATACCGCGCGGCTGACCGTCACCGACCTGTTGGCGCTCGATCCCCTCAATCCCCGCTCGGTCCTCTTCCAGGTGAACGAGATCCACCATGAGGTCGAGCAATTGCCGAACGCCCTGATCAATGGGCAGATGTCGCCCTTCTACCGCGAGGCGATGCGGCTTCATTCCGGCCTGGCGGTGATGACGCCGGAGGGCATGGGAGTCGAGGTCTACCAGCGGTTCGAACGCGAATTGGAGCAGCTTTCCGATCTGCTCGCCCAGACCTATCTCGGGTGACGGCGGTGCTTTACGATCTCTCGCTCCGCATGAATTACAGCTACGACGTGCCGGCCTCCGGCGCTCGCCACGTCATGCGACTGATGCCGCTGTCGCTGAGTAATCGGCAACGCCTGGTCGCCGGCTCGATCACCGTCTCACCGACGCCGGACGAGCAGTCGCATTTCGTCGATTTCTTTCAACATCCCGCCACCTCTTTCATGCTGCGGACGCCGCACGAGACCCTCGACATTCGCATGCAGGCCCGTGTGCAGGTCGAAAGCCAGCCGATCGCCGCCGATTTCTCGCCGCTGCTGGCCGACCTGCCGGAGGAAATATCAGACGTCTGGTCGCTGGCGCCGGATTCACCGCATCATTTTCTCGGCGACAGCCCGCGCCTGACGCAGGCGCGCGAGATTGGCGATTATGCACGAAGCTGCGTCACGCGCCAGCTGACAGCCATGCAGATCGCTCATGCGCTCTGCGCCCGCATCAATAAGGATTTCACCTACGATTCCGACGCGACGACAGTGGACACGACTCCGCTCGAAGCGTTCAGGCTCAAACGCGGCGTCTGCCAGGATTTCACCCACGTCATGATCCTGGCGCTCAGAAGCCTCGGCATTCCGGCCGGCTACGTCTCCGGTTTCCTGCGCACCATTCCGCCCCCCGGCAAGGAACGGCTGGAAGGGGCAGACGCCATGCATGCCTGGGTGCGGGTCTGGTGCGGCGAGACGATCGGCTGGATCGAGCTCGACCCGACCAACAACATTCCCGCCGGTATGGACCATATCGTCGTCGCCTATGGCCGCGACTATTCCGACGTCGTCCCCGTCATCGGCGTATTGAAAAGCTATGGCGGCCAGCGCGCCGTTCAGGCGGTCGATGTGATTCCGCTGAAATGATCCCAAAACTGGAAAAATTAGCCGATTCGTTAAAATTCTATTGACGCCGTAAGGACTGCGTAAAGAAGCAGCGTGCGTAAATCACCCCACAGGGTTTCCAGTTGGGTGAACATGATGAGCACCTCGTTTTTGCGTCCCTGCCTGCGTCGCATGTTCTGCGATCGAGGCGGTAATTTCGGTATCATGACGGCGATTTTGGCGCCGGTTCTGCTCGGCGCTGCCGGCATGGCGATCCAGGTCGGCGATATGCTGCTGTCGAAACAGCAATTGCAGGAGGCAGCCGACTCAGCCGCGCTGGCAACTGCGACAGCCCTGGGGAACGGCACGATCCAAACCTCTCAGGCCGAAGCCTTCGCACGGAACTTCGTCGCGGGGCAGATGGCGAATTATCTGCAGAGCGGTACCGACATCAAGAGCACGACGAGCGTCAATGTCCAGACGAGCACATCGGGCAATTCGGCGTCCTACCAGGTAACCGTCACACCGAGCTACGATCTCACGGTCAATCCGCTCATGCAGGCAGTCGGCTTCAGCACGCAGCATCTTTCGACGTCAAGCACGACGGTCAGCGGTCCTTCACAGACCCCGGGCTCCAATAGCCAGGGCTCCGTCTCCATGTTCCTCGCGCTCGATAAGTCAGGGTCGATGGGAGACCCTACCGAAACCGTCAACAAGGATCATCCGACGGAACCCTTCACCTATGACTGCAACCCCCACCTTAACAAGAAGGGCAAGTGGGTTTACGATACCTGCACGGGCAGCCGTACGAACTACTATACGAAGATAGAGGCGCTGAAGATGGCCGCCGGCAATCTTTTCGGCCAGCTCACCAGCGCCGATCCGAACGCCCAATACGTACGCACCGGCGCAGTCTCTTACGATATCGTTCAATACACACCCAGCACTCTTGCCTGGGGAACTGCCGGTGTCTCGAGCTACGTCAATGCGCTTCAGGCAGGAGGTGGCACCAATTCGAGTGGGGCGATGGGCACGGCGTATTCATCCCTCACGGCAAAGAATGCCGCAGGGAACGATGCCGAGGACGCCGCCCACAAATTGAAGACCGGGCAAATACCAAAAAAATACATCGTCTTCATGACGGACGGCGACAACAACAACGATAGCAGCGGCGGCCGTTCCTATGACACCCTGACCAGGGCGACATGTGACACCGCCAAGTCCAAGGGCATCGAAATCTATACGATTGCCTTCATGGCGCCGCCGGGCGGACAGGCGCTGCTGCAGTATTGCGCCTCCGATGCTGCCCATTATTTCCAGGCGGAACAAATGGAAGACCTCCTGGCCGCGTTCAAGGCGATCGGAGCGAAGGCTTCCGCACAACTGACGCGCCTGACTAACTAGCGACACCGCCAGGAGAAAGAGCCGAACAAAAAGCCGCGCCGGAGCAAGTCGGCGCGGCTTTTTGTTATCGCTATCCCTCACATCAGATCGGGAAAAGCAATTGAAATCAACCCCTTTAATTCGCGCGAATACGAAGGTTTCGCAAATTTTTCGTTTGTCCAAATCCTTTGTTGCAAGTGCTTCCCAACGATGCATAAACTGTTGCAAGCGCAGGCGACAAATCGATTAAATCAGGCATAACACCCTGAAACCAAATTAAAATTGGCGAGATCTGACCATGAATACCGTTTCCAAGCCGGTTATCCCCTCTCCCGCTCCCCGCAGCTCCAGGCCGGAAATTCTCGCCGAAGAAATCATCGAACGCCTGACCTACCGCATCGGCAAGGACGCCAAGGTGGCAAAGCCGCATGACTGGCTGACGGCGACGATCCTGGTGGTGCGCGACCGCATCATCGACAAGTGGATGGCCTCCACGCGTGAGGTCTATGCGACCGGAGCCAAGCGCGTCTATTATCTTTCTCTCGAGTTTCTGATCGGCCGCCTGATGCGCGATGCCGTCTCGAACCTCGGCCTAATGGAAGAGGTGCGCGATGCGCTAAGCTCCCTCGGCGTCGACGTCAACGTCATCGCCGGCCTGGAGCCGGACGCCGCGCTCGGCAATGGCGGCCTCGGCCGTCTCGCCGCCTGCTTCATGGAAAGCATGGCGACGGTCGATGTTCCGGCCTATGGCTACGGCATCCGCTACGTCCACGGCCTGTTCCGTCAGCAGATGGCCGACGGCTGGCAGGTGGAACTGCCGGAAAACTGGCTCGCCCACGGCAATCCCTGGGAATTCGAGCGCCGCGAGAGCGCCTATGAAATCGGTTTCGGCGGCGCCGTCGAATTCGTCACCACCCATGACGACCAGCCGCGCTACGTCTGGAAACCGGCCGAGCGCGTCATCGCCGCCGCCTTCGACACGCCGGTCGTCGGCTGGCGGGGGAAACGCGTCAACACGCTGCGCCTCTGGTCGGCGCAGCCGATCGACCCGATCCTGCTCGATGCCTTCAACGCCGGCGACCACATCGGCGCGCTGCGCGAAAGCAACAAGGCCGAAAGCCTGACCCGCGTGCTCTATCCGGCCGACGCTACGCCTGCCGGCCAAGAATTGCGGCTGCGCCAGGAATTCTTCTTCTCGTCGGCCTCGCTGCAGGACATTCTGCGCCGCCATCTGCAGCAATATGACGACTTTACCTCGCTGCCTGACAAGGTGGCCATTCAGCTGAACGACACCCATCCGGCCGTCTCGGTCGCCGAGCTCGTGCGTCTGCTCTGCGACGTACACGGCATGGATTTCGACCAGGCCTGGGATATCACCCGCCGCACCTTTTCCTACACCAACCATACGCTTCTGCCGGAAGCGCTGGAAAGCTGGCCCGTTCCGCTGTTCGAGCGCCTGCTACCGCGCCACATGCAGATCGTCTACGCGATCAATGCCAAGATCCTGCTGGAAGCCCGCAAAGGCAAGAACTTCTCCGACAGCGAAATCCGCTCGATCTCGCTGATCGAGGAAAGCGGCGACCGCCGCGTGCGCATGGGCAATCTCGCCTTCATCGGCTCGCACTCGATCAACGGCGTCTCGGCACTGCACACCGACCTGATGAAGGTCACGGTCTTTGCCGACCTGCACAAGCTCTATCCCGACCGCATCAACAACAAGACAAACGGCATCACGCCGCGCCGCTGGTTGCAGCAGTGCAATCCCGCCCTCACCGGTCTGATCCGGGAGGCGATCGGCGATGCGTTCCTCGATGATGCCGAGAAGCTGCGCCCGCTCGAGGCGCATGCTTCCGATCCGAGCTTTCAGCAGAAGTTCGCGGCGGTGAAGCGGGCCAACAAGGTGGCCCTTTCCAATCTCGTCGCCAGCCGCATGGGCGTGAAGCTCGATCCGTCGGCGATGTTCGACATCCAGATCAAGCGCATCCATGAATACAAGCGCCAGCTTCTGAACATCATCGAAGCCGTCGCCCTCTACGACCAGATCCGCTCGCATCCCGAGCTCGACTGGGTGCCGCGCGTAAAACTCTTCGCCGGCAAGGCGGCGCCGAGCTATTACAATGCCAAGCTGATCATCAAGCTGATCAACGACGTCGCCCGCACGATCAACCACGATCCGGCGGTGCGCGGGCTGCTGAAGGTCGTCTTCGTGCCCAACTACAATGTCTCGCTCGCCGAGATCATGGTTCCGGCCGCCGACCTTTCCGAGCAGATTTCGACCGCCGGCATGGAAGCCTCAGGCACCGGCAATATGAAGTTCGGCCTCAATGGAGCGCTGACGATCGGCACGCTCGACGGCGCCAATGTCGAAATGCGCGACAATGTCGGCGAAGACAACATCGTCATCTTCGGCCTTACGGCCGATGAGGTCGCCAAGGTCCGCAGCGACGGCCACAATCCCCGCGCCATTATCGAAGGGTCCCGCGAACTCTCCCAGGCGCTCTCAGCCATCGGTTCCGGCGTCTTCTCGCCCGACGACCGCAATCGTTATGCGGCGCTCATCGACGGGATCAATTCGCATGACTGGTTCATGGTCGCCGCGGATTTCGACGCTTATGCCCAGGCCCAGCGCGACGTCGATCAGATCTGGACCAACCAGTCCGCCTGGTACACGAAGACGATCAACAATACGGCACGGATGGGTTGGTTCTCCTCCGATCGCACGATCAGGCAATATGCAGACGAAATCTGGAGAGCCGGATGAAACCGCCGAAAACCGTCCCTGAAGTAGAGCTTTCCTGGGAAATTTCGGCAGATGAAATTACGGCGATCCTTGCCGGCTCACATTCCAATCCCTTTGCCGTCCTAGGTGTGCACCAAGCCGGCGACGCTTTCGTTGCCCGGTGCTTTATCCCGGGTGCGGAGGAAGTGACCGCCATGACCCTCGATGGCGGGATTGTCGGCGAATTGAACCAGCTCCACGCCGATGGCCTCTTCGCCGGGCCGGTTTCACTCGCCAAACTGCAGCCGGTGCGCTACCGCGCCCGGCGCGGCGACGCCGAATGGGCGGTCACCGACCCCTACAGCTTCGGGCCGGTGCTCGGGCCGATGGACGATTATTTCGCCCGCGAAGGTTCGCATCTGCGCCTGTTCGACAAGATGGGCGCCCATCTCATAAAGCATGACGGCGCGCAGGGCATCCACTTCGCGGTATGGGCGCCGAACGCCCAGCGCGTCTCCGTGGTTGGCGATTTCAACGGCTGGGACGGCCGCCGCCATGTCATGCGCTTCCGTGCCGACAGCGGCATCTGGGAAATTTTCGCTCCCGATGTGCCGCTCGGCGTCGCCTACAAATTCGAGATCCGCGGCCACGACGGCGTATTGCTGCCGCTGAAGGCCGATCCCTTCGCTCGCCGCAGCGAGCTCAGACCCAAGACCGCCTCGATCGCCGCTGCCGAGCTGGAGCAGGTCTGGGAGGACGAGGCCCATCTGAAGCACTGGCGCGAAACCGATAAGCGCCGGCAGCCGATCTCGATTTATGAGGTGCATGCCGGCTCCTGGCAGCGCCGGCAGGACGGCACCATGCTCTCCTGGGACGAGCTCGCCTCCAGTCTCATCCCCTATTGCGTCGACATGGGTTTCACCCATATCGAATTCCTGCCGATCACAGAGCATCCCTACGACCCCTCCTGGGGCTACCAGACGACGGGCCTTTACGCGCCGACCGCCCGTTTCGGCGAGCCGGAAGGCTTCGCCCGTTTCGTCAACGGCTGTCACAAGGTCGGTATTGGCGTCATTCTCGACTGGGTGCCGGCACATTTCCCGACCGACGAACACGGCCTCGGCTGGTTTGACGGGACGGCGCTCTACGAGCACGAAGACCCGCGCAAGGGCTTCCATCCGGACTGGAACACGGCGATCTATAATTTCGGCCGCACCGAAGTGGTTTCCTATCTGGTCAACAACGCCCTCTATTGGGCCGAGAAGTTCCATCTTGACGGCCTGCGCGTCGATGCGGTCGCCTCGATGCTCTATCTCGATTACTCCCGTAAGCACGGCGAATGGATCCCGAACGAATATGGCGGCAACGAGAACCTCGAAGCTGTCCGCTTTCTGCAGGACCTCAACATCCGCATCTACGGCCAGCATTCCAACGTCATGACCATTGCCGAGGAATCGACCTCCTGGCCGAAAGTCTCGCAACCGGTGCATGAAGGCGGCCTCGGCTTCGGCTTCAAATGGAACATGGGCTTCATGCATGACACGCTGAGCTACATGAAGCGCGACCCGGTGCACCGCAAGCACCACCATAATGAGCTCACCTTTGGCCTCCTCTACGCCTATTCGGAAAATTTCGTCCTGCCGCTGTCGCACGACGAGGTCGTTCACGGAAAGGGCTCGCTGATCGCCAAGATGCCGGGCGACGACTGGCAGAAGTTCGCCAATCTGCGCGCCTATTACGCTTATATGTGGGGCTATCCCGGCAAGAAGCTGTTGTTCATGGGCCAGGAATTCGCCCAGTGGAGCGAATGGAGCGAGGATCGGTCGCTCGACTGGAACCTGCTGCAATATCGCATGCACGAGGGCATGCGGCGCCTGGTGCGCGACCTCAACTTCACCTATCGCAGCAAGCCCGCCCTGCATGAGCGTGACTGCGAGGGCGAAGGCTTCGAATGGTTGATTGCCGACGACGGCGAGAATTCGGTCTTCGCCTGGCAGCGCAAGGCGCCGGGCCAGAAGCCGATCGTCGTCATCACCAACTTTACTCCCGTCTACCGCGAGAACTACTTGTTACGCCTGCCCTCCGCAGGCCGCTGGCGGGAGATTCTGAATACCGATGCCGACATCTATGGCGGTAGCGGCAAGGGCAATGGCGGGCGCGTGCAGGCCGTCGATGCCGGCGGCAATATCACCTGCTCGATCACGCTGCCGCCCTTGGCGACAATCATGCTTGAACCTGAAAATTAAGACTGGTGGGAGGAGAAAATGGTAGAGAAGCGTATTCAGCCACTTGCCCGCGATGCAATGGCTTACGTTCTGGCGGGCGGCAGGGGGAGCCGTCTCAAGGAACTCACCGACCGGCGCGCCAAGCCCGCCGTCTATTTCGGCGGCAAGGCCCGCATCATCGATTTCGCTCTGTCGAACGCGCTGAATTCGGGCATTCGCCGCATCGGCGTCGCGACGCAATACAAGGCGCATTCGCTGATCCGTCACATGCAGCGCGGCTGGAACTTCTTCCGCCCCGAGCGAAACGAAAGCTTCGACATCCTGCCTGCCTCGCAGCGCGTTTCCGAAACGCAGTGGTATGAAGGCACCGCCGACGCCGTTTATCAGAACATCGATATTATCGAGGATTACGGCGTCGAATACATGGTCATTCTCGCCGGCGATCATGTTTACAAGATGGATTATGAATACATGCTCCAGCAGCATGTCGATTCCGGCGCGGACGTGACGATCGGCTGCCTGGAAGTGCCGCGGATGGAAGCGGTGGGCTTCGGCGTCATGCATGTCAACGAAAAGGATGAAATCTTCGCTTTCATCGAAAAGCCGGCCGATCCGCCTGGCATTCCCGACAAGCCGGATTTCGCGCTCGCCTCGATGGGCATCTACGTCTTCCACACCAAATTCCTGCTCGATGCGCTGCGCCGCGACGCCGCCGACCCGACCTCGAGCCGCGATTTCGGCAAGGATATCATCCCCTATATCGTCAAGAACGGGAAGGCGGTCGCCCACCGTTTCGCCAAATCCTGCGTCCGTTCCGATTTCGAGCACGAGCCCTACTGGCGCGACGTCGGCACGATCGACGCGTACTGGCAGGCCAATATCGACCTGACGGCGATCGTCCCGGAGCTCGATATCTACGACAAGTCCTGGCCGATCTGGACCTATGCCGAGATCACCCCGCCGGCAAAATTCGTCCATGACGACGACGACCGCCGCGGCTCGGCCACGTCCTCCGTCGTCTCGGGCGACTGCATCATCTCGGGCGCCAGCCTCAACAAGAGCCTGCTCTTCACCGGCGTCAGGGCAAATTCCTTTTCCAAGCTGGAGGGAGCGGTCATCCTGCCGAACGTCAAGATCGGACGCCGCGCGCAGCTCAAGAATGTGGTGATCGACCATGGCGTCGTCATTCCGGAAGGCCTTGTCGTCGGCGAGGATCCGAAGCTCGACGCCAAGCGCTTCCGGCGGACGGAGAGCGGCATCTGCCTGATCACGCAGCCGATGATCGACAAGCTGGATATCTGACGTATGAAAGTTCTTTCGGTTTCGTCCGAAGTCTTCCCCTTGATCAAGACAGGGGGCCTGGCCGATGTGTCCGGCGCCCTGCCCATTGCTCTGAAAGCCTTCGGGGTCGAGACCAAGACCCTCCTGCCCGGCTACCCCGCCGTCATGAAGGTCATTCGCGACCCTGTCGTAAGACTCGAATTCCCGGACCTGCTCGGTGAGCGGGCGACCGTGCTCGAGGTTGAACACGAGGGCCTCGATCTGCTCGTCCTCGACGCACCCGCTTATTACGACCGGCCGGGCGGTCCCTATCTTGATCCGCTCGGCAAGGATTATCCCGACAATTGGCGCCGTTTCGCCGCTCTGTCGCTCGCCGCTTCCGAGATCGCCGCCGGACTGCTGCCCGGCTGGCGACCGGATCTCGTCCACACCCATGACTGGCAGGCGGCGCTGACCTCGGTCTACATGCGCTATTATCCGACGCCGGAACTGCCGAGCGTGCTGACCATCCACAACATCGCCTTCCAGGGCCAGTTCGGCTCCGAAATCTTTCCCGGTCTGCGCCTGCCCGACCATGCCTTTGCAGTCGACGGCATCGAATATTACGGCACGGTCGGCTTCCTCAAGGGCGGTCTGCAGACCTCTCATGCGGTCACGACCGTCAGCCCGACCTATGCCGACGAGATCCTGACGCCGCAATTCGGCATGGGGCTCGAAGGCGTCATCGCCACCCGCATCGATGAATTGCATGGAATCGTCAACGGCATCGACACCGATGTCTGGGACCCGGCGACCGATCCCGTCGTCCACACCCATTATGGCCCGACGACGCTGAAGAACCGCGAGGAAAACCGCCGCTCGATCGCCGAGTTCTTCCACCTCGACAATGACGATGCGCCGATCTTCTGCGTCATCAGCCGCCTCACTTGGCAGAAGGGCATGGATATCGTCGCCAACGTCGCCGACCAGATCGTCGCCATGGGCGGCAAACTCGTCGTGCTCGGCTCCGGCGAAGCAGCGCTCGAAGGCGCGCTGCTTGCCTCCGCCAGCCGCCATCCCGGCCGCATCGGCGTCTCGATCGGTTATAACGAGCCGATGTCGCATCTGATGCAGGCCGGCTGCGACGCGATCATCATCCCGTCGCGCTTTGAGCCCTGCGGCCTCACCCAGCTATACGGCCTGCGTTACGGCTGCGTGCCGATCGTCGCCCGCACCGGCGGATTGAACGACACCGTGATCGACGCCAATCACGCCGCACTTGCGGCGAAAGTGGCAACCGGCATACAATTCTCACCCGTGACCGAAACGGGCATGCTACAGGCAATCCGCCGTGCGATGCATTTTTACGCGGACCGAAAACTCTGGACCCAATTGCAAAAGCAAGGCATGAAATCGGATGTCTCCTGGGAGAAGAGCGCCGAACGCTACGCTGCCCTCTATTCAAGCCTCGTCTCGAAAGGCATGTGACCTAAAATGATCAAGTCCGTACCCACCACGCCCTATCTGGACCAGAAACCCGGCACGTCGGGTCTGCGTAAGAAGGTTCCGGTCTTCCAGCAGTCGAACTATGCGGAGAATTTCATCCAGTCGATCTTCGATTCGCTGGAAGGCTATCAGGGCAAGTGCCTCGTCATCGGCGGCGACGGACGTTACTACAATCGCGAAGTCATCCAGAAGGCGATCAAGATGGCCGCCGCCAACGGCTTCGGCAAGGTCATGGTCGGCAAGGGCGGCATTCTGTCAACGCCGGCCGCGTCCCACATCATCCGCAAGTACAAGGCCTTCGGCGGCATCATTCTGTCGGCCAGCCACAATCCCGGTGGCCCGACCGAAGACTTCGGCATCAAGTACAACATCAACAATGGCGGCCCGGCGCCGGAGAAGATCACCGACGCGATCTATGCGCGCTCCAAGACGATCGACAGCTACAAGATCGCCGATTTCGCGGACGTCAATCTCGACCGCATCGGCAAGGACGAGCTTCCCGGCGGCATGATCCTCTCGGTCATCGACCCGGTCGAGGACTATGCCGCGCTGATGGAAGAACTGTTCGATTTCGGCGCCATCCGCAATCTGATCAGCCTCGGTTTCCGCATCGCTTTCGACGGCATGAGCGCCGTCACCGGTCCCTACGCCAAGGAAATCTTCGAAAATCGCCTCGGCGCTCCCTTGGGTTCGGTGCGCAACTTCATGCCGCTGCCGGATTTCGGCGGTCATCACCCCGATCCGAACCCGGTTCACTGCAAGGAACTCTTCGATGAGATGATGGGAGAGGACGCGCCCGATTTCGGTGCCGCGTCCGACGGCGACGGCGACCGCAACCTCATTATCGGCCGCGGTATCTTCGTCACCCCCTCGGACAGTCTGGCGATCCTTGCCGCCAACGCCAATCTCGCTCCCGGCTACTCCGGCGGCCTAGCCGGCATCGCCCGGTCGATGCCGACATCGGGCGCGGCCGACCGCGTCGCTGAAAAACGCGGCATCGGCATGTATGAGACGCCGACCGGCTGGAAGTTCTTCGGCAACCTGCTCGACGCCGGCATGGCGACGATCTGCGGTGAGGAAAGCTCCGGCACGGGCTCCAATCATGTCCGTGAGAAGGATGGCCTCTGGGCCGTGCTGCTGTGGCTGAACATCCTTGCCGTGCGCGGCGAGAGCGTCGCCGACGTCGTCACCCAGCACTGGCAGACCTACGGCCGCAACTATTACTCGCGCCACGATTATGAAGGCCTTGACACCGACGCAGCGAATGGCTTGATGGACAATCTCCGCAGCCAGCTTTCCACCTTGGCCGGCAAGAACATCGGCAGCCTGAAGGTCGAGAAAGCCGACGACTTCGCCTATCATGATCCGATCGACAAATCGGTCAGCGAGCATCAGGGCATCCGCGTGCTCTTCGAGGGCGGCTCCCGCGTCGTCTACCGTCTCTCCGGCACCGGCACGTCCGGCGCAACCTTGCGCGTCTATATTGAGCGCTACGAGCCGGATTCGACTCGTCACAACATCGAAACGCAGGAAGCGCTCGCGGATCTGATTGCGGCCGCCGAAAGCATTGCCAGCATTCGTGAGCGCACGGGACGCGATGAGCCAACCGTGATCACCTGATCCGGGGCGGGACGTGCGGGACAGCAATTCGGCGCGGGGCGCGCTCGTCTTCGAGACCGGCGTCGAATTTGCCGTGTG
The DNA here is from genome assembly GCF_030518245.1 of Rhizobium sp. CBN3. NCBI lineage: Bacteria > Pseudomonadati > Pseudomonadota > Alphaproteobacteria > Hyphomicrobiales > Rhizobiaceae > Rhizobium > Rhizobium sp. CBN3. Next base: position 226,645 of record NZ_JAULSE010000005.1, read on the forward strand.
GTCGCATCATGCCGCGCAGATCGAACTCTGCCTCTTCGAAGATGACGGCAACAGGGAATTCGCGCGCCTGCCGATGGCCCGCGATGGCAATCATACCCATCGCCTCTTCGTCGACGGCCTCGGGCAAGGCGCCCGCTACGGCTATCGCGCCGACGGCATCTATGCGCCCGACAAGGGCCTCTGGTTCGATCCGTCCAAACTGCTGATCGACCCTTACGCCAAGGAGATCGACCGGCCGTTCCGCTATGATCACCGCCTCGGTATCTATGGCGAGGACAGCCAGGATCTGATGCCGAAGGCGATCGTCACCACCGATACCCCGGCCGCAATCGCTAAGCCGCTCTTCAAACCGGGCGGTTTTATCTATGAAGTGGCGGTGCGGCCCTTCACCATTCTTCACCCCGATGTGCCGGAGGCCGAGCGCGGTACCGTCGCAGCCCTTGCCCATCCGTCAGTGATCGCGCATCTGAAGCGGATCGGGGTCGATGCCGTCGAACTGATGCCGATTACCGCCTGGATCGATGAGCGCCATCTGCCGCCGCTCGGTCTCACCAACGGCTGGGGCTATAACCCCGTCGGCCTGATGGCGCTCGATCCGCGGATTGTCCCCCGCGGCATTGCGGAACTGCGCAGGACGGTCGCCGCTCTCCATGCCGAAGGCATCGCCGTCATCCTCGATCTCGTCTTCAACCATACCGGCGAGAGCGACCGCTATGGCACGACGCTGTCGCTGCGCGGCCTCGACAACCTGCATTATTACCGCCACGTCCGAAACAGCCCCGGCGAACTCATCAACGACACCGGTACCGGCAACACGATCGCCTGCGACCATCCCGAGGTCAGGCGCCTCGTCATCGACAGCCTGCGGCATTTCGTGATCAACGCCGGCGTCGATGGTTTCCGTTTCGATCTCGCCCCGGTGCTGGGCCGCACCGCGAGCGGCTTCGAGCGCGACGGCGGAACGCTCGCTGCGATCCTTGCCGATGATCTGCTTGCCGACCGCATCATGATCGCAGAACCCTGGGATATCGGTCCGGGCGGTTACCAGCTCGGCAACTTCCCGCCGTCCTTCCTCGAATGGAATGACAGGGTTCGCGACGATCTGCGCTGTTACTGGCGTGGCGACCAATGGAAGACCGGCTCGCTCGCAACGGCGCTTGCCGGTTCCTCCGACATCTTCTCCCGCAACGACGGCAAAGGGACGCGCAGCGTCAATTTCCTCGCCGCCCATGACGGCTTCACGCTGATCGACCTCGTCTCCTATGCCGGCAAGCACAATGACGCCAACGGCGAGCACAATCGGGACGGCCACAACGAGAACCATTCCTGGAACAATGGCGTCGAAGGCGAGACCCCCTATCCCACAATCCGCAAGCGCCGGATCAATGACGTGATGGCGTTGATATCAACGCTCTTTGCCACCCGTGGCAGCGTCATGCTGACGGCGGGTGACGAGGGCGGCCGCAGCCAGCGCGGCAATAACAATGCCTATTGCCAGGACAACGAGATCACCTGGCTGGACTGGAAGGCGTTGAACGAGGATCTCATCGCCCATACCGCTTTCGTCGCAGGGCTGCGGCGCCGCTTCACTGTTTTTTCCGAAACCGGCTTCCTCTCCGGCAATGGCGATGTCGAATGGATCTCACTCTCCGGCGAACCGATGACCGTTGCCGAATGGGAGACGCCGTCGCTCTCGACGCTCGGCATGCTGCTCGCCACCGGCGACCGCTCCTCGCGCGGCAAGAACACCCGGCTTGCCGTGCTTTTCAATCGCTCGGAGAGCCGCCAGCTCTTTACGCTCCCGTCGGAAAACGAGCCGGGCTGGCGCCAGCTGACGCCGGAGGGAGCGAAGAAGGCCGACGCCCGCGTGACCGTCGAGCCACGCTCCGTCGCCTTTTTCGTAGAAAAATGACCGCCTCCCCCCACGCACGCAAATCCTTGTCGCAATCGTCATAAATGCACGATAAGGCTTTGCCCGGCGGCTGTTCTCACGAGGAATTCATGGTCACGGAAATTTCACTCTCCGACGTGCGGGGATTGATCGGCATGGAAACGGGTCTTTCGGATTGGATCACCGTCGACCAGACAATGATCGATGCCTTTGCGGGGGCGACCGACGACCATCAGTTCATTCATGTCGATCCCGAGCGCGCGGCAGCCGAAAGCCCCTTCGGCGGCACCATCGCCCATGGTTTCCTGACGCTGTCCCTGCTGTCGGCGATGAACTACAATTGCCTGCCGAAAGTGCGCGAGCAGACCATGGGCATCAACTACGGCTTCGACCGCGTCCGCTTCATGACGCCTGTCAAGAGCGGCGCCCGCGTGCGCGGCCGCTTTCTGCTCTCCGACGCCCGCTTCCGCGGCGGCGGCATGCTGATGACTACCTATGACGTGACGATCGAAATCGAAAACGAGAAGAAGCCGGCGCTGACGGCAAGATGGATCACCATCATCCAGTTCGATCCGAAGGACCGCCCGGAAGACGCGTAGGCAATCGAGGCTCTTGTTATTCCGGTGAATTGATCACCGCTTCGAGAGCATGTCCGTCCGGATCGATTACGAAGGCAGCATAATAATGCTCGCCATAGTGGGGCCTCAGACCTGGAGCGCCGTTGTCACGGCCGCCATGCGCGATTGCCGCCGCATGAAACCCGTCAACCGCTTGGCGACTTGGTGCGGCAAAGGCCAGATGAAAACCCGAACCCGGCGGACGCTGGCCATCAGGACGGTGCTTGATCGCCAGCTTGTCCCCGCCGCCCGGAAGGCCGTAGCCGATTGCCTGGTCTGTTTCTCCCGGCCTGATATCGTCCCAGACCCTGACATAACCGAGCGCGGCAAGGGCGGCATCGTAAAATGCCGCCGACCGTTCGATATCGGAAACACCGAGGGAGGCATGATGCAGCATTCGCCTATCCCCTGAACAAGCGTTTATGCAGTCGCGATCAGCCCGGTCTCAATGCCCGGCATCTTCCGCCGCCTCGGCCAAGAGCCCGAAGACGTAATCGGAAAACGATCGCCAGCACTCCACCCGGAACGTGTCTTCTTCCGTGCGGAAAAGTACGATCTCCGCCTTGCCGAAAACCGTGCGCGAGGCGGCGCCGACTGGAAAGGACGAAAGCGACAGATCCTGCGGGCAGCCGGCCGCAAGCGTCGCCTCCGCACCCGGCCCGGAGACGATGACCGCCACGTTGCGGTGGGAAACGTCGGTCGCGGAATGCAGCGCGCCGGCGCTGGAACATGCCACCATCAGATCGCCGCCCGCCTCATCGATCAACAGCCACTCGTCCGGCCCGAGCCAGAGCGCCGAGCGCGCAGCGGCGCGGCCGGACGTTTTCGGAGTGGTCGGTACAGAGAGGCCGAGAGCCAAAGAAAGTGCTTTGAGCGACCCCGCTGGCGCGCGCAGCGCCACGCGGCTTGCGGGCGGTGCGACGGTCAGGCGCACCGTGGCGGAGCCGCCGAGACGGCCGGCCAGCGCCGGCTTGCGAATTGCGACATCAGCCATGGATGCGGCCTCCTTCCTTGTCAAAGAACACCAGATCCGTCACTTCGACGGCGATCGTCCGGTCCGGCATCGGCACATAAAGCGTCTCGCCCATTCGCGCCCGGCCGCCGGCGACCAGCGCGAAGGCGATCGATCTGCCGCAACTTTCCGACCAATAGGCCGATGTGACATGGCCGAGCATCGTCATCGGCTTCGGCTCGTTCGGGCTCGCGACCACCTGCGCGCCTTCTTCGAGCACCAGCTTCGGATCCTTGGTAACGAGTCCGACGAGCTGCTTGCGCCCCTCCTTGACGAGGTCCGGCCGCTGCAGCCCGCGAATGCCGACGAAGTCCTTCTTCTTCTTCGAAACGGCCCAGGCGACGCCCGCGTCGTCAGGGGTCACGGTCCCGTCAGTATCCTGGCCGACGATGATATAGCCCTTCTCGGCGCGAAGAACGTGCATCGTCTCCGTACCGTAGACGCAGGCGCCGAGCGGTTCGGCATTGGCCCAGACCGCTTCGAGCACCGACTGGCCGTAATCGGCCGGCACGTTGATTTCGAAACCGATTTCACCGGTGAAGGACACGCGGAAGAGCCGCGCCGGTACGCCGCAGACCGTGCACTCGGCAACGCTCATATGCGGGAAGGCCTCGTTGGAAAGATCGACCCCTTCGACGAGAGGCTCGACGATCTCGCGCGCCTTCGGCCCTTGTACGGCGATGACAGCCCATTGTTCGGTCACCGAGGTCAGCCACACCTTCAGATCCGGGAATTCCGTCTGCAGGTAATCTTCCATGTGATGGAGAACACGCGGCGCTCCGCCGGTTGTCGTCGTCACATGGAAACGATCCTCCGCCAGGCGACCGACGACGCCATCGTCATAAACGAAGCCGTCCTCACGCGTCATGATGCCGTAGCGCGCCTTGCCGGGCTTCAGCGTGTCCCAGGCATTGGTGTAGATGAGATTGAGGAATTTCGCCGCATCCGGGCCAACAACCTCGATCTTGCCGAGGGTCGAGGCATCGAAGATACCTGCCGACTCGCGGGCCGTCCGGCACTCGCGCGCAACCGCCTGATGCATGTTCTCACCCGAGCGCGGATAGAACCAGGCGCGTTTCCAATTGCCGACATCCTCGAAAACAGCGCCATGGGCTTCTTCCCAGCCGTGCAGCGGCGTCTTGCGCGTCGGATCGAACAGCTTTCCGCGCGAATGGCCGATCAGCGTACCATACGTCACCGGCGTATAGGGCGCGCGGAAGGTGGTGAGACCGACACGCGGGATTTCCTTGCCAAGCATTTCCGCGGCAATCGCCAGGCCATGCATGTTGGAAAGCTTGCCCTGGTCCGAGGCCATGCCATTGGTCGTGAACCGCTTGATATGCTCGATCGAGTGCATGCCTTCGCGCACGGCAAGGCGGATATCCTTGGCGCAGACATCGTGCTGGAAATCGATGAAGGCCTTGGCGTTTGTCTTCGGCCCGGCGCCTTCGGCAGCGCCGATCATCCCGCCGGTCCAGTCATAGGGCTGCTCGGCCGAGATCGTGATTTTCCCGCCGCCGCTCTTGCCGGCGGCCTGCGCCATCAGCTCGCCGGCGGCAAGCGATTCCTCGACCGTCCGCTGCAGGTCGTCTGTGCCGTTGCAGGCGCCGACCGACAGGCAATCCTGCGCATAGGTACCGGGCAGGAAGCGCTGACTTTCCGCTTCGAAGGCCACCTTGCCGCGCGACTGCGAGAACAGATGCACGGATGGCGTCCAGCCGGCCGAAACCAGAAGCGCATCGACCGCGATCTTCCGCGGCGAACCGCCGCCGTTGCGCGTCACTGTCATCGACGAGATGCGCAGCCGTCCCGCTGTATTGATGACCGACTGGCCGGTGAGAACATCGATGCCGAGCGAACGCGCCTCTGCCAGCACCGCCGCTCCCGGCGCCTGTCTGCAATCGACAATGGCGGCCACCGTAACACCAGCTCGCTTGAGATCGAAAGCTGCCTCATAGGCCGAGTCATGCGCCGTATAGATGCCGACATTGCTTCCGACGGCGACACCGTAGTGATTGAGATACATCCGCCCCGCCGAAGCCAGCATGATGCCGGGCCGGTCGTTGTTCGGAAATACCATGTGCCGTTCGATCGCGCCGTTGGCGAGGATCACCCGCTTGGCGCGGACCTGCCACAGCCGCTCGCGCGGCAGATCGCTCGATGGTTTGGCGATATGATCGGTGACGCGTTCGGCAAGGCCGACGAAATTGTGGTTGTAGTAACCGAAGGCGGTCGTGCGGATGAGGACTTGGACATTGTCCATCGCCTTCAGCCGCGCCACGGTTTTCTGCGCCCAGGCGTAACCATCCTGTCCGTCGATCCTGACGCCGGCATCGTAGCGCAGCGCCCCGCCGGCTTCCGCCTGCTCGTCGCAGAGGATCACCTTCGCGCCGGTCTCGGCCGCGGCCAGCGCCGCCGAAAGCCCGGCAACACCGGCGCCGACCACCAGCACATCGCAATGGGCGTAGCGGCTGGCATAATGGTCCGGATCCTCTTCCGTCGGTGCGACGCCGAGGCCGGCAGCGCGGCGGATGAACGGCTCGTAGACGTGTTTCCAGGCGGAGCGCGGCCACATGAAGGTCTTGTAATAGAAGCCGGCGGCGAAGAACGGCGACATCAGGTTGTTGACCGCACCGACATCGTAGGCCAGCGAGGGCCAGCGGTTCTGCGACTGGACGATCATGCCGTCGAAGATTTCCTGCACCGTGGCGCGCACGTTCGGCTGCTTACGCGCCTTGTCGCGGGCGACGTCGATCAGCGCGTTCGGCTCTTCGGCCCCTGCCGAGAGGATGCCGCGCGCCCGGTGATATTTGAACGAACGGCCGACGAGATGAATGCCGTTGGCGATCAGCGCCGAGGCGACGGTATCGCCTTCGAGCGCCGTATAGCTCTGGCCGTCGAAGCTGAAGCGCGCGGTCTTTGCAGGCGTCAGACGCCCCTTGCCGACGATACGATTTGCGCCGCTCATTGCGCCTCTCCTTCCACGGCTTCATAGGTCTCGACTGGCCCGTGCTGTTCGGCCTCGGCACCGATCCGCGGCTTCGGCTCGCCTGCCTTATAGGTCATGATGAACTTGTCGCTCACCGTATCGCGCGCCGCGTTGAAGAAGCGGCCGCAGCCGTGAATATGCCGCCAGCGCTCGAAGATCAGCCCCTTCGGGTTGTCGCGCAGAAAGAAATACTCTTCGAATTCCTCGTCCGAAATCGAGGCGATGTCGGCCGGCCGCACGATATGCGCGTCACCCGCGCCGCGGAATTCGAGCTCGGAACGCTCTTCCTGACAATAAGGGCAATGGATCAGCAGCATGTGAGATTTCCTTCTCCTCCCCTTCTCCCCAGCAGGGAGAAGGTGCTTTCAAGGCGGATGAGGGCGTAAATAACGAAAGAAGCGGGCATCTGAGCGAACACGTTCATCATCAGTGCGCCACCGCCGCAGCCGCCGCTTCATCGATCAGCCGGCCGCTGCGGAAGCGTTCCAGCGTCAGGCCGGCATTGAACTTGTGCGCTTCATCGCGGGCGATCAGATGCGCAAAGAGATTGGCCGAGCCCGGCGTCGCCTTGAAGCCGCCGGTGCCCCAGCCGCAATTGACGTAAAGCCCGGGAACCGGCGTCTTCGACTGGATCGCCGAACGGTCCGGCGTATTGTCGACGATGCCGCCCCATTGCCGCATCATCTTGACGCGCCGGAACATCGGGAAGAGTTCGCAGATGGCGTCGAGCGTATGCGTAATGATCTGCAGCCCGCCGGTCTGGGAGTAGGAATTATACTGGTCGGTGCCGGCGCCGATGACGAGCTCGCCCTTGTCGGACTGCGAGATGTAGGCATGCACCGTGTTCGACATGACGACGCAGGGGAAAATCGGCTTCAGCGGTTCGGAGACCAGCGCCTGCAGCGGGCTCGACTGCAGCGGCACGCGCACATCCGCCATCTTCATGATTGTCGAGGTGTGGCCCGCGGCCGATACGCCGACCTTTCTGGCGCCGATGAAGCCGCGCGAGGTCTCGACCCCGGTCACCCGTCCGTCCGGACCGCGGCGGATGCCGGTCACTTCGCAGTTCTGGATGATGTGCACGCCTCGATCGGAGGCTGCGCGCGCATATCCCCAGGCCACCGCATCGTGCCGCGCCGTGCCGCCGCGCCGCTGCAGCGCCGCACCGTTGATCGGATAACGCGCGCTGGCGGAGATGTCGAGCGGCGGACAATAGGCCTTCGCCTGCTCGGGCGTCAGCCATTCATTGTCGATGCCGTAGAGCCGGTTGGCGTGGATGTGTCGCTTGAACGACTGCTGGTCGTGAATATTGTGCGAGAGCATCATCACGCCGCGCGGCGAATACATCACATTGTAGTTGAGCTCCTGTGAAAGGCCTTCCCAGAGCTTCATCGAATGCTCGTAAATGTGCATGCTCTCTTCATAGAGATAATTCGAACGGATGATGGTGGTATTGCGCCCGGTATTGCCGCCGCCGAGCCAGCCCTTCTCGATCACCGCCACATTGGTGATGCCGTGCTCCTTGGCAAGATAATAGGCGGCTCCCAAGCCATGTCCGCCAGCGCCGATGATAACGACATCGTACTCGGCGCGCGGTTCCGGCGAAGTCCACTGCTTCTCCCAACCTCTGTGGCCGCGAAGGGCCTCCCGCGCCACGGCAAAAACCGAATATTTCCGCATCCGCCTTCTTCTCCTTCGGGCAAGGGCTGTTCTCGCGCCCATACAAATCGCAAATCCAAATGCGGCACAACGGCTCTTTTGCGACGCGCGAGAGCTTCGCTTTTGACACTGAACGACATCGTGTCGAAAACTGCGCAATTTCCGATGGTGTCAAGCGCCGCTTCCCAAACCCAAACGAACATCATCCTGCAGGATCTTGCGAAGGCCCGCGCTTCCAGCTGGCGGCAGGGCTGCCCCTAACCCAAGAGGGCGAACAGACAAGAAGTTGCCGAGATGTTAATTTTTCCCCCTTGCCGGGCTTGGTGTATCATGTGCATGCGGGGGCAGCGTTTATTATTCCAGGCGCTAATTTTTGCGCTTTGCGGCGTCGGGCTGGCGGCTGCCGCCGAGCCCGTCGGCCAGGCTGTCGTCATCAAGACCGAGGTAACGGGACAAGCCGGCCCGATCGAAGTCAACACAAGCGTTCATCGCGACGAACGCATCAAGACATCGCAGTCGGGGCTCGGCCAGTTTGTATTTAGGGACGGCACCAAGCTTGCGGTCGGCTGGGGGTCCTCCGTCGTCATCGACAGATATGTTTTCGACGATTCGCAATCGGTCAGGCAACTCACCATCAAGGCCGCCAAGGGGACCTTCCGCTGGGTCAGCGGCAATTCCAAATCCTCGGCCTATCAAATCCTGACGCCGGCAGGCACGATCGGCGTGCGCGGCACCGCTTTCGATTTTTATGTCGGCCCCGACGGCACCACCGCCGTCGTCCTCTTGAACGGCGCGGCCCGCTTCTGCGGCCCCGGCGGCTGCCGGCAGCTACAGCAACGCTGCGACTGCGTCGTGGCCAAGCCGAATGGCGATATGACATCAGCCCGCCGGGTGGATCGTGACGTCCTCCAGAGCCTTGGAAACCAGCGCGCCCTGCCCTTCCTCTCCGGCAACCAGCGGCTTTCGGGTGGCCTCGGCATGCTCGGCGGATGCAACATGGCTTCGCTGTTGCCGGAAAGGAGCGATCGAAACCGGCCGCCGCCGGCAGTTGCACCCGCTCCGCAAAGGCAGGATCCGCCACAGAGACAGGCCGAACCGCAAAAGGAGCGACCGCACAGGCCCGACATGCCGCACCATGACAAGCCGCACCACGACAAGCCCCATCATGATAAGCCGGATAGGCCCGATAAGCATGAAGGCCATGGCCGGCACGACGACGACGGCAAGCCGGGAAATCACGGCCTGGATCATCGGGAGCACGACCACCACCATGATGGAGATGGAGATCGTGATGATGATCATGACAACGATCGGAACCACCACAGGGGCCGCGATTTCAATCGCGATCGCTGAGGCCAGTCAATCTGCCGCACTCTTTTCGATCCCGGCAGGCAATTCCCGGAAATGTTCGGTTCTGCCGGATATACGTTGGTAGAATTCCGCCAGACCGCCGAGCACCTGCGCAGCGCAGTGCTTTGCCGCGCCGATAAGTTTCCGGCTGTTCCGCGAATGCGATTGCAGGGCCTGTATCAGTTGCTTATGAACGATCTCGAGTGCGGCGAATTCCTGGGATTCTGCGACGCGTTCATCGCCGATGACCGCAAGGATCTGCGTCCGGCTGCTCTTTCCCTTGAGCGAGAGGGCGCCGGCCTCGATCACCGCCATTCCCTGCACTGAGCGTGCCGTGCTGTCGGAGATGAGGATATCGAAGCCTATCTCCTTGCAGGACGACTCGATGCGGGCGGCGACGTTGACCGCATCTCCGACTGCCGAATAGTTGAAGCGGGTCTTGGCGCCCATATTGCCGACACAGGCAAGACCGGTGTGGATGCCGATGCCGATGCCGACCTCTTGTCCAGGCCCGAAGCCGAACGCGTCGGCCATGTTCAGTTCGGCCAGCGTTTCGCGCATCGCAAGTGCAGCACGAACCGCCTTTGTTGCATGATCGGCTACATCGACTGGCGCATTCCAGAACGCCATGATCGAATCACCGATGAATTTGTCGAGCGTGCCTTCATTGGCAACGACATGGCGGCTCAGCGCATCGAGCAGCGTGTTCAGGAACCTGACGACATCAGCCGGCGCCAGCCGTTCGCTGATCTCGGTGAAGTTCCTGACATCGACGAACATTACCGTCAGCTCCCGGTCATCTCCACCGAGCCGCAAGGCATCGCGGTTATGCTCGATGCGATGGAGCAGTGACGGAGAAAGATAATGTCCGAAGGCGCGCCGCACCTCGCGCCTTTCCCGGTCGATCACCAGAATGCGGAACGAGGTTGCCGCAAAATGGGTGATCGATCCGCTGATGATCGGAGCCAACGGATCGAGAAGAAGCCCCGCATAAAAGAAGGAGAGCCAGGAGGCCACGAGCGCCATTGCGGTAATGAGCAGGCCGCAGACCAGTGCGACGGCGGGACTGACGAAGGTCGTCACCACGACGAGCAGGCATCCGAGCACCGCGATCGTGAGGATTTCCAGCCCGTCCGCCCAATCGGGCCGCGACAGGAAACGGCCGGAGAGAATCTGTTCGACGGCCTGCGCATGCATCGAAACGCCGGGAACATTCTCGCCGAGCGCCGTGACGCGGATGTCCTGCAGGCCTGCCGCCGAGGTGCCGACGAAGACGATGCTGCCGTCAATGGCGGCAGAGACCTCGGGAGAGGCGCCCCCGGCGGCGAGCACCTGGCGGGCGGAAATATAGCGCTCCGCCCGGTCGGGGCTGACATAGAGCCAGAATTCGCCCGCCGCCGTCAGCGGCACGACGAAATCGCCGATCTTTGCCGATGTCATCGCCCCGGCCCGATCGGGCGCGCCGGCCACTACGTAAGTCGATACACCCTGCGCGACACGCAAAGCCTCGACCGCGAGATTGGGATAGAGTTGCACGCCATCAGTCAGGAACAGCGGCACCGCCCGAACCACCGGCGAAGGATTGCCGGGATTGAGGCTGATATGGCCGAGCCCTGCCGCATTGGCTTCCAATTGCGGTCTGAGTGGTGTCGAAGCGGCAAGATAGGGCGGAGCCGAGACGGGGCTTTCCCCGGTGAAAGCAAAGCCCGCCTTGACAGGCGGCCGGTAACTGCCTTCGTTGGAAAGCCCGAAGCCGAGCACGACGGGTTTGCCGGAGATCGAGCGGGCAAAGATCTCGTCATTGTCGGGAAGCTTCTCGGCCAGGGACGGATCAACCCCCGCGACCTCGCGCACCACGTTGCGCGGCGACAGCCGATCCGGCTCTGAAAAGAGCACGTCGAAGGCAATGGCCGCCGCGCCCATTTGAGAAAGCCGGTCCACCAGCAGAGCCAACCGGTCCCGTGGCCACGGCCATTGACCGAATTCACGCAACGACGCCTCGTCGATATCGATCACACGAACCGGCATGGGCTCGAATTTTCTCGGAAGCAGGCGCTGATACTCGTCGAAAGTCACGCCACGGATCAGCTTGAAGATCCCGGGATCGCCTGCGCGCAACATCGTCAGCGCAGCCACGATCACCAGGCCGATAACGACACCGATTTGCTGCACGCGCGTCATCATCTCAACCGGTGTCCCCCTGCCAACCGACAGGCTACGCCGCTTTCCGTCCGAACGCCATTCGCCCATGCGCTTGCGGCGCTTCTTTTCGCTTTCCAGCCTCCCGCTTCCCGCCGGTCGGCGCAACGGCGTCTTCAAATTTGGCGGCGCCGTCAGTTCGGCCAGGCTTTTGCTTGGACGACACGGCTTCGATCTTGCCGGGCGCGCCGTGAAATGTTCTTGTAACGGCGCGAAGCGCGAATGCTTTCAGATGGAAGAGTGAGGGGCTCCCGTGATTTCCGAAACCGCCGTGCGTCGCAGCGGCTATTGGCTGATCGTCGTCGTGCTGGCGATGCTTGCAGGACTGCCGCTTGCCGTCTGGCTCGACATCAGCGATCTCTCCGGAAATACCCTCAGACGCCAGGCGCGCGATATGAGCTCGCTGATATCGAGCATCCGCTCCTATTATTCCGCCAATGTCGTCGGACGCGTTCTGGCCGCGCACGCCAGCGGCGCGACCGCAGGCACGGTCGTCTCCCACAACTACGCCAATATCCCAGGCGCCATCCCGCTGCCGGCAACGCTTTCGCTGGAACTCGGCGACGTCATCAAGGAGCAGCAGGCCAACATCACATACCGCTTCGTCTCCGATCTGCCGTTCAAGAGCCGCGCTTCCCACGAGCTCGACGATTTCGAGAAACGATCGCTCGCCGCGTTGCGCGCCAATCCGCAGCAGACGTTGAGCGACCTCACCCGGGTCGGTTTGACCGATACCCTGCGGTTCGTCACGCCCGTCGTCATGGGCCAGGCCTGCGTTGCCTGTCACAACAGCCACCCGGAAAGCCCGAAGACCGATTGGAAGGTCGGCGATGTGCGCGGCATTCAGGAAGTGGTCATCAAGCAACCCTATGCAAGCAACGTCTTCGCCTTCAAATATCTGCTCTGCTATTTTCTTTTTGTCGCCGTCATCGGCCTCAGCTTCATTCTGCTGCAGCGCCAGCAGGCTCGCGCGATCCATGGCGCCAATCGGGATCTCGAAGCGGCGAACGAATTCCTGGCCAGCGTTTCCCTGAAGATTTCGCGCTATCTCTCGCCGCAGATCTACAAGAGCATCTTCAGCGGACAGAAAGACGTCGTCGTCCATACCGAGCGCAAGCGCCTGACGATTTTCTTCTCCGACATCAAGGATTTCACCGCGACCACCGAGCGGCTGCAGCCGGAAGCGCTGACGGAAATGCTCAACGAATATCTGACCGAAATGTCGAACATTGCCCTCGCCCATGGCGGCACGGTGGACAAGTTCATCGGCGATGCCATGCTGGTCTTCTTCGGCGACCCGGAAACGAAGGGTCCGGAAGAAGATGCGAAAGCCTGCCTGCGCATGGCCGTCGACATGCAGCGCCGCCTCGGGGAGCTCAAGGACAGATGGCGCAGAAACGGCACCGAGGAGCCTTTCGTCGTGCGCATGGGAATTAACAGCGGTTATTGCAACGTCGGCAATTTCGGCAGCAGCGATCGCATGGACTATACGATCATCGGCGCGGAGGCGAATCTCGCGGCCAGGCTGCAGTCGATCGCCCAGGGCGGAGAAATCGTCATCAGCTACGAAACCTATGCGCTGGTGAACGAGATCGTCGACGCTCACCCTTTGCCGCCGATCACCATGAAGGGCATCCAACGCGAGGTCGTGCCCTATGCCGTCGATGGACTGACGCTCGGCGCCGACCACAAGAGCCGCGTTCTCAGTGAACATCTCTCGGGTCTCGACCTGCATCTGGATATGAGCCGGCTGGAGCCTGCCGATCGACTCCGGGTCAGGACGGCGCTCAAGGAGGCAATTGCCGCCCTGGACGATGCCCTGCCGGAAGCGGCTCGCTTGAGACAGGATGCCGGACAGATGTGATTTTTCCAGCTGCCGCCGATATCCATCTGGACTTCCCCTACTCGATCTGCTATCCCGCATCACCAATCGCAAGGCCGCGGCCGCGCGAACGTTATATTTTTGCCCCTGGCGCTGCGCTGCCTCAGGCATCAACCAAACCAAAGGAACGTGATTCTCGTGCAGGTACTTGTCCGCGATAACAATGTCGATCAGGCTCTCCGCGCTCTCAAGAAGAAGATGCAGCGCGAAGGCATTTTCCGCGAAATGAAGATGCGCGACTACTACGAGAAGCCGTCGCAGAAGCGTGCTCGCGAAAAGGCCGAGGCTGTTCGCCGCGTTCGCAAGCTGGCCCGCAAGCGCGCCCAGCGCGAAGGCCTGGTCGCACGCTAAGCGTTGCCGTCGTTTTTTCGACGTTTTCAGATGCATTGTGGCGGGGGCGATGGGTTCGCCGCCGCCTTTTTAGTTTGCCGCTGAAGATCAGCATATCCCAGTGTTGGATATGCCGCATGGGGAAAGCGAGCCCGAATGGCTGATACCACCTTCAATCCGTCCCGCGCCTGGCGCTTTCAGAAAACCGCATTCCTGCCAGCCTTGACGCTGGCGGCCATGGTCGGCCTTGCCGGCTGCGAGACGACCAACACCACGGATGCCGTAATCCGCATCGACAAGGCGCAGGGCTCGGAAGAGAACATCGCGTCGCTGACGGCTGTTATCAACGCCAATCCGAGGGATCCCGAAGGGTATAATGTCCGCGGTTCCGCCTATGGCCGCGGCGGCCAGTTCCGCCAGGCGCTGAACGATTTCAACACGGCACTGCAGATTAATCCGCGCTTCTTCCAGGCCTATGCCAACCGCGCGCTGGTCTATCGCAACATGGGCCAGCAGCAGCAGGCGATTGCCGACTACAATGCCGCCCTGCAGATCAATCCGAGCTACGACGTCGCCTATATCGGCCGCGGCAATGTCTATCGCATGGCCGGCCAGGACGATGCAGCTTTCAACGATTTCAGCAAGGCGATCCAGCTCGGCACGACCGATGGCCGCGCCTATCACAATCGTGGCCTGATCTACCAAAAGCGCAATCAGCAGGACAAGGCCATCGACGATTTCTCGAAGGCCATCTCGCTCGCGCCGAATTCGCCCGAGCCCTATAATGGCCGCGGCATTTCCTACATCGCGCTGAATGACGATGACAACGCGTTTGCCGATTTCAATCACGCGATCGATCTCAACGGCAACATCGCCGAATCCTGGGCCAACCAGGCTCTTGTCTACGAACGCCGCGGCGACAAGGCCAAGGCTGCCCGCTCCTATCGCCATGCGGTCGGGCTTGACCCCAAATACCAGCCGGCCCGCGATGGTCTGGCCCGAGTCGGCGCTCCAGCCGGCTAAGGATAGGGGCGCCCGGAACATCGGATGCCCCAGAACCTTGGCGTTGCAGGAAAGTCTCCGGCAGAACCGCTTTATCGATGACCGGCCCGGTGCGCGTGCAGCAAAGGGTGGCCGGAGTAAGGTGTCATGAAGGCGCCGCATCGCTTTGAAAAGAGGGGTGGAAAACCGCCGCCGTCTTCATGGCATGTCATACGATATTGCAACCTGCTTTTGCTCCCCGTAACATGCGGCTGCTTCGATAGCCCGCTATCGGGGTGTGCGAAAACACGTTTGAGGGCGGTTTGCGAGAGATGCGGATCTTTGCTTTCCTGACCGCAGACGAAAACTGTTGCGGACAGCGCGCACAGCGGCGCCGCGCGTCTTTCAGGACGCACAAAGGACGCGGCAATACCGGGACTGTGGCGGCGGCGCGCAATAAATGAAGATCGTCGCATTGTTTTTTCCCAAAGCTTCGATCGGCACCTATCTGGTGGCGATGGCGGTGGCGATCGCGCTGCCGATCTTCGCCTTCGTGGCGCTGCTTCTGCTGCAGCTGGAGGATAACCAGCGCTCGACGCTGAAGCGCGAGACGGCGCAGGACGCGCTTGCCCTTTCGCGCATCATCGATCGCCAGCTTCAGGACATGGCGACGACGTTGCGGCTGCTGTCGAGCTCCCCGGAGCTCGAAAACGGCGACCTCGCCTCCTTCCACGAACGTACGGAAGCGGCTCTGCGGAACAATGCGCTCTATGTCCTCGCCGTCGACCGCACCGGTCAGCAACTGCTGAACACACGCCGGCCTTTCGGCACTCCGCTCGAAAAGACGGCAAACATCGCCGCGCTCGATGCCGCGATGAAATCCGGCCGGATCGAGGCGTCCGATGTTTTTCGCGGCAGAACCAGCGGCGAGTGGGTCTACAACGTCACTTTACCAAGAGAGGGCGATCCTGTCGCCGCCCTCATCATCACCCAGGACGCCAGGGATCTCGGCCGGCTGGTGACGACCCAGGGTCTTGCCCCCGGCTGGTCGGCCGCCGTTCTCGACCAAAGCGGCCACGTGGTGGTTGCCGCCGGTCCCGCCGCCCTCAAGCCCGGCACCCCCTTCGATCCGCGCATCCTGCCGGCGCTTGGTTTTTCCCGAGGGGTCTTCGAAGATAAGTCGATCCTGCCGCACATGCTTCTCGGTTATGCACAGATTCCCGGCTGGTCTTGGAAGACGGTGGTCTGGGGGCCGGTGGCGCAGGCTTCGATTCTCAGCACCTGGCGTTTCCTCATCATCGGCGGCGTTGCGCTCGTGCTCGTCGCAGTGCTGGCCGCCTATGCCGTCGCGAGACAGGTCCGCACCACCATCCGCGAGATCGCCGACATGGCGAACCGCATGGGCCAGGGCCACATCGTCTCACCCGTTGAAACGAGCGTGATCGAGGCGAACCAGGTGGCGATCGCTCTTTCGAATGCCTCATTCGATCGCAGTCAGACCGAAGACCGGCTGCGCTTCGTCATGCATGAACTCGTCCACCGCACCAAGAACCTTCTCACGCTTGCTCAGGCCATGATGCGCCAGCTTGCCAAACAGGCCGACAGCGTCGAAACCTTTCAAGCCGCCGTCGCCGACCGCCTTGAGGGCCTGGTGCGTTCGATCGAGCTTCTGACCAGCGAGCAATGGGGAGGCGTGTCGCTCCGGCGGGTCGTTGACATCCATCTGCAGGCCTTCCCGCAATCGCGCGAACAGATCGAAATCACCGGCGATGATTTCGTCCTGAAGCCGGATGCAGTGCAGAATCTCGGCCTTGCCCTGCATGAGCTCGCCACCAATTCTGTGAAATATGGTGCGCTCTCCGTCCCGCAGGGCCGCGTCCGCTTCGACTGGCACGATGTCGGAGACGAGGACAAGCCGGATGCCCTGCTCCGCTTCACCTGGGAAGAGCGCGGCGGCCCGCCGGTCACAGAGCCCTCGCGCTCGGGT
Organism: Rhizobium sp. CBN3; assembly: GCF_030518245.1. NCBI lineage: Bacteria > Pseudomonadati > Pseudomonadota > Alphaproteobacteria > Hyphomicrobiales > Rhizobiaceae > Rhizobium > Rhizobium sp. CBN3. The sequence goes on from NZ_JAULSE010000005.1 coordinate 243,542, forward strand.
TTCGGCACGACCGTCATCAAGGCGCATGCCGCTTCCGCCTTCCGAGGCACGGTGCAGGTCGATTTCCGGCCCGAAGGCCTGTTATGGGTACTGACAGCCCAGCGCGCCACGCTGGAGCGGGAATAACCTAGGAACTATCGCCACCTCAACCCGTTTCGAACAGGTCATTCCCAAGGAGAAGGACCATGTTCAAGCAAACGATGATCGCCGCCGCGGCACTGACGGCCGCTGCCTTGGCAAGCCCGGCGAGTGCGGAAAATTATGTGACGCTTGGCCGTCTGGTCTGCGGATCGGATGGCGGTCAGGGCCTGATCGTCACCTCGCAGAAGAACCTCATCTGCACCTATACGCCGGCATCCGGCGGCGCCAAAGCCGTCTACGCCGGCAAAATCGAGAAGTTCGGCCTCGACATCGGCCAGACGGGCAAGAGCGTGATGATCTGGCAGGTCCTGGCAAAGACCGGCACCGATATGCCGCAATTCGCCCTTGCCGGCGAATATTACGGTGTCGGCGCTGATGCGAGCATCGGTGCGGGCGCCGGCGCCAAAGTGATTGCCGGCGGCACCAACAAGGCTTTCATGCTGCAGCCGCTGAATGTCCAGGCCCAGGAAGGGCTGAACCTGGCGATCGGTGTCGAGAAGATGACGCTGGCGCCGGGCGAGATATGAGAAAAGCCGCCCCAAAGGGCGGCTCATCGGCTCAATGCGCGATCGCCTTGTTGATATCCTCGGTCATTTTCTTGGCGTCGCCGAGCAGCATCATCGTGCCGTCCTTGTAGAACAGCGTATTGTCGATGCCGGCATAACCCGAACCAAGCGAGCGCTTGACGAACAGGCAGGTCTTCGCCCGATCGACGTCGAGGATCGGCATGCCGTAGATCGGCGAGGTCTTGTCGTCGCGCGCTGCCGGATTGGTGACGTCATTGGCGCCGATGACATAGGCGACGTCGGCCTGGGCAAATTCCGAATTGATGTCCTCGAGCTCGAAGACCTCGTCATAGGGAACATTGGCCTCGGCCAGCAGCACGTTCATATGGCCGGGCATGCGGCCTGCGACCGGGTGGATCGCATATTTCACCTCGACGCCGTTCTTCTTCAGATTGTCGGCGAGTTCGCGCAGCGCATGCTGGGCCTGGGCGACCGCCATGCCATAACCCGGCACGATGATGACCTTCGAGGCATTGGCCATCAGATAGGCTGCATCCTCGGCGGAGCCGAGCTTGACCGTCTTGTCTGATGTGTCCGGCCCGCCGGATGCCGTCTCGCCGCCGAAACCGCCGAGAATGACCGAGACGAAGGAGCGGTTCATGCCCTTGCACATGATGTAGGAGAGGATGGCGCCTGACGAACCGACGAGCGCGCCGGTGATGATCAGCGCCAGATTGCCGAGGGTGAAGCCGATGCCGGCCGCAGCCCAGCCGGAATAGGAGTTCAGCATGGAGACAACGACGGGCATGTCGGCGCCGCCGATCGGCACGATCAGCAGGACACCGAGCGCCAGCGACAGCGCCACGACGGCCCAGAAGTCGAAATGGCTTTCGGTAGCGGCAAGGCCGACGATGAAGAGCGCGATCAGCGCCAGCAGGGTTGCATTGATCAAATGCCGGTAGGGCAGCAGGATCGGCTTGCCGGACATGCGCCCGTCGAGCTTCAGGAAGGCGATGATCGAGCCGGTGAAGGTGAGCGCCCCTATCGCGACGCCCAGCGCCATTTCGATGCGCGCCTCGGTGTGGATCTGGCCGATCTCGCCGATGCCGAAGGAGGCGGGCGTATAGAGCGCGGAGGCGGCCACCAGCACGGCGGCAAGGCCGACCAGCGAGTGGAAGCCGGCGACCAGCTGCGGCATCGAGGTCATGGCGATGGTGCGAGCGACATAGGCGCCGACGCTGCCGCCGATGGCAAGGCCGAGGATGATCAGCACGAAGCCGCCGAAGTTCGGGGTTGCCAGCACCAGCGTCGTCAGGATGGCGATCCCCATGCCGATCATGCCGTAGAGATTGCCCTTGCGGCTGGTGGCCGGATGCGACAGGCCGCGCAGCGCCAGGATGAAGAGCACGCCGGAAACGAGGTAGAGGAAAGCTGCGATATTGGTCATCGATCCCTCACCGGTCCTTCTTGCGGTACATCGAAAGCATGCGCTGCGTGACCAGGAAGCCGCCGAAGATATTCACCGAGACCAGCACCAGGGCGACGAAACCGAAGCCAGTCGCAAGCCCGCTTGTGGAGATGCCGACCGCCAGCAGCGCGCCGACGACGATGACCGAGGAGATCGCGTTGGTCACCGCCATCAGCGGCGTATGCAGCGCCGGCGTCACCGACCAGACGACGTAATAGCCGACGAAAATCGACAAGACGAAGATCGCCAGCTGGAAGACGAAGGGATCGATCGCCCCGCCCGTTGCCGCACTTGCCGCTTCCGGGGCATGCGCGGCTGCGGTGGCGACGGCCGTCACGGCGTCGTTCAACTGCTGCAGCGCTCTGTCCATTGCTTCACTGGCCATCACATGTCTCCCTTCTTCGCGCCGCCGAAGGCGGGATGCACCACGTCGCCGGCATAGGTCAGCATCGTTGCCTTGACGAGCTCGTCGTCGAGGTTGACGACGACCGCCTTCGTTTCCTTGTTGACCATCGTCTCGAGGAAGGTGACGAGGTTCTTGGCGTAAAGCGCCGAGGCGCTGGCTGCGACCCGGCCCGGCATATTGGCGAAGCCGATCACGCTGACGCCGTCGACGTCGGCGACCTCGCCGGCAACGACGCCCTCGATATTGCCGCCGCGCTCGACCGCGAGGTCGACCGCGACCGCACCCGGCTTCATCGAGGAAAGCATGGCGCGCGAGACGAGCCGCGGCGCCGGCCGGCCGGGAATGAGAGCGGTGGTGATGACGATATCCTGCTTGGCGATGTGTTCGGCGACGAGCGCCGCCTGTTTCGCCTGATAGTCTGCCGACATTTCCTTGGCGTAACCGCCGGCCGTTTCCGCCGCCTTGAACTCCTCGTCCTCGACGGCGATGAACTTGGCGCCGAGCGAGGCAACCTGCTCCTTGGCGGCCGGGCGAACGTCGGTGGCCGAGACCGCCGCCCCGAGGCGCCGCGCCGTGGCGATCGCCTGCAGACCGGCGACGCCGGCACCCATGACGAAGACCTTGGCGGCCGGCACGGTGCCTGCCGCCGTCATCATCATCGGCATGGCGCGGTCATAGACCGCCGCCGCCTCGATGACCGCCTGATAGCCGGCGAGATTGGCCTGAGAGGAGAGCACGTCCATCGACTGGGCGCGGGTGATGCGCGGCATCAGCTCCATGGCGAAAGCCGAAAGCCCGGCACTCGCGAGCGCCGCAATCGCCTCGTCATTGCCGTAGGGGTCCATGATCGCAATGACGACGGCGCCGCTCTTGTAACCCGCGATTTCCGATGGGCTCGGGCGGCGCACCTTCAGCACCACGTCGGCGGAGGCTGCATCGGCAAAACTGCCGATTCTGGCGCCTACGGCTTCGAACTCGGCGTCCGGAATGCGCGAAGCCGTACCGGCGCCGGCTTCGACGACGACATCGAAGCCGAAACTCTTCATCTTCTTCACGGTCTCGGCGGAGGCCGCGACACGCGTCTCGCCGTCCGTGATTTCCCTTGCAACGAAAACAATATTGCCCAACTGCCCCCTCCTCCGGGTCAGCCAGACCGCCGCAGGCTCGCCTGCGCAGGCCAAGCACCTAATTCACAAGGCTTCGGAGAAGCCTCCCCTCCCCTTAGAGCGCCGTACGTCCCCCCGGACACACAAAGACGCTCCAACTCCCTGAACAGACACATCGCGTTTGCCGAAAATCGATTGCGATTTTCAGGCCGATGCGCCAGCCGCGATCAGCGGAACAGGAAGATGCCGGCGGCGAGAAGAACGATGAAGACGAAGAGGCCACCGAGAAGGCCGGCGCCGCCGAAGAAACCGGCGGTCATCGCCAGCAGGAGAACGACGAGAAGCATCGTGCCGTATTTCGTGCCGGCAATGAACATGTTGTAGGTCTGCTCATGTTCCTTGTAATCCATCGGCGCGCCGGTCTCGACCGGTCCGGTATGATGTTCGGCCATAAATATCGTCTCCCTGAAATGCTTTTGCGCTGCCTGATTCCCTCTTAAGCCGAGGGAAGTCCCTGGCTGCAGGAATTACACAATGACAGGCGAAAGCGCAATGCATGAGAATGCCGCAGCCGCGGTTCCAAACCACCTTCTTCCGCAAGGAAAAAACGTGAGGGCGCCGGCTGCGGATCTTGTCACCGCTGCATAACCTCTCCTCATTCGCAGAGCAGGAGAAATTACAGCGGCAGGTCGGTGCCGAGTTCACCTTGTGGCACGAAGCGCGCCGTCGGGATGATGGTAAGCGGCGGCAACGTATCGTGGGGAGTGCGCGAAAACATCATGCGCTGTTCGCTGGCGCTGGAGATGAAGAAAGGATAGCGCGTCAACAGCTTGCGCCCGACCTCCACTACATTCGTCGCCATCAGCGTCACATCAACGCCGTAACTCTCCGCCAGTCGGCCGGGCACAATGGTATCGGCATAGAAGACCCGCTTGTAGAAGGCGGCATGCGGGGGCCGGACGGACTGAATAACCCGGTCAGCCCGGAAATACGCTGCCGCGACGATGGCGGGTCTCAGCGTCAGATAGGGAACCCATGGCAGGTTGGCGGTGAGCTCCGGATCGGCCGCGAAACGCGCCGGGTCGATCAAGGTCAGCCCGGCGTCCAAAAGCTCATCCATCGCCTCGGGAAAGGCCTCTCCGGACCGGCTGATACGATGCTCCGGCGTCACATAGTGAAGTCTGATCGTACTGACCAGTTCGCCATAATAGTAGAGACCGAAGATATAAGCATGGCTGTCGAAATCGACATCGTCCAATAGGCCTGCCGGGGCAAGCGACAGCGCGCCATGGGCCTTGTAGGCCTTGTAGCGCAGCCGCTCCACCTCCTCCATGTCTTCGCTGCTTTCGACACGGCGATATTCGACCTGATCCAGAATTTCCAAAATTTTCGTACTGAAATCACTACGCGTGAACAGTGTGTCTGACATATTTTGATCCACTCGTTAACGGATCATTAATCATACGCCAGCGAGATTTAGGCAAGGAAATCCGATAATTCGGTTCGTTTATAAAGTATTAAGGTTAACGGCGGGGGAGTGTGACAAGGAAAATCGGCGGCTGCCGAGTGCTCAGGCGACCTTGTGGCGGCGACGTTGGACGACGCGGCGGCCGACGCCCTGTTGTAGGAGCGGGATGTTCTGGGAGGGCACCGGCTGCGAGAAAACATAGCCCTGCACCAGATCGGTGCTGCGGTGTTTGTTGAGCAATGCGAGCTGCTCTTCGGTCTCAACCCCCTCGATGACGATCTTGAGGCCGAGTTCCCTGGCGAGGTTGACCGTGCCGCGCAAGAGCTTAAGGCGACGGGTATCCTCGACGATATTACGCACGAAGGAACGATCGATCTTGACGATATCGAGCGGCAGCGTATCGAGATAGCTCAGGCTGGAGAAGCCGGTGCCGAAATCGTCGATCGCGATGGTGATGCCGCGGGCTCTGAGTTCCGCCAGGATGGCGCGCACAGCCTGCGGCTCGTCGATCAGGCAGCTTTCGGTGACTTCGAGATGCAGCCGCGCCGCGTCGAGCCCGGAATGGGCAAGCGCGTCGGCGACCACCGACAGAATGTCGGCATCGCGCAAATCCCGCGCCGAGAGGTTGACCGAGACGGCGATGTGCTCTGGCCAGGTCATGCATTCGCTGCAGGCTTTGAACAGCACGAAACGAGTGATGTCGGAGATGATGCCCATGTCCTCGGCGAGCCGAATGAAGACATCAGGCGGAATCGAGCCTTTCTCCGGATGCACCCAGCGCGCCAACGCCTCGGCGCATTCGATGCGCGAACCATCAGCCCGGAACATCGGCTGGAAGACGAGATGCAGCGCCTGCGCAGAGACCGCCTCGCGAAGGTCTGCTTTCAGCTTCTGCTGTTCGATATAGCGCCCGTCCATCTCACGCTCGAAGCCGGATATGCCGCCCTTGAAGCGCGACTTGCTCTCGAACAGCGCAAGATCCGCCTTGACGCTCCATTCGTCCATCGCAAAAGCGGAACTTTCGAGAATGGCGTAACCAGCACTGAGCGAAATGAGGAAGGTCAGCTCGTCGACCTCATAATGGCCTTGGATCGCAGCGTGCACGCGACGGATCTCGAGGTCGAGTGAGGCCAGCTCCTTCGCATGCGGGAAGAACAGGATGAACTGGTCGCCCATCAGCCGGCCGAGGATGGCGTTGCCACAGACCCGTTTGATGCGGGCGGCGATGGCGCAAAGCAGATGGTCGCCGGTGACGTGACCGCGCATGTCGTTGACGTGTTTGAACTCGTCGATATCGAGCACCATAAAGCCAAGCGGCCCGGATTTTCTCGGATGTTTGGCGAGATACTCCTGCACCAGCTGGCCGAAATATTCGCGGTTCGGCAGGCCGGTCAGCGCATCGAAGCGGACCATGTGCATGATCTTCTGCTCGGCCTTCACACGGCTGGATACGTCTTCGAAGATCAGCACCGCGCCACCGTCGGCCCTGCGGCTGGCGGAGAATTCGAGCGACAGGCCCTCGGGAAAATGAATGAGCGTACGCGACAGGTTACCTTCGGCCACCTGGGTGAGCTGGCGCAGGATGAGCTCCGGCTGTGAGGCGTCCATGAAGCTGTAGCGTGCGCCATAGCGCAGCACGGCGCCAAGATCGCGGTCTTTCAGCCGCTCCGGCGCACCGATTTTCAGCAGTTCGCAGGCCTTGCGGTTGACGACCTGGATGCGGTTTTCGGCATCGACCATGACGAGGCCATGCGGCATGTTGTTGAGCGCGGTGTCGAAACGGTCGGCGATAATGGTGATTTCCCGGCGCGCGATGACATTCTCATACAGAAACTCGCGCACGCCATTCGCCATCGCCCGCGTCGTCAGCCAGAAGGGGATGAGAAAGATCGACAGCACACCGCGATAGAAGTCCAGCGCCAGCAGGCTGCCGACGATCATCGGCAGGCAGCAGAAGGCCGTCTGGAGGTCGACCGCGAAGCGCGAGCCGTAGTTGCGCCCGACAACCGAAACCATGGTCGCCATGGTGACGGAAATGCAGGCAAGCTCCGCAAAGGAATCGTGCACGACGAAGATAGCGTAGCCGCTGGCGATGCCGAGGAGTGCGGTGGTGCAGGATCCGGCCGCGACAAGAATCCGCTCCCAACGCTCGATTCCGGCGCGCGACAGGCTCTGCTTGTCGACACGATCGAACTGCCGGAAGATGGCCATGCGAGCGCTGAAGACCAGAAGGAAGGCGACCGACAGCAGGATGTAGAGGGAGTACTGCGTCTTGGCAGCCACTGCGAGGCACGTCGCGACATGGACGATCACGCCGACAAGAAGCGTCATGCGGTTCCCGGAAAGGGAGCTCACAAACGACAAATACACATCAATAGGGACCCTGTTCGGGTTATCTGGCTTCATCCACACTTTCCCTGTGCGCGGGGATTCTAAGCCGAACCTTTTAAAAATTGATTTCAATCGAATCAAACATTTGGTCAAATTTTCTAAAACCAGCGGATGAACACCACAGCCTGCGCGAGATAATGCAGCCTGCCGGCGAGATTTGGAAAATAATTTATCCACGCTTGGGTTGTTAAAACATTGGCGAACCATACAGGCTGCGCGTTGCGACTTGGACTATGCTCCAACGCGAGGCATTTATCCTTCCAATTTCAAAAGCCGTGGTCTACACCGATGCCAAAGAGGGAACGCTGCCGAAAAATGGCAGGACAAGAACAAGGGAAACGAATGTCGACACTTCTGGCGGCAAGCCGGCTGATTGATTCGGTCAGTCGGATCATGGGCAAACTTTCCGAATATATGGTCCTGTTCTGCTGTCTCATCAGCGCCGGTAATGCCATCGTCCGCTACACCTTCAACTACAGTTCGAACGGATGGCTTGAGATACAGTGGTATCTCTTTGCCTTCGTCGTCATGCTCGGCGCCTCGCATGCGCTGCGCAACAATGAGCACGTTCGTGTCGACCTGATTTATGGCGCAGTGTCCGACAAGGCGAAGATCTGGATCGACATCGTCGGCCTCATCCTGTTCCTCATCCCCGTCTGCGTCTTCCTCACCTGGCTCTGCTGGCCCTTCTTCGCTCTTTCTTACCGGCAGGGGGAAATATCGGGCAATGCCGGCGGGCTGATCCGCTGGCCTGTCAAGCTGATCCTCGTCGCCGGCTTCGCGCTGCTTTCCCTCCAGGGCGTTTCCGAGCTGATCAAGCGGATCGCAGCGCTGACCGGTCAAATCAGCATCGACACCAAATACGAAAAGCCGCTGCAGTAGCGCTCCCGGGAGGAACGGATTTGTTTGATTTCGGCATCATTCCGCCGGCCATGTTCCTGGGCATGGTCATCTTCATGCTCTACGGCTTTCCGGTCGCCTTTTCACTCGCCGCCGTCGGCCTGTTCTTCGGCATCATCGGCATCGTCACCGGCCATTTCAGCGAAGCCTTTCTGCAAGCGCTGCCGCTGCGCTTTTTCGGCATCGTCTCCAACGACCTCTTGCTCGCCATTCCCTTCTTCACCTTCATGGGGGCGATATTAGAGCGCTGCGGCCTTGCCGAGGATCTGCTCGAAGGCACCGGCAAGCTCTTCGGCGGCATTCCCGGCGGCCTCGCCTATGCCGTCATCCTTGTCGGTGCCGTGCTCGGCGCCATCACCGGCACGGTAGCCGCCTCCGTCATCACCATGGGGGTGATCTCGCTGCCGATTATGCTGCGTTATGGCTACAGCCCGCGCCTTGCCACCGGCGTTATCGCCGCTTCCGGCACCATCACCCAGGTGATCCCACCCTCGCTCGTGCTCGTCGTTCTCGCCGACCAGTTGGGCAGATCGGTCGGCGACATGTATCTCGGCGCCATCGGCCCCTCGATCCTGCAGGTGACGATTTTCGTGCTCTTCATCCTGGTGATGTCGATCATCCAGCCGAAATCGATGCCGCCGCTGCCGAAAGAGGTGCGCGGCGACTTCAACTGGGCGCTTTTGGCGAAGGTGCTGATGGGCATGGTGCCCTCGATCGTGCTGATCTTCCTCGTGCTCGGTACGATTTTTATGGGCCTTGCGACGCCGACGGAAGCCGGCGCGCTCGGCGTCGTCGGCGCCATGGCGCTGGCAGCCATGAACCGCCGTCTCACCTGGCCGCTGATCCGCGAAGCAATGACGTCGACCACCCATATTACGTCAATGGTGGTGATGATCCTGATCGGCTCCACCTGTTTCAGTCTGGTCTTCCAGGGCATGGATGGTTCGCGCTGGATCGAGCACATGCTGTCGGGCATTCCCGGCGGCCCGGTCGGTTTCCTGATCTTCGTCAACATCTTCATCTTCGTGCTCGCCTTCTTCCTCGATTTTTTCGAGATCGCCTTCATCGTCATTCCGATGCTCGCGCCCGTCGCCTCCAGCCTTGGGATCGACCTGATCTGGTTCGGCGTCCTGATCTGCGTCAACATGCAGACCAGCTTCATGCATCCGCCTTTCGGCTTTGCGCTGTTCTACCTCCGCTCGATCGCCAGCAAGGACGTCAAGACCTCCGATATCTACATGGGCGCCCTGCCCTGGGTCGGCATGCAGATCATCCTGGTGGCGATCGTGATCTTCTGGCCGCAATCGGTTACCTACTGGCTGGACCATGGGCCCAAGGTCGATCCGAACTCGATCAAGATCGAAGTGCCGGGCTTTGGCGGCCAGCTCGGCCTGCCGCCGGTGGGCGGCGGCAACGGCTCGCCGCAGATACCGGGCCTCACCCTGCCGCCGCTGAACGGCCTGCCGGGCGCCCCGCCGGCGCCTGCCAAATAGCCGAACAAAAAAACCCCGGATCAACGATCCGGGGTTTTGCTTGCATTCGCCTACAGCGTCGATGCCGGTCGCGGAAAGCTAGAGCTTTCCGGCCCGCTGCTGGATCATCATGAAGGTATCGAAGGTGTATTCCGAAAGCTGCATCCACAGATAGGCGTCGCGCTTGAAGGCGGTCTGATCCTCGTAGATCTTCTTGAAATACTGGTTGTTGGCCGAAATTTCGCCGTAGATGCCCATTGCCGCCTGGAAGCAGGCTTCCATGATCTCCTGGCTGAACGGGCGCAACGTCGCACCCTCCGCAACGAGCTGTTTCAGCGCCGTCGGGTTCTTCATGTCGTATTTCGCCAGCATGTTGGTGTTGGCGAAGGCGCAGGCGTCGGTGAGCGCTGCCTGATAATGCTTCGGCAGGTTGCTCCACTTATCCAGATTGAAGAAGGCGTGCACCGTCGGGCCGCCTTCCCACCAGCCCGGGTAATAGTAGTATTTCGCCACCTTGTGGAAGCCGAGCTTCAGGTCGTCATAGGGACCGACGAACTCGGCCGCATCGATCGTGCCCTTTTCAAGCGCCGGGTAGATGTCGCCGCCGGCGATCTGCTGCGGGACGACGCCGACCTTCTCCATGATGCGTCCGGCAAGACCGGCAATGCGCATCTTCACGCCCTTCAGATCGTCAAGCGTATTGATTTCCTTGCGGAACCAGCCGCCCATCTGTGCGCCGGTATTGCCGGCCGGCAGGGCATACATGCCCTGCGTGGCGTAGAACTCGTTCATCAGCGTATTGCCATTGCCTTCGTAGAACCAGGCGTTGGTCAGGCGGCTGTTCAATCCAAACGGGATGGCTGTTCCGAAGGCATAGGCCGGATCCTTGCCGACGAAATAATAGGAGGTGGTGTGGGCTGCCTCGACGGTCCCTGCGGCCACCGCATCGACAGCCTGCAGGCCCGGCACGACTTCACCGGCCGCGAAAGGCTGGATGGTGAAATTACCGTCGGTCGCGGCGGCAACATGCTTGGCGATGTCTTCGGCACCGCCATAGATCGTGTCCAGGCTCTTCGGAAACGACGACGTCATACGCCATGCGATCTTCGGATTCTCTTGCGCGATCGCAGGCGCCGCCAGCGCCGTTGCGGCAACCGCGCCGGCGCCGGCGGTTCCCGCCTTTTTGAAAAACGAACGACGATCCATCAAAAAACCTCCCGTATAGATGGCACTGCGCGGCCAATCCATCCCTACCCGCAGCGAGGGCAGAGCTAAGCATGGAGGGGGCCGCGATTCAAGCTTTAGTCTATTAGCCTTTGGCATCAGGATAGCAATAGGGAGCGCGCGAGGCGTCCATCAAAATCAGCAGCTTAGCGCGAGCCCCGGAGCCGCGGTGCCGTTTGCGGCGCAATTGGTCATCGGACAAAGCCAAGCGTTGACTTCACCGCCGTTCTGGCGGCAAAAACGACGAGCAGAAGATTTTACCGGTGCAAACATGACGAAACCGATCGTTGCCATTCCTGCCGATATCCGCAGCTTCGACGGCGCGACCTGGCATGCCGTGCAGCATCAATATCTCCGTGCCGCCTTGAATGCGGCCGGCGTCATGGCCTTCATGATCCCCGCCTTCGAGGCAGGCTACGATACCGACGCGATACTCGACCGCGTCGATGGCCTGCTGGTATCCGGCTCGGCCAGCAATGTGCATCCCGCGCTTTATGGCGCCGAAGCGACTGAACGGGACGGCCCCTTCGACCCCGCGCGCGACGCCACCAGTCTGCCGCTCATTCGCCGCGCCATCGACCGTGCCATCCCGCTGCTCGCCATCTGCCGCGGCATTCAGGAACTGAATGTCGCTCTCGGCGGCTCGCTGGCAAGCGAGATCCACGAGCAGCCCGGCGTCTGGGACCATCGCCGACCGGAGGGCGTCGACCGTGACGGCATGTACGCCATCCGCCAGACCGTCCATGTCAAGGAAGGCTCCTGCATATCGGGCATTCTAGGACCGGGCGATATCCGCGTGAATTCGCTGCATCGCCAGGCAATTGCCAGAACCGCACCGCGCCTGCAGGTGGAAGCCACCGCCGAAGACGGCACGGTGGAGGCCGTTTCCGTGATCGATGCCAAGGCCTTCGCCGTCGGCGTGCAATGGCACCCGGAATATTGGGCCGAAACCGACAAGGTGTCGAACCAGCTGTTTGCCGCCTTCGGCAACGCCGTCCGCAGCTACGCTGCCGGCAAACTGGCGGCTATCATCGCGCAGGCGATCGCCTAGCGCATCGGCCGTCGTTGCCGATTTCCGGAAAGCACGAGCGCCCGTGTGCATCCTCAGGGACGCACACGGTCTCGGAGGCAGCTGAACTCAGTCTCGGTTGAGCTTTTGCGGCGTCTCCGGCACCGGCGTTAGCGCCGCCCCCCTCTCGAACCAGGCGATGAGATTGTCGGCGACGAGATCGGCCATCGCCATGCGCGTGGGCACGGAGGCCGATGCCACGTGCGGCAACAGCACCGCATTGGCCGGTTCCAGCAGGCCGGTCGGCACCGTTGGCTCTTCATAAAAAACGTCGAGACCGGCAGCGCCGAGCGCGCCCGATGCGAGGGCGGCGCTCAGCGCTTCTTCATCCACCGTCCAGCCGCGGCCGACATTGACGAGAATTCCGTTCGGACCGAGAGCGGCCAGGATATCAGCATCGATCGTCTTGTGCGTCTGCGGCGTCTTCGGAACGATGGCGATCAGCGTGTCCACCGCCTCCGCCAGTCCCTTCAACGTCGGGTGATAATCGTAGGGCGCGTCCGCATGGCGCGAACGCGTGTGATAACTGATCTTCACCTTGAACGGCTCCAGCCGCCTGGCGATCTCGAGCCCGATGCGGCCAAGGCCGTAGAGCCCGACATGACGGCCCTTGAGCGAGAAACGTGACAGCGGATAAGCCGTGCTCGGCTTCCAGTTGCCGGCACGCAGCCAGGCTTCGGCCCGCGGCAGCTCTCGGATCGTGTTCAGGAGCAGGCCGATCGCCGTATCGGCAACCTCGTCGTTCAGAACGTCTGGCGTATTGGTGACGACCATGTCCTTTTCGGCCGCACACTTCACATCCATGCCGTCATAACCGACGCCGAAACTGGCGATCACCTCGACGCCAGGCAACTGGTCCATCCAGGCGCCGGGAAAAGCGCCGGAGACGGCGACGCCGCGGATGCGGCCGGCGGTATCGCTGTCGAGCGCCAGCTTTTCCTCGCGGGCGACAGCGATGATCTCAAAACGATCCTTCAGCCTTTCGAGAACACGTTCGTGTATCTTCCCGGGAACGAGAATGGCGATGCGGGACATGGCTTTCCTCTTGGACAGGGTCTGGTTCAGGCGCGGGGCCGATGGGGACTGGTCGACTGGCGGATGCGCATTTCCGGCTTAATGAGATGCATGCCATCAGGTTCGTGGCTGCCGGCAAGACGGTCGAGAAGCGCGCGCGCGGCCAGACGGCCGACTTCGGTCTGACCGTTCCAGACGGTTGTCAGCGCCGGCGTGGCAATCGAGGCCTCCTCGAGATCGTCATAACCGGTGACGGAGATATCGCGGCCCGGCACCAGGCCGGCGCGGGCAATGCCGTTCATCAGGCCGATCGCGACGAGATCGTTCCAGCAAACGGCCGCCGTCGGCTTCTGAGGCAGCGAGAGGAAATGCACCGCCGCTTCGAAACCGCCCTGCTTCGAGCGGGGCCCGGGAATGCGCAGATTCGGATCGACTTCGATGCCCGCCTTGCGTAGCGCGTTGACATAGCCTTGATAGCGGTCGCGGCCGGTGGATGTCTGGTCCGTACCGCCGATCATGGCGATCGAGCGGTGACCGAGACCGATCAGGTGGTTGGTGGCGAGCGAGATGCCATAGCTGTCGTCACCGCGATAGGTCGGCAGCTCCAGACCGTCCATTGAGCGGGCGACGAGGATCGCCGGCATGCCGTTCTCTTCCGCCAACTGCAGATCTTCCGGCGGCGTGCCGATCGCCGGCGACATGATGACGCCGTCGCCGCCGAGCTGCAGGAGCGTCTCGATGAAGGTGCGCTGTTTCTCGACATTGTCGTAGTGATTGGAAAGGATGAAGGTGTGGCGGCTGCGGTCGAGCTCGCTTTCAATCGCCTTCAGGATCTCACCGTAGAACGGATTCATGATGTCGTGGACAACGACGCCGATGATGCCGGAGCGCGAGGTACGCAGGCTGGCGGCACGGCGATTGTAGATATAGCCGAGCGCGCGCGCCTGCTCCTTGATCTTCTCCCGCGTATTGCCGGCAACCAGCGGACTGTCGCGCAAGGCGAGCGATACGGTCGCCGTTGAAATGCCGAGCGTCTCGGCAATTGTCGAAAGCTTGATCTTCTGGGCCACGTGTCCTCCTCCAGGCAGCACGCAAGACAGTAAGACCACGCCGGAAACGGCGCAGCCCTTAAACTGTTTAATTAAAAGATTTAACCAGCGGAAGCAATTCGTCTTTCAGGAGAAATTTCAGTCTTCGTCCGGCTCTTCGATGGCGTGCGCTTCCGCCTGCAGATTGACGTCGATCGCCTTCAGCAGGCGAACCAGATTGCGGATTTCCTTTTCTGAAAATTCCTGGGTGGCCAGTCTGTCGCAGGCCGAGGCCGCCATTTCGATCGCCCGCACGCTGTCACGGCCGAGCGGAGTGAGATAGACCTTGGTGAGGCGCGCATCCTCGGCATCGGGCTTGCGCTCGAGAAAGCCCTGCGCTTCCATGCGGCCGATGGTGCGCGTCATCGTCGGCGCCTTGACGCCGAGCTTTTGCGCAAGACCGCCCGCCGTCATGCCATCGCTCTCGGCGAGCGAGAGAATGACCCCGTCCTGCCCGGCATAGAGACCGCTTTCGAACAGGTTGCGCGAGAGCACCGTGCGCATGGAACGGGCCGCCTGGGTGAGCGCCGGAGAAAGATCGACGAGCGTGTACTCCGTCTGGTCCTTCTTCTTGGACTTGCTCTTCTTGCCGTCCTTATGCTTCTTTCCCATAGCCATCCCTTTGATCTTTAAGCCCCGACGCCGCTGCGATATGACATTGCCCATGATCTCGTCATAAACAAGAGGCAACGACCGGATGATGACGCCTTCGCCCCGCTTCGACGACAGCAGCTCGGTTTGCGCCCCCGGCGCACACCGCCCGATCGCCGTGCTGCCGCTCGGTGCCCATGAGCAGCACGGCCCTCACCTGCCCTTCGAAACCGATACGCTGATTGCCGACGGCATCGCCGAAAGATTGAAAATGGCCCTGCCCGCCGGACTGTCGGTCACCTTCCTGCCCGCCGAATCGGTCGGTTACTCCATAGAGCATATGGATGTTGAAGGAACGAAGACGCTCGCCTTCGACGAAGCGGTCAACCGCTGGCTCGGCATTGCCGAAGGGCTGGCGAAGCAGGGCATCCGCAAACTCGTGATGCTGAACGCCCATGGCGGCAATTCGCCCCTCATGACCATCGTCGCAACCGAGGCGCGGGAGCGCTTTGCCATGTTGGCTGTGGCGACGAGCTGGACCCGCTTCGGCCTGCCGGATGGCGTGATTGCACCGGAGGAAAAGGCGATCGGCATCCATGGCGGCGATATCGAGACCTCGGTCATGCTGGCGCTTCACCCCGACAAGGTAGACATGGCAAAGGCTGAGGATTTTCCCTCGCGGCAGACGGAATTCGTCACCCGTTTCAAGCACCTGCGCGCCTACGGCCCGCATGCCTTCGGCTGGAAGATGTCGGATCTCAACAAACAAGGCGTGGCGGGCAATGCCGCGGCTGCGACGGCCGAAAAAGGCGAGGCGCTGATTGCCCATGCGGTGAAGGGGCTGGTGGAACTTCTGGAGGATGTCGATGCATTCGACCTCGGCGAGCTCCGTTGAAAAGCGATCATCCGCATCGGGCGGCGATGTGATCTTATAACATATAAAATCCTTTGAACTGCCGTGCCCATGCCATTATATGAGACCAACCGCTCAAGCGGCCGATCCCTAGCCGTTCGGCCGTACGCCTAATTTAGAGGTTCTCATGACCGACGCGATCTCCACCCAGAAGCCTATTCCCGTCACCGTGCTCACCGGATATCTCGGTGCCGGCAAGACGACCTTGCTCAACCGCATCCTCTCCGAAAACCACGGCAAGAAATACGCGGTCATCGTCAACGAGTTCGGCGAAATCGGCATCGACAACGACCTGATCGTCGAGTCGGATGAAGAAATCTACGAGATGAACAACGGCTGCGTCTGTTGCACGGTGCGCGGTGACCTGATCCGCGTCGTCGAAGGCCTGATGCGCCGCCCCGGGCGTTTCGACGGCATCATCGTCGAAACGACCGGTCTTGCCGATCCGGTACCGGTCGCCCAGACCTTCTTCATGGACGATGACGTTCGCGCCAAGACCGAGCTCGACGCCGTCATCGCCCTCGTCGACGCCAAGCACCTGCCGCTGCGCCTGAAGGACAGCCGCGAGGCCGAAGACCAGATCGCCTTCGCCGACGTCGTCGTCATCAACAAAAGCGACCTCGTGACCCCGGACGAACTGGATGTGATCGAAGACATCGTCCGCGCCATCAACCCGGCTGCCCGCGTCTACAAGACCAGCCGCTCCGGCGTCGATCTCGCCCGCGTGCTCGATCAGGGCGCCTTCAACCTGGAGCGCGCGCTCGAAAACGATCCGCATTTCCTGGAACACGGCCATGACGACCACGTCTGCGGCCCGGATTGCGATCATGATCACGACCACCACCACCATCATGGCCATGATCACGATCATCATGGGCACGACCATCATCATGGCGCGATGTCGGCGATCCATGATGTGACGGTGCAGTCGGTGTCGCTGCGCGGCGGCGAGATGAACCCCGAGCGCTTCTTCCCGTGGATTCAGAAAGTCACCCAGGTGCAGGGCCCGAACATTCTTCGCCTCAAGGGCATCATCGCCTTCAAAGACGATCCCCAGCGTTACGTCGTCCAGGGCGTGCACATGATCATCGAGGGTGATCACCAGCGTCCGTGGAAGGATGGCGAGAAGCATGAAAGCCGTCTCGTCTTCATCGGCCGCGATCTCGACCGCGAAAAACTCGAGGCTTCGTTCAAGGCCTGCGAGGCAGCCGCCTGATGCCGACAGTTGCGCCGCTTGATCTCGACGGCCACATTCTGGCCGTCGAATTTTTAGCTGATGTTCCCTTCTTCGCAAGCGCAAACGGCACGTTTCACCGGCTGGACGGCGGCGAGAGGGTTTCAGAAGCCCATCAGGGCATGCTCACCGCGATCCGCGATCCTTATAGCGAAAGCCTGATCTCCGGCGGCGAGGACGGCAAGGTCCTGCGCATCGCCGCCGACGGCAGCGTCAGCGAACTCGCGACCGCACCGCGCAAATGGATTTCGCAGGTCGCGGCCGGCCCGCAAGGCGCCATCGCCTATTCCTACGGCAAAAGTTCGCTCGTGCGCCTTGCCGACGGAACGACCAAGGAATTTCCGGAGGAGCGCACGGTCGAAGGCCTCGCCTTCGCGCCGAAGGGTCTGCGCATCGCGGCTGCCCGTTACAACGGCGTGTCGCTGCATTGGGTCGGCATGAGCGCCAAACCGGTCGACCTCGAATGGAAGGGCGCGCATACCGCCGTCACCTTCTCCCCCGATGGCAACTTTCTCGTCACCTCGATGCAGGAAAACGCGCTGCATGGCTGGAAGCTCGACAGCAAACCCGGCGCCGAAGCCCGGCACATGCGCATGACCGGCTACCCCTCCAAGGTGAAATCCCTCTCCTGGTCAGTCAAGGGCAAATGGCTCGCCTCCTCGGGCGCGCCGGCGGCCATCGTCTGGCCTTTCCAGGGCAAGGACGGGCCGATGGGCAAGGCGCCGCTCGAACTCGGCACCCGCGCCAACATCATGGCGACCTCGGTGAAATTCCATCCGCTGGAAGATATCCTCGCCATCGGCTTCGTTGACGGCATGATCCTCGCTGTTCGCGTTGCCGACAACAAGGAAGCGCTGCTGCGCCGCCCCGGCAAGGGCGCGATCACGGCGATGAGCTGGAGCAGGGACGGCAAGCTGCTTGCTTTCGCCTCGGAAGCCGGCGATTGCGGCGTCGTCGACATTTCGGCCTGAGGCCGCGTTGCCGCATCGGCTCCCTCCTCCTCGGCTGCGCCAGGGAGGAGATGAATGAGATCCGGCTCTGGACATTCCAGCGCAACACAGGCGCACGCGCTTTCTACGAGCGGCATGGCTTTACCGCCGAGGAAGAGACCGACGGCGCCGACAACGAGGAAAAAGAGCCTGACGTGCTCTATCATTGGCGCCGTCTTCCCAAACCGACGCTCAGCCTGAAACCGTCAGGTTAGAAGATCGGGCTTGCCAAATGCCTTGGCCGGGAGAAACATGAAAATCCACGCAGGCCTTGCCCGCGCCGTGGCTGACGGAGGAAACGTCAATGCCGAAATCGACCGGCCTCGGCTTGGCCGAGCAACAGCCGCAATCCTCGGGCGACGTATCCATCTGGTCCGTGATCCGCGCCGAGGCGAACGAGCTTGCCGTGCGCGAGCCGATATTGCGGCGGCTGCTTGCGGAGCAGGTGACGGACGCTGCCGGCAGCCGTGAGATCCTCGCCCGCGTGCTGGCCGCGCGGCTTTCGGTGCCGCAAGTTGAAACCGGCGATTTGTTCGATCTCATCCTGTCTACGCTTGAGGACGATATCATGCGGAAAGTCGAGGCAGATCTCGCCGCCGTGCGCGAGCGTGATCCCGCCTGCATGACGTTTCTGCACGCGCTTCTGAACCTCAAGGGCTTCCATCGCATCGCCCACGCACTCTGGAACGCCGGTCGCCCGGAAATCGCCACATGGCTCGCCAATCTCGCCTCGCTGGTCTTCGGCCCCGATATCCATCCGGCAGCGCGGATCGGCGCTGCCATCATGCTCGACCATGGCTCGGGCATCGTCATCGGCGAAACGGCTGTCATCGAGGACGAAGTCTCGATCCTGCAGAACGTCACGCTCGGCGGCACCGGCAAAGAGACGGGCGACCGTCATCCGAAGATCCGCCACGGCGTCATGATCGGCGCGGGCGCCAAGATCCTTGGCAATATCGAAATCGGCGCCTTCAGCAAAATCGCTGCCGGCAGCGTCGTGCTGAAGCCGGTCCCCGAACATTGCACGGTCGCCGGCGTGCCGGCCGCCGTCGTTCGTATCCACCGTGCCGACGAAATCCCGGCCGAGACGATGGATCAGAATATCTAGGGTATCCCTACAGGGTCGCGCCCATGCGCTATGCCGCTTGCTGGTTTTCCCAAAAGGCTTCGACGCGATTTCGGCCTTCGCGCTTCGAGCGATAGAGCGCCTCATCGGCCTTGTGCAAGAGCCGTTCGAAATCTCCGCCGCCTCTCCGCGTGGCGACGCCGATGCTGAGCGTCGGAAAGACGGCGAGATCCGGCCGCTGCATGGCGGCGGCGGCGAAGTCGAGACGAATGCGCTCGGCAATCGCCATCGCATCTTCCTGTGAGATGTTTTTCAGCACCGCCAGGAACTCGTCCCCGCCTTGGCGGGCGAGCAGATCGCTTGAGCGCATGACACCTTTGGAAATGCTGGCAAAAAGCCGCAGGATGTCGTCGCCGGCGGCGTGGCCGTGCCTGTCGTTCAGCTGCTTGAAATGATCGATGTCGATGATCAGCAGTGATATCGGCTGGGAAGCGAGAGCGGGTAAATGCTGGGCAAGGCCGCCCCGATTGAGCGCGCCGGTCAGCGGATCGTGATGGGCGAGTTCGGTCAGTTGATTGCGGCTGCGCTCGGCCGCCATCAGCACCATGGCCATGCTGCGCAGCATGATGAAAGCCACCGCCGATACCGCCATCCAGCTATGAACCACGCTGCCGCCGAATGGATCGGGCCCGCCGATCTCGCCGGTTGCCGCGAGCATGCTGCGCACCGCAAAGATCATGGCGGTGCAGACATAGAGGCCGACGAGCAGACCGGCTGAATAGAGTTTCTCGCGGCGGACGATGCTGATCGCCTCCCTTGCGACCGCAAGATCGCAAAGGCAGCAGATGACGGAGACGTAGAGGAGCCTTGCCGAGACCGCTGCGGGATCGCTGACGATCAGCACGACAGGCACGCTGACGAGAACCATGGCAAGCCAGAAAATGCGCTGGTCGAAAACCCGTCCCGAAAACGTGCGCACGGCAAAAAACATCAGCATATAGCCGGCGATGGTGACGACGTTGCCGCCGTCGACCGAAACCGCATAGGGAACGAGATTGCGCAGCGCGACGAGGAAGGAACCGACACCGACGAAGAGGTTGCTCAAGCCCCACCAAAGCGGCCACCTCTCGAAGCGGCCGGTCGCATAGGCTGCAAGCTGGAGAATGCCCAGCACGAAGCAGCTTACGGCAACAATGAAATAGATCGTCCTGAGATCCAGTAGCATGGCGCTTTTCCGAGGTTCTGGTGGCGAAACCTACAGCAAGCATTTTGCGGTTTGATTGGAGCCTTCGTTAAGAATTGAACGATCGGCGGTTTTCCCTGCCGCCGCTGTAGTCAAGCCGCCCGCACAGTGCCGATGATGTCGGCCAGCAGGCCAGCGCCGGATCGCTCGCCGCAGCATCTTCGTGTGCCCATGGCACTTTTCACGCGATCGTGTCTGCTGGTGAGCCGCTACCTGCGCTCATCCTCTGCTGGAAAGACAATCCGCGCCGCAATCAGGTCAGGCCCGCCTGCCTGCGTGATCAGCGGCGCGGATACCGGCGGGAAAGTTCCCTATCACCACCGGTGGGCGCGCAGCTCAAGCTGCGCGGCGAACCGGCGCGCTGGTCAGCATGCGTCCCGAGGGGACAATCATGCCGGCCGCGCCGTCGAGCCAGCCTTCGGTGAGCTCAAGCGCGAGAAAGCGCGAACGTTCGAACGGACCCGGCATGACAAGATGGCGAGCCTTTTCGGCGAAGAAGCCGAAACGCTCGTAGTAGGCGGCATCGCCGACGAGCAGGACGGCGCCATGCCCGCGGTTCTTCGCCTCGAGGATCGCCGCGCGCATCAGGGCCGAGCCGACGCCCTTGCCGCCATGACGGCAATCGACGGCCAGCGGACCAAGCAGCAGCGCGTTGATCGGCGTGCCTTCGGCGTTGACGCCGGCCTCGACGTTCCAGAGCCGCACCGTGCCGATCAGATGGCCATCGCGGTCACGCGCGACCAGCGCAAGTCCTTCGGCCGGAATACGGTTGCGGCGGATTTTCTCCGACGACTTCTTGCGGCGGTCAGTGCCCATGACGCGATCGAGCAGGTTTTCACGCGCGACGACATCCGACGGATTTTCGGCGTCGATGGTGAAAATGGAGGGCGCAAAGAATGCGCGGACAGAATCAAGAACAGCGGCCATCGTGGCCTCCCGCACTCAAAACCGTTTCAGACGGTGACTTCGGAGAATTGTGGATTTGCCGCCCCGGCTGGTTACGGGACTAGCAGAAACAAGACCTTAGATGACGTAGGCCTTCAGCGGCTCGAAGCCGTTGAAAGCAACTGCCGAGTAGGTCGTCGTATAGGCGCCGGTGCCTTCGATCAGGACCTCGTCGCCGATCGTCAGAGACAGCGGCAGCGGATAGAGGTTCTTTTCATACAGCACGTCGGCCGAGTCGCAGGTCGGGCCGGCGATCACGCAGGGCTCCATCTCGTCGCCGTCGCGCTCGGTGCGGATCGGGTAACGGATGGCCTCGTCCATGGTTTCGGCGAGACCGCCGAACTTGCCGATGTCGAGGAAGACCCAGCGGGCGTCGTCATTGTCCGACTTCTTGGAGATCAGCACGACTTCCGCCTTGATGACACCGGCATTGCCGACCATGCCGCGACCCGGCTCGATGATCGTCTGCGGGATCTGGTTGCCGAAATGCGTGCGCAGCGCCTGGTAGATCGACTTGCCGTAAGCTTCCGCGGACGGAACGTCGCGCAGATACTTGGTCGGGAAGCCGCCGCCCATGTTGACCATCTGCAGGTGAATGCCCTGCTTGGCAAGCTGGACGAAGACACGCTTGGCATCGGCGAGAGCCGAATCCCAGGCATCGACCTTGGTCATCTGCGAGCCGACATGGAAGGAGACGCCGTAGGACTGCAGGCCGAGCTGATGAGCGTAGACGAGAACGTCGACGGCCATCTGCGGAACGCAGCCGAACTTGCGCGACAGCGGCCATTCGGCGCCTTCGCCATCGGTGAGCACGCGGCAGAAGACACGGGCGCCGGGAGCTGCACGCGAGATCTTCTCGACTTCCTCGTGGCTGTCGACCGCGAAGAGGCTGACGCCGAGCGCATGCGCGCGAGCGACATCACGCTCCTTCTTGATCGTGTTGCCATAGGAGATGCCGGCAGCGGTCGCACCGGCTTCGAGCGCCATTTCGATTTCGGCAACGGATGCGCAATCGAAATTGGAGCCGAGGTTGGCGAGCAGCTTCAGCACTTCCGGAGCCGGGTTGGCCTTGACGGCGTAGTAGATGGCGCTATCCGGCATGGCGTGACGGAAGGCGTGGAAATTGTCTCTGATGACATCGAGGTCAACCACAAGGCAGGGACCGTCGGGACGTCGGGTTGCGAGAAAGTCGCGGATGCGCTGGGTGGTCATATCAGTTCCCTCTTCCAATTCCAGAGCTCCGGCATGAACCGGAGGACAAAGGGCATACGAGAACTCGCATTGGAACCAGCCGGTGGAGACCCCGGAACCATAGCAAGCGCTCGATGCGCGGATAGTGAACCAACGCCGCGGACGCGGTGTAAGTTCGGCTTTGTCTGCCATGGATTGGAGGGAGAATCCCAACCGCACTTCCGGCAATGATGGTGTGCCTCTTCAGTAACCCCCGCTGATGGAAAGCAGGGAGAGAACAAAAAGGCCCGCACCGTCGTTGCTTCAGGCGTCCTCGCATTTTCCGGTTGGCCGGAATAGCGACTGGAGGGGTTAATTCCAGGTACCTTACCGATTTCCTCACCAATTCGAGGGCTCGGCGGACACCCATGGGCACGTGCGACTTTGGGCTGACTGGGAGATAAGAATATTCGCCTTCATAATCAAGCGATTTTTTGATCCTGTGGCCAAAAAAATAATTGAACAGGACGGGCCAATTTGTTCAATGTTCGGAAACAGTTCTAGGAAAGCACCATGGATACTTTGACGCGCATACGCGCCTTCATCGATGTCGTCGAGGCTGAGGGCTTTTCCGCCGCCGCCCGGCGCACCGGCCGCTCGAAGGCGCTGCTGTCCAAATATGTGCGCGAACTGGAAGACGAGCTCGGAGCGTTGCTGCTCAACCGCACCACCCGGCAGTTCTCCATGACGGAGGCCGGCCACACCTATTATCGCAGCGCCTCCGATATTTTGAAGGAGATCGACAACCTTGCCGATCTCGTGCGCGAAAACAATGCACAGCTGAAGGGCCGTTTGCGCGTCTCCGTTCCCCGCACCTTCGTCGACGCCGACGTCGGCCAGTCGCTGATCGATTTCGCCGGCGAGAACCCGGACCTTTCGCTGGAGATCGCCGCCGATGACCGGTTCGTCGATCTGATTGAGGAAGGCTTTGACGTGGCGATCCGCATCAGCAAGCTCGAAGATTCCGGCATGATCGCCCGCAAGATCTCCGATTTCCGCGTCCATCTCTGCGCCACCCCGGACTTTCTCGAGCGCCATCCCGATCTCGAGCATCCAAGCGACATTTCCAATCTTCCTTTCATCGTCGATACCAATTCACGCACCCAGGGCAGCATCCGCTTCCACAATCCGGACAACACAACCTTCGCCGTCGCCGTCTCGGGACCGATCGAGGTCAACAGCCCGCACGCGACGCTACGCGCTGCCCTCGCCGGCATCGGCATCGCCCTCATTCCTGATTTCATCGCCCGCAAGCCGATCGAAAGCGGCGAGCTGGTGACGCTGTTTAACGATTACATTCCGACCGACCGCGGCATCTATGCCGTCTACCCGCACCGGCGCTACCTGCCGGCCAAGGTGAGGATCTTTGTCGATTACCTGCACAACTGGTTCAAAAAGCATCCGTGAGATCTGCACGGCAAGACCGGTCCGGTCGGACGATGGAGCGGTGCCGATCGGGATTCAAACGACAAGCCGGTCCCAATTCCGTCCCAATTTCTGGCAAGAACTCGGGTCGAGCGAATAAGGCAGCGAGACGCATGAACAAATCCATACCATTGATCGCCGCGCTTCTTTCGCTGGCGCCGGCCGCCGCCTTTGCGCACCCGCACATCTTCGTGGAAGCGCGGCTCGAAGTCGTGGCCGGCGCTGACGGCAGTGTCGAGGAACTGCGCAATGTCTGGCGCTTCGACGAGGTCTTTTCCTCCTCGGTCGTCATGGATTTCGACAAGAACACCGATCTGAAGCTGGAGCCGAACGAACTCGCGCAGGTCGGCAAAACGGTGAAGCAATCGCTTGCCGATTACGATTATTACATGAACCTGACGATCAACGGGAAGAGCATCACCGTCCAGCAGCCGGATATCATCCATGTCGACTATAAGAACGGCCAGCTCCTGATGTTCTTTGCGGTCAAGCCGGCTGAGAAGATGCCGCTCAAGGGCAGGCTTACCTTCGGCGTCTACGATCCGACGCTCTATACGTCGATCGATTTCCCCACAGACAACGAGCTGGCAACGGTGGGCGACGGCTTCAAGGCCTGCAAGCACCAGGTGGTAAGGCCGGATGCCGACGAGGTGATCTCGCAAAACAAGCAGTCGCTGACGGACGCCTTCTTCAATGACCCCACCGGCACCAACATGTCCAAACTCTTCGCCACACGGCTGGAGGTCACATGCTGATAAAACGCCCGTCTCTCGTCCTTTCCGCAGCACTGCTCGCGCTCCTGACGGCGGCAAGCCTCGCCCAGGCGCAATCGCCGCTCGGCATCGGCACGGCCGAACCGAGTTTTCAACCGACGGGCGGGCCTCTCGCGCCGCTTTTGCTCTACGTGAACTACGAACAGCAGGCCTTCTATCGGGCACTGACCGGTGCGTTGAAGGGAATGCGGGAGGATCCGTGGCAGCTGACATCGCTGGTCGGCCTTTCCTTCGCCTACGGCGTCTTCCATGCCGCCGGCCCCGGCCACGGCAAGGCGGTCATCTCCTCCTACATGATCGCCAACGAGGTCGAGCTGAAGCGCGGCGTGGTTATTTCCTTCATTTCGGCTTTCATCCAGGGCGTCGTCGCTGTGGCGCTGGTCGCCGGCGCCTGGCTGGTGCTGCGCGGCACCGGCATTACGCTGACGACAGCCACTCATGCCATGGAAATCATAAGCTTCGTCATGGTCATCCTCTTCGGCGGCTGGCTGCTGTTCCGCAAACTGCGTTCGATGGCAAGCCATCTGCCGCGCCGCCGGCTGGTGGCGACGTCGGCCGGTCCGGTGTCTATGATGCTGGATTGGAAGAATAACGCAGCCGAACGCCAGGCCTATGCCTTCAACGGCAAGGCGCAGGCCGTGAAGGCCGGCCACAGCTTCGTTCCCGGCATGGTCTGCGAGACCTGCGGCAATACGCACGCTCCTGATCCGGCCCTGCTCGCCGGCGACAGGTTCAGCGCTCGAGAGGCCTGGTCGGCGATCGTAGCGGTCGGCCTTCGACCCTGCTCCGGGGCTTTGCTTGTCATGACTTTCTCGCTGCTGAACGGCCTCTATCTCGGCGGCGCGCTTTCGGTCGCCGCCATGTCGCTCGGCACGGCGATCACGGTTTCGGTGCTCGCGACGCTTGCCGTCACCGCCAAAGGTGCGGCGGTCCGTCTCTCCGGACGCGGCTCGACGGCTTCGGTCTGGGTCGGCAACGCCATTGAAATCGCCGGCGCCCTGCTCGTCATCCTGATGGGCGCCGTCCTGCTCGGAGCTTCGCTGCAAGGCTAGACACCCTCAGGGCTCCGTGCCCGGACGCCCCTAGACTACTGTCTATCTCTGCGACGCTGGTAGCGCGCCCGCAGCCAGAAGACGGCAAAAAACGCCATGATCAAGCAGATGCCGACGAGGATCCCCAGCGTCGGCGAGAAATTGCCGATCCAGAGAACGATGGTCGGCATAAAATAAAGGACGAGGCCGGCGCCGAGCAGGATGATAGCGGCGGCGATCGCCTGCGAGCGGCTTTCCGGGCTCACGCGAGCCTTTCCTTTTCCAGATCGGCACGAATATCCTGCAGGCGGCGGATCTGATTGCCGGCCGCGTCGAAATTTTCGGGCGAAAGCCAGCCCTCGAAAGCATCGTTGATCAGCGGCCATTCGGCGTCGATCATCGAGAACCAGGCGGTGTCGCGGTTGCGATGCTTGGAGATCATGTGCTGACGGAACACCCCTTCGAAGCTGAAGCCGTAGCGCAGTGCCGTCGTCTTGCTCGCCTCGTTCTTATTGTCGCATTTCCATTCGTAGCGGCGATAGCCGAGGTCCTCGAAAACATGCTTAGCCATCAGGTAGTGCGCTTCGGTGGACAGCGGTGAACGGCTCATCTCGCGACCATGAGCCACGCCGCCGATTTCGACGACGCCGTTTGCCGGGTCGGCGCGCATGTAGTTCGCCATGCCGACAACCTTGCCGGTGGCGTTGTCACGAAAGATATGGGTGAGCCAGCCGGATTTGGTGTAGACGTTTTCCAGCCAGTTGGCGAAGTCCTCGATGCCCGAGAAATCATCCTGCGAAAAATAAAGAAGCAGCGGGTTGATGCCCATCCCGCCGAGCCCGTCCCACAGCGCATCGAGATGTTCCTCGCGGCGATAGGGCTCGACGGTGACGAAACGGCCTTTCAGCGTAACCGGCTTCGGCGCCGGGCAGCCCTTGAAATTTGCAAGATCGCGCATCTTCACTCCCCTATTCCGGAGCCTTCCCCGGTTAAATTGACGAAAACGTCAATTTAACCGGGGAAGGCTCCGGGAGTGGATAGGCCAGTCGCCCGATAAAGGCAACGGGCCTGGATGTCACTGTGACAAGGTCGTCTTGGCGGATGACACCGTCGCTTCGATATGGTCGACCAGCTGATCGGCGAGGCCGAGCCGCCCGGCGAGCAGATCGAGATAACCGCGCTCGGCGCGCGAATCAGGATCGATGGTCAGCCGCGAGGCAGTGTAGAGCTCGACGCGCTGTTCTTCCGTGACCGCCGCAGCCACGAGCGCGTCTATATCCGTCGGTGACGCAAGTTCGCCCTCGATGAAAGCGGCCGCCTCGCCGCTGACGTCAGTGGCCTTGATCTTGTCCATGATCAGGGCGCGTTCGGCATCGTCGATATGGCCGTCGGCCTTGGCTGCGGCGATCATCGCCCGGATCAGCACCAGCACGAATTCGTTGCTGCCGGCAGGCGATGCCGGCCCGAAACCGGATTCGACGGGCGGCGGCAGGAGCACCGGATTGTTTGCCGACGGCGCGTCCGAGGGGGCCGCGGGCGCTTGGCCCGCCTGATAGTTCTTGTAGGCCTGATAGCCAAGGCCGGCGATAGCGGCAAGACTACCGATCGCCAACGCATTGCCGGCAATACTGCGGCCGGTCTTGGTGCCGAGAAGCACGGCTGCGATCGCGCCGGTCTTCATCGGATTGTTCTTTGCCGTCTGTATGGCCTCGCCCGCCCTGTCGCGGACTGAACCGCCGAGACCCGGCACCTGCGAACCCAAGAACTGGTCGAGAAGCTTCTTTGCGTCGAACATTCCTCGTCGTCTCCCTGTTTGAGGCCGGAGGAGAACATAGGTTTGCGACGGCTGAAATACAAATATTGGGCGCGGGGTTGTGCCTGGCGCTCATACCCCGCCCATGCAACCTCAGGCCTTCAGAGCGGCGGCCTCCGCCGCAAGCTTGGTAATGCCAGCCCAGTCGCCGGCTGCGACCAGTTCCTTCGGCGCAACCCACGAACCGCCGACACAGACGACGTTCGGCAGCGAAAGATAATCCCTGGCGTTCTTCAGCGAAATGCTGCCGGTCGGGCAGAACAGCGTGCCGGCGAGCGGCGAAGAGAGAGCCTTGAGATAAGCGGCGCCACCGGCCTGCTCGGCCGGAAAGAACTTCAGCACTTGATAGCCTTCCTCACGCAGCGCCATGACTTCGCTGGCGGTCGCAGCTCCCGGAAGCAGCGGTACGTCGGAATCGGCAGCGGCATCAAGCAGCTCCTGCGTCGTGCCCGGGCTGACGATGAACTTCGAGCCGGCCTCGACGGCCGCTTCCCAATGGGCGGCATTCAGGATGGTGCCGGCGCCGACTTCGGCGCCCTCGACCTCGGCGGCGACGACGCGCACGGCCTCGAGTGCCGCCGGCGTGCGCATGGTGATCTCGATTGCTTTCAGGCCGCCTGCGACGAGGGCGCGGGCCAGCGGCACCGCCGACCTGGCATCGTCAACGATCAGGACCGGAACGACCGGCTGGAGTTTCAGGATGGAAAGGAGCTTCTCTGTTTTCTCACCCATGGTCGCACGACCTCCTTGAAACGATTGAAATTTGCATCCCGAATAACGCCCTCGCCGAACCTTGTCGAGATAAAACCCGGCTGCGTGAGAAGATGGGTATGAAATGCCTGGAAATTGGTCTACCGTGCGGCAATCGTCACAAAAGGTTCACTGATATGGCGAAAGAGATCGAGCGGAAGTTTCTCGTACGCAGCGATGGATGGCGTTCCGCCGTCGAGACCAAGTCTGTCCTCAGGCAGGGTTACCTTGCCTCGATGGACGACCGTTCCGTCCGGGTCCGCATCCTCGACAGCAGGAAAGCGAGACTGACGATCAAGATCGGTCGCAGCGCCATCACCCGCGACGAATTCGAATACGATATTCCCGTCGCCGATGCCGAAGAGCTTTTGCAGAACGCGATCGGCATCGTCATCGAGAAAACCCGCTACCGCGTTCCCCATGAGGGCTTCGTCTGGGAGGTCGACGTCTTTGCCGGCGAGCATCGCGGGCTGGTGATTGCCGAAGTGGAGATGACGGCGGAAACCGACAAACCCGTCCTGCCCACCTGGCTTGGCCGCGAAGTGACCGGCGATTTCCGCTACTCCAACCAGGCCCTTGCCACAGAATACGGGCACGACAGGCATGGCCTATCGCATTCGGCCTGACGCCGATTTCACCGAGGCATTCCGGAGCACCGCGACCGAGCAGCTGGAAGGCGCCATTACCTTTCTCGAAGAGCGGCCGGACGGTACGCACGAGGCGATCCATTCCTTCCGAAAAAACCTGAAGCGATTGCGCTCGCTCTACCGGCTCGTCGCGCGCGAGGTGCCGGATTTCCAGGAGCAGGAAAATGCAAGGCTGCGCGATACCGCGCGCTCGCTTTCGGCCATGCGCGACGCTGCCGCGCTCATCGGCACCGCGCAATATCTGCAGCATTCAGCCCGCGGGAAAGAGGAAAGCGAGGCGCTCGGCCGGATCGTCACCATTCTCGAGGGGCGCCGCGACTGGATGGCGGAGGCCGAGAGCGGCCTGCAGCAGCGGCTGATGGAAACCCCAGGCGTGCTGAAGGAGGCAATCGCGGCTTTGGATGGCATTTCCTTCGATGGCAGCCACCGCAAGAACGCCCGCATGCTGGCGAAGAGCTGGCGTCGCACCGCGCGCAAGGCCAAGGCTGCGCTTGCCAGGTGCCACGGCGATGCATCGGCCGGGGATTTCCATGACCTGCGCAAACGCACCTACGATTATCGGCTCTACCACGCTCTTTTGCGCGACATCTGGCCGGGCGCGATGAGGGCCAAGCGCGATGCGGCCAAGGAGCTCGTCGAGGATCTCGGCCACATCCATGACCTTGCCGTCCTCTGTGAGCTGGTCGAAGCCGAGCCGCAGCTCTTCACCCGCAACGACGATCTGGCGCATCTTCTTGACGCGATCATCTTCCGCCAGCAGGAAGACCGGCGGCAAGCCCTCCTCAAAGCCGAAACCGTCTTCACCGATGATCCCGACGAGGAATCGGAGCGTATCGAGCTTCTCTGGCTGACGGCTGCGAACTGAGCGATGGCAGGCGCGATCCTGAAGACGGTCGGCCGCCTGCGCGGAAGGCAATTGCGCGACCGATCGATTTTCTGTATTTCCCGCCCATGACCGACAGCCTGACACACACCGGCCCGTTCCTCGTAGCGGCGCTCTACCATTTCGTATCCGTGCCGCGCTTTGCCAGCCTGCAGGCCCCGCTGCAGGCGCTGTGCGAGGAAAACGGCGTCAAGGGAACGCTGCTTCTGGCGCATGAGGGCATCAACGGTACGATCGCGGGACCGGATGCCGGCATTCATGCCGTGCTCGCCTTCCTCAGTGCCCAGCCGGAATTTGCGCGCCTGGAGCACAAGGAAAGCCGCGCCTCGAAAATGCCCTTCCTGCGCATGAAGGTGAAGCTGAAGAAGGAAATCGTCACTATGGGCGTCGAGGACATCGATCCCAACAAGGTGGTCGGCACCTATGTCGCGCCCAAGGACTGGAATGCGCTGATCTCCGATCCCGATACGATCGTCATCGACACCCGCAACGACTATGAGACGGCAATCGGTATCTTCCGCGGCGCGCTCGACCCCAAGACCAAGACATTCCGCGAATTTCCGGATTGGGTGCGCCGGAATACGGGGCTGCACAACAAGCCGAAAGTCGCCATGTATTGCACCGGCGGCATACGCTGCGAGAAGGCCACTGCCTTCATGAAGGCCGAGGGTTTCGACGAGGTCTATCATCTGAAGGGCGGCATTCTGAAATATCTGGAGGAAGTGCCGCAGGAAGAAAGCCTTTGGGAGGGCGCCTGCTTCGTGTTCGATGAGCGTGTATCCGTCGAACACGGCCTGAAGGAAGGTGAGCACCGGCTGTGCCACGCCTGCCGCAACCCGATCACATCAGAGGAAATTGCCTCGCCGCTTTATGAGGAAGGCGTTTCCTGCAGCCACTGTTATCACACGCGGACAGAGGAAGACCGGCTGCGCTACCGTCAGCGGCAGCATCAGATCGCGCTGGCGAAAAAACGCGGCCAACGGCATATCGGCAGCTGATGAGCTCGCGCCCCCGGGGAATCTCGCCGTCAGGCCGCGCCGAGGCGGCGCCGGGTTGGCTGCTCCGCAGTACGAAGCTCGTTGAGCATTTCGGTAATTCGCTCGGCCGCCAGAGGCTTTCCGAACAAATAGCCCTGCAGACAGTCGCAGCCGAACAGGCGCATGGCGACCGCCTGCCCCTCGGTCTCTATGCCTTCCGCCGTCACCGGGATATCGAGCGAGCGGGCGAGCGCCACCGTCGCCTGCAGCATTTCGCGCTGGCGCTTGTCCTCGTTGACGCCCATGACCAGCGAGCGGTCGATCTTGATGCGGTCGAAGCCGAACTGCCTGAGATAACCGATCGAGGAGAAGCCGGAACCGAAGTCGTCGAGCGCCACCTTGACCCCCAACCCTTTCAGCCGTTCGATCGACTGGCGGGTACGCTGCGGATTCTGGATCATATAACCTTCGGTGATCTCGAGGGTGACGCGGCTGGCCTCGATCTCCGTCTGCTTCAACACGTAGCGCACATAGTCGGTGAAGGCGGGATTGCGGAACTGGCCGGGCGAGACATTGACTGAGACGTTCAGTTCCGGCCACTGCTTGGCTGTCTCGCACGCCTTGCGCAGCACGAACAGGCCGAGTGATTCGATGAGGCCGCTGGTCTCGGCGATCGGAATGAACACCTCGGGCGAAACCGGGCCGTGGCCCGGACGGTTCCAGCGCACCAGCGCCTCGACGCCGGTCAGCGCATGCGTGCCCGCATCGACCAGCGGCTGATAGGCAAGCGTCAGGTCGCCGCTTTCGATGGCGATTCTGAGATCGAGCTCCAGCGCATTGCGCTGCTGCCGGTCCGCGTCCATCGACGGATCGTAGAGCGTCATGCGCGCACGGCCCGCCTCCTTCGCCTTATACATGGCAAGGTCGGAACGGCGCACCAGTTCCTCGCGATCGATTGCACCTGCAGGCGACATGGCGATGCCGATGCTGGCGCCTACGACGACGACACGGCGACCGATCTCCAGCGGCTCGACGAGAAAATCGAGGATCTGCTCGGAAAGCTGCAGGGCGGCGGCGTTCTCGCCGTCGGAGAGAAAGGCGATCGCAAATTCATCCCCGCCGATGCGGGCGAGAACCGCGCCTTGCGGGATCAATACTTTAAGGCCGGCCGCGACCGCGCGGATCAACTGGTCGCCGGTGCCGTGTCCATAGCTGTCATTGACTTCCTTGAAACCGTCGAGGTCGAGATAGAGGAGCAGCACGTTGCGTTTGCTCTGGCGCGCTTCGAGGACAAAACGATCGACGGCGAGCCCGAGGCCGTCGCGATTGGAAAGGCCGCTCAGCCTGTCGCGCAGCGCCTCTTCGCGCGCGCTGTTTTCCTCCGCCTTCAGGCGGCGGCCGGCCAACCAGCCGATGGCCAGCAGCACCACGAAGAAAAGCCCGACGAGACCGAGTGCCTGGATGACCATCGGCCGCACCTGCGCGTAGGCGATATTGCCGGGCGAGCGCGAATTCCAGACGAGCTTGCCGATCGTTGCCCCCGTCGGATCATCGATCGAGACGAGATATTCGGCCGCGAAACTCGGCGGCGCCAGCCTCAGTCCGCCGATCACATAGGTCTGCCCGAGCCCGGCCACCCTGTCGTCATCGAGATGCCGGGCGAAAATGAGATAACGGTGCTGGCCGGCGGGTGCATCAAGCGCGCCGGATTTCTTCCGCACCAATGCCACGCCGACAGCGGCAATGCCGCGTTTGGTGGTGACGAAACCAACCGCCTGCGGAGTATCGGCCGGGCCGGCCGCCTTCACCGCGTCGAGCAATTTCCAGAGCGACGGCGAGAAGAAATCCGCGAGCGGCTCCTCCATCGGCTTGCCGTCGCGATAGGCGATGATTGGATTCTTCGCATCATCGATCACAATCGCCATGTCGAACAGCGAGCTGTTGACCGACATTTCGCCGTAGTTGCTGACCGTCCATGCCATGCCATCGGCCGCATAGACGTTGGCGGCGGCGTCGTCCCAGGCGGCGTAATCGTCGAGAGTCGCACCGAGCTGATCCTCGAAGGTCTTCAACGCGCCGATCGTCGTTTCGCGCGAGCGCTCGTCATCAAGCACATTGGCGTTCTCAGCCACGCGTTCGATAGCCGTCAACACCATGATGGTGGCGACGGCGACGATGACAGCAAAGGAGAACAGCACACCCGTGACGGTGATGTGACGGCCTATGCCCGATCCCCTGCCCTGCAATTTTTCGAGTATTTGCATTCCGGCTCCCTGACCAGCGGAGTTTGCCAGTCAAGGGTTCAGAAACGTTTAAGCAACCGCCTGTTGCAGCTTTCCGCTGGTCTATTTTTTGAGTTTGCTATGCTGAGCCGGCGTGTGATTGCCTTTCGGAAATTCAGCCGCCAGTTCGCGATACCATTTGCCGCTCTTCTTCACCGTGCGCCGCTGCGTCTCATAATCGACATGGACGAGACCGAAGCGCATGCGATAGCCTTCGGCCCATTCGAAGTTGTCCATCAGGCTCCAGGCAAAATAGCCGCGCATGGGGTAGCCGTCCTTGATGAGGTCGGCCACGACGTCGAGATGATCGCCGAGATAATCGAGGCGCATCGTATCATCGACCTCGCCCCCGACGACACCGGTATTGTCGCAGGCGCCGTTCTCGGTGATGTAGCATTCCGGCAGGTCATAGCGGCGATAGAGGTTCTCGACCAGGAGCTTCAAGCCCGGCGCATAGATTTCCCAGCCGATATCGGTCTTGACGTCACTTGCCGGCGGAGCTTTCATCGTCCAGGGGAAATCGCCTTTTCGTTCGGCATCGTCGACGACGCGCTCGGGCGTGTAGTAATTCAGGCCCCACCAGTCGAGCTTCTGGCTGATCAGCTCCAGATCGCCGTCTTCGATGACGGGCATGCGGTCACCGAGCGCCTCGACGAATTCCTTCGGATATTCGCCCTTGAAGACGGGATCGAAGAAGGCGCCGTTGTGGAACTGATGCGCCCGTTCGGCGGCTGCCAGATCGGCCGGGCTGTCAGAGCCCGGGATGATCGAGGCGGCGTTGAGCACGAGCCCGACCGGCACATTGGGAGCTTCCGAACGGATTGCCTCGACGCCGAGGCCATGGGCGAGGTTCATGTAATGCATGGCGTGAAGGGCAGCCTGCATATTGCGCTCACCCGGAGCATGGATACCGTAGAGGTGGCTCAGCCAAACGATGCACCAGGGCTCGTTGAAGGTCGCCACCCTGTCGAGACGATCGCCGAGGCGGGTCATCACCGTCTTGGCGTAACGCTGAAAGGCATAAGCGGTCGAGCGCGCCGTCCAGCCGCCGTCGCCCGCGAGCAGCAGAGGCAGGTCCCAATGGTAGAGCGTCGCGAAGGTCTTGATCCCGCGCGCCTTGCAGCCGTCAACCAGCCGATCATAGAAATCGAGGCCCGCCTCGTTCACCGGGCCCGCGCCCTCGGGAATGATGCGCGGCCAGGCAATGGAAAAACGATAGGCTTCGACACCCATATCCTTGATGAGATCGAGGTCCTGCTCCAGGCGGTTATAGTGGTCGCAGGCAACGTCGCCGTTGTCGCGATTGTAGACGCGGCCAGGCATGTTGCAGAAAGCATCCCAGATGGACGGCTTGCGGCCATCGGCCTTGCCGGCGCCTTCGATCTGAAAGGCGGCGGTGGCAACGCCGAAGGTGAAATCACCGGGAAAGCGGCTTGCAAGCGTCTTCGCATCGATCATCTGTTAATCCTGTCTCTCAGCATCTGAATTGATCGTGGGGCTCGGATTTAGCCAAGCCGGCAAGCAAAGTACAGGCCCGGCAGGAGAAAACTGCAACGTTACAGTATGGGCGGCGGAGCGGCGGCGGCGCAGGCCAGCCGCCTCGACCTGCAGCATTTTTCGCCTCCGATTGCTCTCATAACGCGAATGTCAGCAGTCGTGATTTGCTGCAGGGGCGATGATCACTACACAGCGGTGACATTCGCAAGCATGAAAGGAATCTAATGCTGTCTTCGATCTATCTGCTGCAGCCGCATCTGCTGAGCCTGCTGCGCATCGTCTCGTCGCTCGTGCTTTTCAGCTACGGAACGCAGAAGATTTTGCACTTTCCGGCAGCGGCAAGCGTGCCGCCGATGGGCTCGCTCTCCTGGATTGCCGGATTGATCGAACTCACTCTCGGCCTCCTCGTCCTGGTGGGATTCCAGACGCGCATCGCAGCCTTCGTGCTCTCGGGCCTGATGGCTTTCGCCTATTTCATCGGCCATGCCGGAAAGAGCTTTTATCCCGCGCAGAACGGCGGCGTCGCCGCGATCCTGTTCTGCTTCGTGTTTCTCTATTTGGTGGCGGCAGGCGCCGGGCCGCTCAGCGTCGACGCGCTCATGAAGCGCAACCGCGCTGCGGCCTGACACATGGCGGACAACCGAGGCGGCAAGACTGCCTCGGCATTTCTTGCGGTCCGCGCCATCTGAGGCGCCGATTGCCAAAGCTTAGAGTTTCACCCAAGCGCCGTTCTTCTTGGACGAGGCAACGCAGGCCTCGACGAAGGCCACGCCCTTCACGCCGTCGTCGACTGTCGGGTAGACCACTGCCTTGTCCACGTCCTTGCCCTTCTTGCGGGCGTTGATCGCATGCGCAGCTTCCGTATAAATCGTCGCGAACGCCTCGAGGTAACCTTCCGGATGCCCCGACGGCACGCGCGAGACACGACCGGCCGCTGCGCCGGCGCCGGCGCCGCCGCGGGTGATCAGCCGCTTCGGCTCGCCGAACGGCGTGTACCAGAGGTAGTTCGGGTCCTTCTGGGTCCATTCCAGGCCGCCCTTGGTGCCGTAAACGCGGACCATCAGGCCGTTTTCATGGCCGGGCGCCACCTGGCTGCACCAGAGCATGCCCTTGGCCGGCTTCTCCGAACCCTTCGCCTTGAAGCGCAGCATGACATGGGCATTATCATCCAGCCGGCGGCCGGGAACGAAACTGTCGAGATCGGCGGCCAGGCTGTCGAGTTCCAGCCCGGTGATGAAGGAGGCGAGATTATACGCATGCGTGCCGATATCGCCTGTGGACCCGCCGACGCCGGACTGCGCCGGATCGGTGCGCCAGGCAGCCTGTTTCTGGCCGGTCTGCTCGACCGCTTCCGTCAGCCAATCCTGCGGATATTCGGCCTGGACCACTCTGATATCGCCAAGTTCGCCGTTCGCGATCATCTCGCGCGCCTGACGAACCATCGGATAGCCGGTGTAATTATGCGTCAACACGAACAGGGCGCCGCTCTCGTCGGCCACCTTTTTCAGCTTCTTCGCATCGGCAAGGTTCGATGTCAGCGGCTTGTCGCAGATGACATGGATGCCGCGTTTCAGAAATTCCTTGGCCGCGTCGTAATGCACGTGGTTCGGGGTGACGATCGCCACTGCCTCGATGCCGTTCTTCAGCTTCGCCTCACGGATCGCCATCTCGCGGTAGCTGGAATAGGTCCGCGACGGGTCGAGGCCAAGATCGCGGCCGGACTGAACCGCCTTCTCAGGCGTCGACGACAGCGCGCCGGCAATAAGATCGTACTGATCGTCGATGCGCGCCGCAATGCGGTGCACCGCACCGATGAACGCGCCCGCGCCGCCGCCCACCATGCCAAGCCGGATGCGCGGCTCGCGGGTCTGTTCCGATGAAGCTTCGATTGCCATTGATTCCTCCTGAAATTGAACCTGGTGCGGATGCGCGCCCCTCATCCGGCTGCCGCCACCTTCTCCCCGCTCGCGGGGAGAAGGCATATGCGGCGACGTCGATGCCAACTCCGTCGCCCGGTGTGGCAAATCCCCTCTCCCCGTCAAAACGGGGAGAGGGTTAGGGTGAGGGGCAGCCTCACGGCACGCCTTTCATTTAAAGTCCGAGCATCCGCCGATTGGCCGCCTGATCGGTGCCGCTACCGGCAAAATCGTCGAAGGCCTTTTCCGTGACGCGGATGATATGCGCGGCAACGAATTCCGCCCCCTCGCGGGCGCCGTCCTCAGGATGCTTCAGCGCGCATTCCCATTCGACCACGGCCCAGCCATCGAAATTATTGGCCGTCATCTTCGAGAAGACCGCACCGAAATCGACCTGACCGTCACCGAGCGATCGGAAGCGACCGGCGCGTTCCACCCAGCCCTGATAGCCACCGTAGACGCCCTGGCGCCCGGTCGGATTGAACTCAGCATCCTTGACGTGGAACATCTTGATGCGGTCCTTGTAGATGTCGATGTTCTCGAGATAGTCGAGGCATTGCAGGATGTAATGCGAGGGATCGTAGAGCATGTTGGCGCGCGGATGGTTCTTCACCCGCTCCAGGAACATCTCGAAGGTGATGCCGTCATGCAGGTCCTCGC
Organism: Rhizobium sp. CBN3; assembly: GCF_030518245.1. Classification (NCBI taxonomy): domain Bacteria; kingdom Pseudomonadati; phylum Pseudomonadota; class Alphaproteobacteria; order Hyphomicrobiales; family Rhizobiaceae; genus Rhizobium; species Rhizobium sp. CBN3. Next base: position 280,660 of record NZ_JAULSE010000005.1, read on the forward strand.
CCGGATGGATCTCGTAGCAGACATCGATGCCGTTCTCATCGGCATGGTTGAGGATCGGCGTCCAGCGGCGGGCAAGCTCGTCGAAGGCGGTCTCCACCAGACCGGCGGGACGCTGCGGCCAGGGATAGATGAAAGGCCAGGCAAGCGCGCCGGAGAAGGTCGCATGCGCCTTGAGGCCGAGATTTTTCGATGCGGTCAGCGCCATCTTGACCTGCTCGACCGCCCATTCCTGACGGGCTTTCGGATTGCCGCGCACCTCGGGCGCCGCAAAGCCGTCGAATGCTTCGTCATAGGCGGGGTGAACGGCAACCAGCTGACCTTGCAGATGGGTCGAAAGCTCGGTGATTTCGATGCCGTTTTCACGAGCCTTGCCGGCGAACTCGTCGCAATAATCCTTGGAGGTCGCGGCCTTCTTCAGATCGATCAGCTGGCTCGCCCAGGTCGGAACCTGAACGCCCTTGTAACCGATGTCGGCCGCCCATTTGGTGATCGCGTCCCAGGAATTGAAAGGCGCGGTATCGCCCGCGAACTGGCCAAGGAAAAGGCCCGGGCCCTTGATCGTCTTCATGTCAGATTCCTCCCTGAATATCGACCGTAAACGTTTCTGAAGAACTTGTAGCACGCATTTCGGCGGGGGCAAGGTGCCTCCTCGCACTTGCCGCCGGATTTGGCGCGAGGCCAGATGCGGTATGGCTGCGACCTAATCATGATGGGCCGTGGCGGGCAAGAGGTACGTGCAGCATTTCGCCGTCCGCCACGTGAGGCATAAAAATGCGCCCATCCTTGCGAATGGGCGCACCCTCTTGACCGGGTGATCAGAACGGAGAATCCGGGAAGTAGAAGTTCTTGGCATTCTCCTTGGTGACGAGCGTCGCGTCGAGGATGTAGTTGCCGTGAACGGGAACCTGGTCGTAGAGCGCCGCCGCCGTCAACTCCATTGCCGTACCGACCATCGCCGGCGGATAGAGAACGTCGACCGGGATCAGCTTGTCGCCATCCATGACCTTCTTGACCATGTCCTTGGAGCCGGCGCCGGCGACGACATACTGAATGTCGGTGCGCTTGGCCTGCTCGATCGCCTGAAGAACGCCGACGGCCATATCATCGTCCTGGCACCAGACGACGTCGATCTTCGGGTACTTCGTCAGATAGTCCTGCATCACCTTGAAGGCGTCGTCGCGGTTCCAGTTGCCATACTGGCGGTCGAGAACCTTGACCTTGGAGCCGGCAATACCCTTGTCGAAGCCGTCCTGGCGCTGCTGATCGATCGGGATCGGCAGACCGCGGATAACGACAACTTCGGCTTCCGGCGTCTTTTCGGCAATATATTTGCCAGCGACTTCACCGAGTGCAGGGTTGTTGCCGGCAACGTAAAGATCGCGCACGGAATTGTCGTTATTCGACGGCGCGCGGTCGACAAGCGCGACGAACTTGCCCTTGTCCTTGACCTCCTTGATGGCGTTGACGAGCGGATCCGGATCCGACGGCAGGATGACGAGTGCATCGATGCCTTGCGTATCGAGGTCCTGCACGGCGTTTGCCTGCGTCGCGGCATCCGGCGAGGTCTTGACGATGACGTTCAGGCCCGGATGTTCCGCCATCAGCTTCTTGGCGATACGCTCGGCATGGAACACGACGCCGGAGGTCCAGCCGTGATCGGCGGCCGGAATGGACACACCGATCGTGTAGTTCTTGTCCTGGGCATAGGCTGCACCGGCAAAAGCCACCCCCGCAACCGCCAGACCCAACATGAGCTTGCGCATGCTATTTCCTCCCAAAAATATCAGGGACTTGTCCAATCCGAGCCGGGTGCCCTGTCAAGCCCGGCCAATCCGAGAAGTTCTTTGCCTTAGGATTTGCGAACCAGCGACCGCTGCACCAGCATGGCGATGATGATGATTGCACCCTGGATCGCGCCGATGAGATATTCGCTGATGAAGTTCGAAAGCAGCATGATGTTGCCGACGAGTTCGAGAATGAAGGCGCCGCAGATGGTGCCCCAGACCCGGCCTGCGCCACCCTTGAGAGCCGTGCCGCCGACGACGACGGCGGTAATGGCCTGCAGCTCCCACAGGATGCCGGTCGTTGCCGAGGTGGATCCGAGACGCGGCACATAGAGCAGCACGGCAATCGCCACACAGAGGCCCTGGATGACGAAGGCAATGGTGCGCACGCGGTTGACGGCAATGCCCGAATAGCGCGCGACGTCACTGTTCGAACCGACAGCCACGACATGGCGGCCGTAACGGGTGCGGTAGAGGATGAAGGCTGCAATCGCGGTGACGACGAGGATCACCACGATCGGCACGGGAATACCAAGAATATTGCCGAAATAGGCCGGACGGTAGAGCGTCTGGATTTCACTCGAGCGCAAGGTGATCGCGCCGCCCTGCGACAGCCAGGTGGTCAGGCCGCGATAAATGCCCATTGTGCCGAGTGTGGCGATGAAAGGCTCGATCTTGCCGACGGTGGTGATGAGGCCGTTTGCGAGGCCGCAAAGAGCCCCCGCAATCACGGTAAACATCACGGCGGCCGTCAGCATCAGCACCGGATCGGCAATGACGCCCGAATTGATGAGCAGGATCATCAGGCTGGCGACGAAGGCGACCATCGAGCCGACGGAAAGGTCGAGATCTCCGGCCGAGATCACGAAGGTGGCGCCGACCGCGATAATGGCGATGAACGCGCAGCGTGTCGCGACGTTGGCAAGATTGGTGATGCCGATGAAATTCGGGTTGACCAGTGCGCCGACAATCAGGAGCAAGGCCAAGGCGGCAAACGGTGCAACCGCGCGCAGATCAACGTCACGCCAGGACCTGCGCCGGATCGCCCTGGTCTCCTCGTTAGCGCTCATATCCAAAACCAACCTCCCGTCCCAGTTCGCCTGGGCATCCTATCTAATGTGCGCGTCGGCGAAGTCTCGCTCCGCCCTCACGCAGCCACCTTCTTTTTGAGCCCGGCGGCGTAACGCATGATCTCCTGCTCGGAAATCTCGTCGCCCTCGAGCACGCCGACGATTCGTCCTTCGCGCATCACGGCCACTCTCGTGCAGAGCCCGATGACTTCGGGCATTTCCGACGAAACGACGATGATTGACCGGCCGTCCCGGGCGAGCGCCGAAATGAAATGATAGATCTGCTGCTTGGTGCCGACATCGATGCCGCGCGTCGGCTCGTCGATGATGATGATGTCAGGATCGGTCTCCATGACCTTGGCGAGCAGCAGCTTCTGCTGGTTTCCGCCCGACATGCGGCCGGCGACGATGTTGGTGTCGCGAACCCTGATGTCGAAGCGGCGCTTGGCTTTCGCCAGTGCGGCCGCCTCGCTGTTCGGGCTGAGATAGCCGTGGCGCGAATGTCTTCCGAGCGATTGCAGCGTCAGATTGGTCGCCATGCCGGAGCGCAGCAGCAGACCCTTCGACTTGCGGTCCTTGGTCATATAGGCAAGACCGCAGCGATTGGCCGCATGCACATCGCCGGAGGGGACCGCTTGCCCCTTGATGACCACCTCGCCCTCGAGGCGGGGCCGCAGTCCGGCAATCGCCTCCATCAACTCGGTACGGCCGGAGCCGATCAGGCCGGAAAAACCGATGATCTCGCCCTTGCGCACTTCGAAGCTCGCATCCCTGACATAGCCTGTTGAAACCGAGGCGATGCTGAGGACGACCTCCTCGTCGACATCGGGTTCGACTTTGGCGGGATAGAGGCTGGAAAGTTCGCGGCCGACCATCAGCTGTGCGATCGATTCCCCGTCGAGAATGGAGGTCGGCGACGTCTTGATCCACTGGCCGTCGCGGAGCACCGTCACCCGATCGGTCAGCTCCATCACCTCGTCGAGCTTGTGGGACACGAAGACGAAGCTCGTGCCTTGGTCGCGCAGCTTGCGGACCTGCTTGAACAGCATATTGGTCTCTTCCCGCGACAACACGGCGGTCGGCTCATCCATGAACACGACGCGCGCATCGCGGCTGATCGCCTTGGCGATCTCGACCATTTGCTTGTCGGCGATGGAAAGCGTGCTGATCAAAGCATTCTCATCGACATGCGAACCGAGCACGTCGAGAACCTTGCGCGTCTCGGCGCGCATATATTTGCGGTCGAGCACGCCGAGATGCGTGACTTCGCGACCGAGGAAAAGACTCTCCGTCACGGTCAGATGGTCGGCGAGGTTGAATTCCTGATGGATGATGACAATGCCGAGCGCTTCCGCGGCACCATTCGGCGGCAGCACCACAGGCTTGCCGTCGAGCAGGATTTCGCCGGAACTCGGCTGTTCGAAACCTGAAAGCACCTTGACGAGCGTCGATTTGCCGGCGCCGTTTTCGCCCATGAGCGCATGGATTTCGCCGGCGCGGAGATCGAAGTTGACGCTGAAGAGGACCTGCACGCCGCTGAAGGATTTGCATATGCGCCTGGCGGACAGCACCACGGTTGCGGTGTCGGCGATCTCCACGGTCATTATGCCCTCCCCCTAGAGCGCCGCACTCCGGCAACGCTCCGTTTTGAACTAGCGCACATTTTCCTTCTGAAAACCGCCTCAGGCTCTCAAACAGGCACGCGCATGCGGCTCCCGTCCGCTTCGAGCCTTATGTAAACCTTTACATCGGGCATGTAAAGGTTTACATCGTGGATTAACACAGATGAGTTGACGCTTGCCTTTGACCTCTCGACAAGTCTGTGTAGTGTCGCGGCGAAGACAGCCTTAAGGCAGAGCCCAGTGTCGAATTCCACGCCCGCAACAATCGAAGACGTCGCCCGGATCGCAGAGGTTTCCATCGCGACGGTTTCCCGGGCGATCCACACGCCGGAGAAGGTCGCCAACTCGACACGGCTCAAAGTCAACCAGGCGATCGCCATCACCGGCTATACGACCAATGCCATGGCGCGCAGCCTGCGGCTCGGCCGCTCCAACATGATCCTGGTGGTGGCGCCCGATATCGGCGATCCCAATTTTTCCAATATTCTCGTCGGACTGGAGAACGAGGCCCGCGCCCACGGCTACGGCGTCCTGATCGGCCACACCCAGAATGATGCCCAGCGCGGCCTGGAATATCTGAAATTCTTCAACTCCAACCAGGCGGCCGGGCTGATCCTCTTCACTGGCATCCTGCCTTTCGGTCACCAGACCATGACGGCGCGGCTGCCGCCGAGCGTCGGGGTTTTCGAACCGGTCTTCAACGGCGGCATTCCCTATGTCGGTGTCGACGATACCGAAGGCGCTCGGAAAGCGGTGGACCTGCTGCTGGCCGAAGGCCATCGCAAGATCGCCTTCATCGGCGATTCCCGCACCCGGCTCGCCTATACCAGGCGCCGCATGGGGTACGACGCTGGTCTTGACGCTGCCGGCGTTCCGCCCGACTTGCGGATCGTGCTCGAGGGCGACGGCACGATCGAAAGCGGACGGCATGCGGTCGAGCAGCTTTTCATGCGCGACACGCTTCCCACAGCCTTCATGTGCGTGAACGACCAGACGGCGATCGGCGTCATGATCGGGCTCGGCGCGCGAGGCTATGATATTCCGCGGGATTTCTCAGTAACCGGCTTCGACGACGTGCCGCAGGCGGTCTTCATATCGCCGTCGCTGACGACGATCCGCCAGCCGAGAACGGCGATCGGCAAGCAGGCGATGGCGCTGCTATTGGAACTTCTGTCCGACGGCCAGCCGGCCGAGACGGAGATCCTGCTGAGGCCGGATCTCGTGGTGCGAAACTCCGTCTCCGCACCGTCGCGCAACTGGTTGAAGCGCTGAACGGAGAATAATCCAGGAGGGTGGCGCCGGCGACCGCTGGCCGCCGGCGCGCTTTATCAGACGTAACGGTTGACGATGTTTTCGAGCAGTTCCTGCTTGCCGGATTTCGGTTGCGGGTTGACGTCCTTGCTCTCGACCCAGTTGGTGATCTCATCCAGCGAATACTCGCCGCGGAAGAGCTTCTGCGCCTCGGCCGTTTCCCAACCGGCGTAGCGGTCGGCGAGCGGCTGCGACAGAGCCTTGTCCTCGATCATCTTGGCAGCCGCCTTCAGGCCGCGGGCGCAGCAATCCATGCCGCCGATATGACCGATCAAGAGGTCTGCCGGGTCGAGTGACTGGCGGCGCAGCTTCGCGTCGAAGTTGGTGCCGCCGGTCTTGAAGCCGCCGCCTGCCAGAACGTGGTAATAGGCAAGCGCCATTTCCGGAACATTGTTCGGGAACTGGTCGGTGTCCCAGCCGGACTGGTAGTCGTTGCGGTTCATGTCGATCGAGCCGAAGATGCCGAGCGCATTGGCAAGCGCCAGCTCGTGCTCGAAGGAGTGGCCGGCAAGGATTGCATGGCCCTGCTCGATATTGACCTTCACCTCGTTTTCGAGACCGTGCTTCTTGAGGAAGCCGTAGACGGTCGCGACGTCATAATCATACTGGTGCTTGGTCGGCTCCTGCGGCTTCGGCTCGATCAGTATGGTGCCCTTGAAGCCGATCTTGTGCTTGTATTCGACGACGAGGTTGAGAAAGCGGCCGAGCTGGTCGAGCTCGCGCTTGAGATCGGTGTTGAGCAGCGTCTCGTAACCTTCGCGTCCGCCCCAGAGCACGTAGTTCTCGCCGCCGAGCTTCTGCGTGGCGTCGATGCAGGTCTTGACCGTCGCGGCTGCGAAAGCAAAGACGTCTGGATCGGGGTTGGTCGCCGCACCCGACATGTAGCGGCGGTTGGAGAACAGGTTCGCCGTACCCCAGAGCAGCTTGGTGCCGGTGGCAGCCTGCTTTTCGGCGAAATAATCGACGATCTCGTTCAGGTTCTTGGTGTTCTCGGCAAAGTTCTTGCCTTCCGGGCGCACATCGGCGTCATGGAAGCAGTAGTAGGGGGCACCGAGCAGCGAGAAGAATTCAAAAGCGACATCGGCCTTGAGCTTGGCCGCCTTCATCGTATCTTCGAACCAGGGACGCAGGAAGGTCTGGCCGCCGAAGGGATCGCCGCCCGGCCAGGTGAAGGTGTGCCAGTAGGCTACCGCAAAACGCAGATGGTCTTCCATGCGCTTGCCGAGGACGATCTCGTCCGGCTGGTAATAGCGGAAGGCCAGCGAATTGGTGCTGTCCGGGCCCTCATATTTGATCTTCTGGATATCGCCGAAAAATCCGGTGCTCATGTTGGGGTCTCCTTGGGTTCGTCGTTCAGTCTTATCGTTCGCGCCACCAGCCCCCTCATCCGACCCTTCGGGCCACCTTCTCCCGAGGGAGAAGGGGAATGAGGCGCTGCAGCGAGTCTCTTCTCCCCTCGAGGAGAAGGTGCCGGCAGGCGGATGAGGGGGCCGCCGGCTCCAGTTCTCAATGCGCCAGCGACTTGATCGCCGGATAGAGCGCGCGATAGCGCTTGTAGGCGTCCTCGTAAGCGCCCTTCAGCGCCGCGACCGGTTCGATCGAGCCTGCCGTCATCGGCGGCGTGCAGACGGCGATCGGATCCGCACCCGTCGCCGCGATCAGGCCGAGACGGGCGGCGCCGAAGGCCGCGCCAAAATCGCCGTCGGCCGGCAGGTCGACGGGAACGCCGAGCGCGGTGGCGATCGATGCCAGCCAGTAGTGCGATCGCGAACCGCCGCCGATTGCTGTCACGCGGGAGATGCCGGTGCCGGCCGAACGCAACGCTTCGAGATTGTCGCGGATGGCGAACGCCACACCCTCCAGAACGGCCTGGGTGAGAACGACGCGGCTGCTCTCATGTCCGAGGCCGATGAAGGCGCCGCGGATGACGGCGTCATTGTGCGGAGTGCGCTCGCCGGAGAGATAGGGCAGGAAGGTGACGCCGGAAGGCGCCTTCAGCGTCTCACCGAGTTCGCCTGTGAGATCGGCGGCCGATTTGCCGGTCACACCGGAATGCCAGTTGAGCGCATCGGTGGCCGAGAGGATGACGCCCATCTGATGCCAGGTGTTCGGCAGCGCATGGCAGAAGGCATGCACGGCGCTTTCCGGCTTCGGCAGATAGGAGCCGTTGGCGGCAAAAAGCACGCCCGAGGTGCCGAGCGAGACGAAGGCCGCGCCATCGCTGACCGTGCCCATGCCGCAGGCCGAGGCTGCATTATCGCCCGCGCCGCCGGCAACGACGACCGAGCCTGATATGCCCCACTGGGCCGCGAGTTCGGACCGCAGTCTGCCGGCCTGATCGGTCCCTTCGACAAGCGCCGGCATCTGCTCCCTGGAAAGGCCGGTGGCGGCAAGCAGTTCGGACGACCAGCCGCGCTTGCCGGTATCGAGCCAGGAGGTGCCTGCCGAATCCGACATTTCGGAAATATATTCGCCGGTCAGCCAGAGACGCAGATAATCCTTCGGCAGCAGCACCTTGGCGACCTTCGCGAAAATCTCAGGCTCATGCTTCCTGACCCAGGCGAGCTTGGGCGCCGTAAAGCCGGGAAACACGATATTGCCGGTCAGCGCCCGGAAACGCGGGTCGGCGTCGAGTGCGGCGGCTTCGACGTGGCTGCGTGTATCGTTCCAGAGAATGCAGGGCCGCAATACCTTGTCGCTCGCATCGATCAGCGTGGCGCCGTGCATCTGGCCGGAAAGGCCGATGCCCTTGACTGCGGCAAATTCCTTTGGATGTTTCGCCTTGAGGCCGGCGACGGCCTCCTCGGTCGCGCGCACCCAGTGAGCCGGTTCCTGTTCCGACCAGCCGGAATGCGGGCGCGAGACGTCGAGAGCACCGTTGGCCGAACCGACGATCTTCTGGTCGCCGTCGATCAGCATCGCCTTGACGCCGGAGGTTCCGAGATCGAGACCGAGATACATGTGGCATTCTCCCCTTGCCGTTACGGCAGATTGTCCTTCAGGAATATGTCGAGGCGGATACGCTCCTGCGCTTCGATGACGGCGAGCCCGTCCGCCTTGGCCTTCAGCACCCGGATGGCGCTGCGCACCTCGTGACCGGCATTCTGATTGAGGATCGCATCAATCGTGTTGTCGATGAGCGCCGCTCGGGTGTGGGCGGTCAGTTCGTGGGCAATGACCGTCAGCGTCCGGTCGACGGCCTTCTCCTTCAGCGCCCGGATAAGGCCGCGATTGCCGGCGCCGAGACTATAGACGCCGACAATGTCGGCATTCCCAAGTGCCTTCGCGACGAGCATATGGGCGATCTCCGGATCGTCGCGGCCTTCCAGAACCGGAAGGATCGCAAGATCGGGAAACTCCTCTGCCATGACTGAAGTGAACCCTTCCAGCCGCTCGCGATGGTCGCGCACCAGCATGGAGCCGGCGAGCACGGCGATCTTGCCCTTTCGCGGCCCGAGGAACCGGCCGAGCAGACGGGCCGCCGTGCGGCCTGCCGCGATATTGTCGACGCCGGCGTAGTGATGGCGCAGCGATCCGGTAAGATCGGACACCAACGTGACGATGGGAAAGCCCGCATGCACCAGCCTGTCGACGACGGCACGCACCTCAGGCGCATCAGTCGCAACCATTGCGATGCCGCAAGGCTTTTCGCGGGAAAGCCCTTCGAGCACGCCGACGAGAGCGGCCGGATCGAAGGCAGGCACCTCGATGGCGCGAATATCGGTGCGTTCGGCAGGTGAGCGGAGGATGGCTTGCCGGATTTCGGCGTTGAGCCCGTGCATGAAAGAATTGTCACTGGCCGGCAGGATGAAGACCAGCGGATAGGTGCGACCCTTGGCGAGATTGGCGGCGGCGACGTCCCTGACATAACCGAGTTCGCGGATTGCGGTCTCGACCTTCTCCCGTGTGACGTGACGCACACCAGGACGCTGATTGAGCACCCGGTCGACGGTCGCGAGACTGACGCCCGCCGCAGCGGCGATATCGTGAACAGTTGGCCTCATCGTTCCTCCTGACGAGACCATTAGCGCCAAATTTGATGTACGTAAATCAAAAAAACCAGCGGGGCGATTTGCGCATTATGTTTCCGGTCCTGCCGGCCGCTGGCATCAATTCGATGAGCGATCGCCCACCTGATGACACAGAGGCTGGAAAACCGCAACAAAAAGGCCCTCCGGAGAGGGCCTTTTCGAGGGACGGGGGCCGGAGGTCAGTGGCCGCCGTCACCTCCTCCGCCGCCTTGCGGCGCGGGTTTCTTGATCATGGTGACACCGAGGATCATCGCAACGAACAGCGCGGTCAGGATCAGGAACACATCGCTGAAGGACAGGATGACCGCCTGCTTAGTGGCGAGGCCAACCATCTGCTTGATCGCGACCGAAGTGCCGTCCATGCCGTAACTGTTGAAATTGGCGGCCATGTTGTTCATCTGGTCGATCGCCGCCGGATTGCCCCAGTCCATATTCTCCCGCAGCCGCTCGTAATGCACATCCTGCCGGCTGGTGAGCACAGTGTTGATGACCGCAAGACCGACGGCGCCGCCAAGGTTTCTGGTCAGGTTGAACAGGCCGGACGCGCCGCGGATGCGCGACGGCGGCATCGTGCCGAGCGCGATGTTGTTGATCGGCACCATGCACATCATCAGCCCGAAGCCGCGCAGGATCTGCGGGATGAAGAGCTCGTAGAAATCCCAATCCGCCGTCAGGTGGATCATGATGTATGTGCCGGCCGCGAAGCTGATGAAACCGATCACCATCATCAGGCGCAGGTCCATCTTGGTCGAGAGCCTCCCGGCGATCGGCGCGGTAAAGAACATCGCGAGCCCGGAAACGAACATCGTCTCGCCGATCATCAGCGAATCGTAGCCGCGGATACGGCCGAGATAGACGGGATAGATATAGGTAAGGCCGTAGAGGCCGATGCCCATGACGAAGGAAAACACCGAGCCGAAGGAGAAATTCCGGTTCGCAAAAGCCTTCAGGTCGACGACGGGAAACTCCATCGTGAAGGCGCGGTAGAAGAAGACGATGGCCGCGGCGCCGGAGGCGACGGCAGCCAGCGCGATGGAATTGTCGTTGAACCAATCGTTCGAGTTGCCCTCTTCGAGCACATATTCCAGCGCGCCGAGGAAGACGCCCATCGAGATCAGCCCCCACCAGTCGAACTTCTTGAAGAGCGACAGTTCCGGCTTGTCGAAGTCGATGAAGTTCCAGGTAACCAGCGTGACGATGATGCCCGGAACGATATTGACGAGGAACAGCCAGTGCCAGGAAAAGGCATGGCTGAGATAGCCGCCGACGGTCGGGCCGATGGTCGGCGCCAGCGTCGCGATCAGGCCGATAATCGGCGAGACGATGCTGCGCTTCGACGGCGGAAAGATTGTGAAGGCGGCCGCGAAAACCGACGGGATCATGCCGCCGCCGATGAAACCCTGGATGGCACGGTAGACGATCATCTGGTCGATATTCGTCGCCGTCGCCGCAAGCGCACTCGCCATGGTGAAGCCGGCGGCCGAGATCGCGAAGAGGTAGCGCGTCGAGATGATGCGCGCCAGCGTTCCCGAAAGCGGGATCATGATCACTTCAGCGATCAGATAGGCCGTCTGCACCCAGCCGATTTCGTCGGAACCGGCCGACAGGCCGGCCTGAATTTCGGCAAGCGAAGCAGAGACGATCTGAATGTCGAGGATCGACATGAACATGCCGAGCACCATCGCGAAGAAGGCGATGAGCTTCCTTGGATCCATGCGATCCGCGGCGTGGGCAGGCACCGCCGGCATCGTTCCCGCTGTTGCTGTCGCGCTCCCGGCCATCGGACCACTCCGCCTTTCCTTTTGCTGGAATTGCTCCGAAGGTTTACTTGTTCGGTGCCGTGCGGGTATCGACGTCGACGACGACGCTGAGGCCCGCGCGCAGACGCCCGCTGTCGAGCGCATCCTGCGGCAGCGCAATGCGCACCGGCACGCGCTGGATCACCTTGGTGAAGTTGCCCGTGGCATTTTCCGGCGGCAGCAGCGAAAAGACCGAACCGGAGGCCGGCGAGATCGATTCGACGGTGCCGACGATCGGATGGTCGTCATAGGCATCGACATGGACGTTGACCTTCGAGCCTGGAACGAGATGCTGGATCTGCGTTTCCTTGAAATTGGCGTCGATATAAAGCTGGCGCACCGGAACGAGCGCCATCAGGCGCTGGCCGGGCGAGACCAGATCGCCTTCCTGGACGGAACGATTGCCGACGATGCCGTCATAGGGCGCCTTGAGCACGGTGAAGGAGAGGTCGCGGGCAGCCTTGTCGCGCTGGATTTCCAACGTGCGGACGGAACCTTCCGCTTCCCTGCGTTGGGCTTCGAGGATGGCGATATTGGCCTGAGCCGCCACGATATTGGCGTCACCGCCGGCAAGATTGGCCTTGGCCTGATCGAGTGCCGTGTTGGCATCATCGAGATCCGCGGTGGTGCCGACCGACTTTGCCTGCAGGTCGCTCTGGCGCTTCTGCTTGATTTCCGCGCCACGCACCGTGGCTTCGAGGGCAGTCTTCTGAGCCTGGGCCTGCACAAGGCTCGCCTTGGCGCCTTCGATCTGCGCATCAATACGGCTCAGCGAAAGCTGCTCGGTCGCGATCTGGGCGTTTGCCTGATCGAGGGCATTCTGGTAGTCGCCGTTATCAAGGGTGGCGAGAACGTCGCCTGCCTTGACTTCCTGGTTGGCGACAACATTCACCTTCGCGACATAGCCGGTAACCTTCGGCGAGATGGTCGCGATATCGCCTTCGATATAGGCGTCGTCGGTCGACACCATGAACCGGCCGTTCATCCACCATTCGTATCCATACCAGCCGCCGCCCGCAAGCAGGGCAAGCACGACGATCGGCAGTACCGGGCTGCGGCGCTTCTTCGCCGCAGGGGGAGCAACCGGGGCCTGGGCCGGCGCCGACTGCGCGGGAGCAGCCGGCTTTTCCAGCGCTTCCGCCGTCGGAGCCTCGGCAACGACCGTGACCTTTACCTCTTCGGCTTCGGCGTTTTCGCTGACGATACGCGCGACGTTGCTCTTCTGGTTGCTCGACATGGCCACTTTACCGATCTTGGAGTAATAATCGAACTGAACGGTTCGGTTCAGTTGACATAAACCTGTTTTATCGTCATATCAAGATGTATAGAACCAATCGGTTCGATTTCTTTAAAGAAAGCACGAAACCGTGAACACGGTTAAGGAGATATGACGCTAAAGCCCGACCATGCCGCCGTCTTCAGCCCACCCGTTGGAGGAGGCCGATTTGCCGCTGGCGAAGATCCGGCAAAACGCCAGCAAATCCTCGCCGGCGCCAAACGTGTCTTCATGAAGATGGGTTTCGACGCCGCCAGTATGAACGACGTGACGCGTGAGGCCGGAGTCTCCAAGGGAACGCTCTACGTCTATTTCACCAACAAGGAAGAGCTGTTTTCGGCGATGATCGAGAACGAGCGCGCCGCTTTCATGGCGGCCGTGCGCACGGCGCTTGCCGAGCATGACGACCCCGAATCCGGCCTGTACGAATTCGGGATAAGCTTCGTCACCCACATGACCGATGAAAAGGTCATCAGCGCGATGCGCACCGTTCTCGGCGTTCGCGACCGCATGCCGGTGCTCTGTCAACGCTTCTTCAAAGGCCCGGTAAACCTGCGCACCATCATGCGCGACTTTTTGGAACAGCATATCGCCGGAGGCCGACTCGAGATCGACGACATCGATCTTGCCGCCGGCCAGTTTCTCGATCTTGCCAGCGGCAGCTTCTTCAAGCTCCGTCTGTTCGGCAGCATGGAAGAACCGCCGACTCGCGAGGAAATCGACCGCGTCATCCGCGGTGCGATCAAGGTCTTCATGGCAGCCTACGGCGTGCGCCGGCGCGAGACTGCCTAACCCCGTATCCTTGACTGCCGCTCCCCTTCGGCCAAAACTCCGCAAGGACGATCAAACCCGGCTGCCGGCTTTTCTCTAATGAAGGAGCCGCAACCAGGGGAATGATGATGAACGCCATCGCACGGGCGATCTGGTTCATAGAGAGCCATTTCGAAAGCGATATATCGCTGGAAGAGATATCAGACGCAGCCGGATTGTCGCGCTACCATCTGTCGCGCGTCTTCGGGCTCGTCACCGGCCACTCGATCAGCAGCTACATGAGAGGACGGCGCCTCAGCCGCGCCGTGCCCGCATTGGTCACCGGCTCATCCACCATTCTCGAGGTTGCGCTTTGCGCGGGCTACGGCTCGCACGAAGCTTTCACCCGTGCCTTCCGCGAGCAGTTCGGCATGACGCCGGATGCTGTGCGCAGACAGGGACACGCCCGTAACCTTGTTTTATTGGAGCCGATCCGAATGGATACCGACCACCTCAACGATCTCGAACCACCCCGTTTCGAGACTCTTCAACCAATGCTCTTTGCCGGCCTGCAGGAGACCTACCCTTATGGCGACAATGCCGCCATCCCCTCGCTTTGGCAGAAGTTCAATACCCATTTCGGGCATATTCCCGGCCAGAAAGGCAATGTCGCCTATGGCATCTGCCGGCATATCGGCGAGGAGGAGAAATTCCGCTACATAGCCGCAGCCGAAATTTCCGATGCCGGCGACCTGCCCGCGGATTTTACGACGCTCAAGCTTCCGGGACAGCGCTACGCCGTCTTCACCCATCGCGGCCATGTCTCCGGCATTTCCCTGACCATGCACCGGATTTTCGGCACATGGTGGCCAACGTCGGGCCTGGAACATGGCGAGACACCTGACATGTTCGAACGTTACGACGAGCGCTTCGATCCCTATACTGGAATGGGCGTCACTGAAATCTGGCTACCTATCAGGGAATAAAAGTCACATCGATTTCGTATATCCCCTTGCGGCGCTTGTGCGGCGGGCCGCGGACACTACATTGCGGGCGTCATCGGTGACGCAAGGGGATATAAGCTAATGCAGGAACTCATGACGCTCATTCAGGACCCGGCCGCCTGGGTGGCGCTCATCACACTGGTGGTGATGGAAGTCGTTCTCGGGATCGACAACCTGATCTTCATTTCCATTCTCACCAACAAACTGCCGCCCGAGCATCGCGAGAAAGCCCGCCGGATCGGCATCGGCCTTGCCCTCGTCATGCGCCTGGCGCTGCTCGGCACCGTCGCCTGGATCGTCCAGCTGACCGAACCGCTGTTTACGGCCTTCGGGCACGGCTTCTCCTGGAAGGATCTCATCCTTATCGCCGGCGGCCTGTTCCTCGTCTGGAAAGCCACCAAGGAAATTCACCACACGGTCGACCCGGTGGATCATCAGGAGGATTTCATCGCGAAGTCCGTCACGACGGGCTTTGCATCGGCGATCGGCCAGATCCTGCTGCTTGACCTGGTCTTCTCCGTCGACAGCATCATCACCGCCGTCGGCATGACGCCGCATCTGCCGATCATGGTGATCGCAGTCATCGCCGCCGTCACCGTAATGCTGGTTGCCGCGACCCCGCTCGCCAACTTCATCGAGAGAAATCCGACGATCGTCATGCTGGCGCTCGCCTTCCTGCTGATGATCGGCACGACGCTGATCGCCGAGGGCATGGGCTTCCACGTGCCGAAGGGCTACGTCTACGCCGCCATGGCCTTCTCGGCGCTGGTCGAGGTGCTGAACATGTTCGCACGCAACGCCCGCAAGCGGAAACGCGAAGGCGCGCATTGAGGCTGATGCGGGAGGGCGCGCCGCAACCGGCGCACCCTCTCAAACGTCGGCAAGCCGTTGCGGACGCGGTTTTTCTTGACGCGCCCGGTTGAATATGGCCTAAGGCCAGCCGAACGGACGATCGGCGAATGGTGCGGGCGAATGCCCTTTTTCGGCCGGTTTGCCGATGAAGATATCTGCATCCTTCCGGCCGAACCTTGCTTTCCCGTGAAAGCAGTCCGGCATTCATTGACGGGCACATACAATGACAAATTCCGGGACAGCTTCCGGCGTCCGCGTCCGCATCGCTCCCTCGCCGACCGGCGAGCCGCATGTCGGCACCGCTTATATCGCTCTCTTCAACTACCTCTTCGCCAAGAAGCACGGTGGCGAGTTCATCCTGCGCATCGAAGATACCGATGCGACGCGCTCGACCCCGGAATTCGAGACGAAGGTGCTGGACGCGCTGAAATGGTGCGGGCTGGAATGGAACGAAGGCCCCGATATCGGCGGCCCCTACGGCCCTTATCGCCAGTCCGACCGCAAGCCGATGTACCAGCCCTATGCACAGGAGCTGCTGGACAATGGCCATGCCTTCCGCTGTTTCTGCACGCCCGCGCGGCTGGAGCAGATGCGCGAGGCGCAGCGCGCCGCCGGCAAGCCGCCAAAATATGATGGCCAATGCCTCAACCTGACGGCAGAAGAGGTGACGTCACGCATGGCGGCGGGCGAAGCCTCGGTCATCCGCATGAAGATCCCGACAGAGGGCTCCTGCGACTTTACCGACGGCGTCTATGGCGATGTGTCCATTCCGTGGGATTCCGTCGACATGCAGGTCCTGATCAAGGCCGACGGCATGCCGACCTATCACATGGCCAACGTCATCGACGACCATCTGATGAAGATCACCCACGTGGCGCGCGGCGAGGAATGGCTGGCTTCGGTGCCGAAGCACATCCTGCTCTATCGCTATTTCGGCTGGGACCAGCCGGTCTTCATGCATCTGTCGCTGATGCGCAATGCCGACAAGTCGAAGCTGTCGAAGCGCAAGAACCCGACCTCGATCTCCTACTATTCCGCGCTCGGTTATATCCCGGAAGCTCTGATGAATTTCCTCGGCCTGTTCTTCATGCAGATCGCCGAGGGCGAAGAGCTGCTGACGATGGAAGAATTGTCGGAAAAGTTCGATCCGGAAAACCTCTCCAAAGCAGGCGCGATCTTCGACATCCAGAAGCTCGACTGGCTGAACGGCCGCTGGATCCGTGAAAAACTCTCCGAAGAGGAGTTCCAGGCGCGCGTGCTGACCTGGGCGATGGAAAA
This sequence comes from Rhizobium sp. CBN3, assembly GCF_030518245.1. Taxonomy (NCBI): domain Bacteria; kingdom Pseudomonadati; phylum Pseudomonadota; class Alphaproteobacteria; order Hyphomicrobiales; family Rhizobiaceae; genus Rhizobium; species Rhizobium sp. CBN3. The sequence continues at coordinate 297,437 of NZ_JAULSE010000005.1, forward strand.
CGATCGTCTGATGGCGGGTCTACGCCTGTCGCAGACGCGCATTTCCAAGCTTGGCGAGCTACCCGATCTCGCCAGCTTCCTGCTGAAATCCGATCTCGGCCTGCAGCCGTCCGACTTCGCCAAGATCAAGTCGACGCCGGAAGAGATCCTGGAGATCCTCAACACCGTCCAGCCGGATCTCGAAAAGATCCTGGAATGGAACGTCGAGACGATTGAGGCGGAACTGCGCGCGATCTCCGACCGCATGGGCAAGAAGCTGAAGGTCGTGGTGGCACCGCTCTTCGTCGCCGTCTCCGGCTCGTCGCGTTCGCTGCCGCTCTTCGATTCCATGGCGATCCTCGGCCGCTCCGTCGTGCGCCAGCGCCTGAAGCTCGCAGCACAGGCGGTCGCCGCCCTCGTCGGCTCGAAGTAAGAATAGTCAGAGGATTTCGACAGTGGCTGACAACAAGACCGAAAACACCCTCTCCTCCGACGCGACCGAGGTGCGCGCCCAGAAGCTCAAGCTGCTGCGCGAGCAGATCGGCGATGTCTATCCGGCGCATTTTCACCGGAGCCTGACGAACGCCGAGCTTGCGACGAAATACGAGGGTCTGGAGCCCGATGTCGAGACGCAGGACATCGTCACCGTCGCCGGCCGGGTCTATTCCTCGCGTAACTCGGGCATGTTCATGGATATCCATGACGCCTCCGGCAAGATCCAGATCTTCTCGCACAAGGACGTCACCGGCGAGGAAGCCCGCGCCCTGCTGCCGATGATCGATATCGGCGACATCATCGGCGTCACCGGCATCGTGCGCCGCACCAAGCGCGGCGAGCTGACGATCAACGCCCAGAAGATCGAAATGTTGACGAAGTCGCTGCTGCCGATGCCCGAGAAGTGGCACGGTCTGTCCGACATCGAGCTGCGTTACCGCAAGCGCCATCTCGACATCATGACCAATGAGGATTCGAAGCTGCGCTTCCAGCAGCGCTCGAAGATCGTCTCCGGCATCCGCCGTTTCATGGAAAATGACGGCTTCATGGAAGTCGAGACGCCGATGCTGCATTCCGTCTATGGCGGCGCCACCGCCGAGCCGTTCAAGACGCATCACAACACGCTGAAGCTCGACATGTACCTGCGCATCGCGCCGGAACTGTTCCTGAAGCGCACGCTGGTCTCTGGCCTCACCGACAAAGTCTTCGAGATCAACCGCAACTTCCGCAACGAAGGCGTCTCCACTCGGCACAATCCCGAATTCACCATGATGGAGTGTTATTGGGCCTATGCCGATTACGAGGACATGATGGACCTCGTCGAGCGGCTGTTCGAGACCCTGGCGCTCTCCATTCATGGCACGACGGAATTCGATTTCACCGACAAGCGGCTCTCCTTCAAGGGGCCGTTCAAGCGCGTGCCGATGCCCGCTGCCGTCAAGGAAGCCACCGGCATCGATTTCCTGGCGATGAAGACCGACGAAGAAGCCCGTGATGCCGCCAAGGCTGCCGGTTTCGAAGTCGAGAAGGATTGGACCTGGGGCGAATGCCTCGCCTTCATCTTCGAGGAGAAGGTCGAAGCCACACTGATCCAACCCTCTCACGTCACGCATTTCCCGAAGGACATCTCACCCTTTGCAAAGGAAGTGCCGGGCGAGCCGCGACTTGTCGAACGCTTCGAGACCTATTGCAACGCCTGGGAACTCGGCAATGCCTTCTCGGAACTCAACGATCCCGAGGAACAGCGCCGCCGCATGGTCGAGCAGCTGGAACAGGCGCATGCCCGCGGCGAAAAGGAAAAGCAGCTGGACGACGAATTCCTCGATGCGATCGACCAGGGCATGCCGCCGGCCGGTGGCCTCGGCATCGGCGTCGATCGCTTGATCATGCTTCTGACCAACGCTCCGTCGATCCGCGACGTCATCCTCTTCCCGGCCCGCCGCAGCAAGGCCGACTAACAGGAAAGACGAAGACTGATCAAAGCGGAGTGCCGGTCGGCGCTCCGCTTTTTCATGTGCCTGTTCAGTGGACCTTGGCGGCTTCCGCTGGCGGCTCTTCGGCCGGCGCCTCGGCCACCACATCGGCGGCGTTGCCCTCGGCGGCAGGCGCCGCTTCGGTTTCGGCCGCCGGCGCTGCGCCATGAGCGCCGCCCTCAGCCTTCTTGCCCGTCTCCTCGTTCTTGGTCGAGGCGACGGCGACCGGATCGACGCAATCCTCCGGATCCTTGAAGCCAGCGCTGATCATCGCGATCTCATCGGCCGGCAGTTCGATACGCTCGCCGAAGAACAACCCATTTTCGCTGGCCTTGCCGTCATAGTAGCGTGCCGTATAGGGCTTGTCGTCGAGGCCGGGAACGGTCTTGTCGGGATGCGGGATGTAGACGACGTCGGCCCCGATCGCGCGGCCGCGTATATCGGCGCGCAGCGTCGGACCGTTCTCATCGAGCACCACCACCTGGACCAGATCCGGTTTCTGCGCGGCATAGACGGCCTGGGCGACCCGCAGCGCGGTCCGGACACGCGTCATGCCATCGGTCGGTTCGGTCTTGATGTATTTCCGCACCCAAACATGGTCCTGTTTCCTGATCGTCACCAGATTGACGTCGCTGCATTCGAGCCCGTACGCCCGGTGGGAGGCACCGATCAGCCTGTCCTTGCCGACATAGACGGCCGCGCCGCCGGAAACGCCCGCCAGAAGCGCGACTCCGCCGATGATGATTGCCAATTTCCGGGAAGGCCGGAATATGCGCAGTAAGGCCTTCACGCCAACTGCTCCGCCATCTCAAACTCCAACGCAGGACAGGTGCCGAGAATGCTAGGGAAATGACGTTTCCGAAAGTTTAAGTGAACAAGCCAAGCCCGCCCCATTTTGAAAAAGACCAAAAAAGGTCCACCTTTTTCAGCCGCTTGCCACCGCGCATCCCACCATGCTCTATACGCCCATGGCCTTCACGCTCCGCCAGATCCAATATTTCGTGGCCGTCGCCGAACAAGGTTCGGTGACACGCGCCGCGCAGAACCTGTCGATCTCGCAGTCCTCGGTGACGGAAGCGCTGAAGGAGCTGGAAACCGATCTTGGCGTCGAATTGTTCGAGCGCCATCCGCGCGGCCTGACGATCACCCACAACGGACATCAGTTCCTCCGGCACGCGACCAAGATTCTCGCCTCCGTCTCCGATGCGCGAACCAGCTTCGCCGGCCAGCGGAGTGCTCTCTCCGGCACGTTGAACATCGGCGTCACCTCGCTTGTCGCCGGCTACGTTCTCTCCGATCTGCTGGCGCGATACCGGCGCGCCTGTCCGGGCATCGAGGTCAGCGCCATCGAGGACAATGGCGGCTACCTCGAACATCTCCTGGTCGGCGGCGAACTCGATGTGGCGGTGATGGTGATATCCAATCTGCGCGACCGCATGGCGCTGCAGGCGGAAATCCTCGAAACCTCGCCCTATCGCCTCTGGCTGCCGATGGGCCATCCGCTGGTGTCGGCCGACATCATCTCCGTCGCCGATATCGCCCGCGAACCGCTGATCATGCTAACGGTCGACGAGATCGAGGAGAACACCGGCAAACTGCTCTCCGCACTCGGCGCCCGCCCGCATGTCGCCTTCCGCACTCGTTCGGTGGAAGCGGTGCGCAGCCTGGTGGCGACGGGCGCCGGGGTGGCGCTGCTTCCCGATCTCGTCTACCGACCGTGGTCGCTCGAAGGCGATCGCATCGAGAGCCGCGACGTCTCCGGCTCGCTGCCGGTCGTCCAGGTCGGCATGGTCTGGCGCAAGGGCTCCAGTCTGCCGCAGGCGGCGCGCGATTTCGTCGGCATTGCCGAAACCATGCGGTCCGGCCGGCTTCGTTGATATCGGATTTTCCGATATCGCCTTTCTGATAAATGAATTTGCGAAACCGGGCTTTTCGCGTCACCTTTTCAGCCGGGAACAAATTGCCACAGAAGTGGCACCAAACCGGGAGACGGATGATGACGAATCTCTTGAAATCCTGCACGGCAGCACTCGCCTGCCTGAGCTTCGCGACGCAGGTGGTCGCCGCTGAACCGCTGAAAGCCTTGGGCAAGGGCGAAGGCGCAGTCAGCATCGTCGCCTGGGCCGGCTATATCGAACGCGGCGAAACCGACAAGAACTACGATTGGGTCACCGGCTTCGAAAAAGAGACCGGCTGCAAAGTTTCCGTCAAAACAGCCGCTACCTCCGATGAAATGGTGTCGCTGATGAATGAGGGCGGTTTCGATCTCGTCACCGCATCCGGCGACGCATCGCTCCGCCTCATCGCCGGCAAGCGCGTCCAGCCGATCAATACCGATCTGATCCCGAGCTTCAAAAATGTCGACAAGCGCCTGCAGGACGGCCCGTGGTACACGGTCGGCGGCATGCATTACGGCGTGCCCTATCTCTGGGGACCGAACGTGCTAATGTACAATACCGATGCCTTCAAGGACAAGGCGCCGACCAGTTGGAACGTCGTCTTCGAGGAGCAGACCCTGCCCGACGGCAAGTCGAACAAGGGCCGCGTCCAGGCCTATGACGGCGCGATCTATATCGCCGATGCTGCCGTGTATCTGATGGCCCATAAGCCCGATCTCGGCATCAAGGACCCGTACGAACTGACCGAGGACCAGTACAAGACCGCCCTCGACCTGCTGCGCGGCCAGCGCAAGCTCGTCTCACGCTACTGGCACGACGCGATGATCCAGATCGACGACTTCAAGAACGAAGGCGTCGTCGCCTCCGGCTCCTGGCCCTTCCAGGTCAACCTGCTCCAGGCCGACAAGCAGAAGATCGCCTCCACCTTCCCGGATGAAGGCGTCACCGGCTGGGCCGACACGACCATGCTGCACGCCGACAGCGAACATCCGAACTGCGCCTATATGTGGATGGAACATTCGCTGCAGGCCAAGGTCCAGGGCGACGCCGCCGCCTGGTTCGGCGCCGTGCCCTCCGTTCCCGCCGCCTGCAAGGGCAACGAGCTGATGGGCGATACCGGCTGCGCCACCAACGGTTTCGATCACTTCGACAAGATCAAGTTCTGGAAAACCCCGGTCGCCAAATGCGCCACGCAGAGCGAATGCGTGCCCTATCACCGCTGGGTGTCGGATTACATCGGTGTGATCGGCGGGCGGTGAGCCAATTCCGCTCGTATCCGTAAGGTCCCCTCCCCAACCCCTCCCCACAAGGGGGAGGGACTAAGAGTGGCACCGGCCGAATCCTGCCGAAACACCAAGGTATTTGCGAAAGGGTGCGGCAGATTAAGCCCCTCCCCCTTGTGGGGAGGGGTTTGGGGCGGGGTCTTTATTGGCCAGGACCAAGCCCTCTCTAAACATGTAAGGCCCGGAGTCCCCCATGACGTCAGCCGTCCGTTTCCAACAGGTATCGCGCCATTTCGGCCAGGTTCGCGCCGTCGACGGCGTCGATCTGGAGATCGCGCCGGGCGAGTTCTTCGCCATGCTCGGGCCGTCCGGTTCCGGCAAGACGACGTGCCTCAGATTGATCGCCGGCTTCGAACAGCCGACATCAGGCCACATCCAGATTTTCGGCGAGACGGCCGACGGCGTTCCGCCATACCGCCGCAACGTCAACACCGTATTCCAGGACTACGCGCTCTTCCCGCATCTCAACATCCTCGACAACGTCGCTTATGGGCTGATGGTCAAGGGCATCGGCAAGGCAGAGCGGATGAAGGCTGCGAACGATGCCCTCGAACTCGTCAAGCTGCCGGGTTATGGCGCTCGCCGACCCGGCCAATTGTCCGGCGGTCAGCGGCAGCGCGTGGCGCTCGCCCGCGCCCTCGTCAACAAGCCGAAAGTGCTGCTGCTCGATGAGCCGCTCGGTGCGCTGGACCTGAAGCTGCGCGAGCAGATGCAGGAGGAATTGAAGAGCCTGCAGCGCACGCTCGGCATCACCTTCGTCTTCGTCACCCATGATCAGGGCGAAGCGCTGTCGATGGCCGATCGCGTCGCGGTCTTCAACAATGGCAATATCGTCCAGCACGGCACGCCGCAGGATATCTATCGTTGCCCGAAAACCCGCTTCGTCGCCGATTTCGTCGGCTCGTCCAATGTGATCGCGCCTGATCTGATGGCCGCGCTCGGCGGCGAGAAACGCTGGGCGAGCCTGCGCCCCGAGGCGATCCGGCTGGCAAGCGACGGCATCGAGGCGAAGGTCGAGCATGCGAGCTTCCTCGGCGCCGCCACCCGCCTCAGCGTCGACCTCAGGGGCTGCCGGCTGCATGTCACGCTGCCGGCAGGTACGCCTGTGCCGGATGTCGGCGACGGCATCCACCTCGCCTGGCAGGCAGCCGATATCCACTACATGGACGATGCGGCATGACGGCACTCATCATCTCCGATGGCAGGACATCGATCCTTCCCGGACGCAGCGGCGTCTTCGGCCGGCTGTCGGACGCCTTCTGGCGACACCCGAAGCTGCTGCTCTTCCTGATGCTGGCTCCGCCCCTGCTCTGGCTCGGCATCATCTATATCGGCTCGCTGATCGCCCTGCTTCTGCAGAGCTTCTTCTCGATCGACGATTTCTCCGGACTGGTAAATTACGAATTCACGCTCTCGACCTACGCCCAGCTTCTGAGCCCAACAAATTTCGACATCATCACCCGCACCGTCATGATGGCCGCGCTCGTCACCATCGCTTCTGCATTGATCGCCTTCCCGATCGCCTATTACGCGGCGCGTTATGCGCAGGGCAAATGGAAGGTGCTGTTCTATCTCGGCGTCATGCTGCCGCTCTGGTCGAGCTATCTCGTCAAGATCTACGCCTGGAAGCTGATCCTCGCCAAGGAAGGCATCCTGACCTGGATCTTCGAACAGCTGCATCTCTCCTGGCTTCTCGACGGCGTCCTGAACCTGCCGGTCGTCGGCGGCAATTCGCTTTCGGTGAGCTATCTCGGCACCTTCATCGTCTTCGTCTATATCTGGCTGCCCTACATGATCCTGCCGACGCAGGCGGCCCTCGAGCGTGTGCCACGCAACCTGATCGAGGCCTCAGCGGATCTCGGCGCCACGCCGCGCCAGACGTTCCGCACCGTGCTGCTGCCCCTGGCGCTGCCGGGCATCGTCGCCGGCTCGATCTTCACCTTCTCGCTGACACTGGGCGATTACATCATCCCGCAGATCATCGGCTCTTCCAGGCTGTTCATCGGCCAGGCCGTCTATGCGCAGCAGGGAACGGCCGGCAACGTGCCGCTGGCGGCCGCCTTCTCGGTCGTGCCGATCGTCATCATGGCGCTTTATCTGTCGCTTGCCAAAAGACTGGGGGCCTTCGATGCGCTCTGACCTCAAGACATCGCCGCTGCCGCTGAAGATCGCCGCCGCAGGCGGGCTGCTCTTCCTGCACCTGCCGATCCTGCTGATCTTCGTCTATGCCTTCACGACCGAGGAGAAGAGTTATCAGTGGCCGCCGCCCGGCCTGACACTGCAATGGTTCGCCATTGCCTGGAACCGGCCTGATGTCTGGTCGGCGCTCGGCCTCTCCGTGCAGGTCGCCGTCATCGCCACCGCGATCGCGCTCGTTCTCGGCACGCTTTGCGCGGCCGCCGTCAGCCAGACGAAATTCTTCGGCCGCGAGGCGATCTCGCTGCTGGTCATCCTGCCGATCGCGCTTCCCGGCATCATCACCGGCATTGCGCTGCGCTCCGCCTTCAGCCTCTTCGACATTCCGTTCTCGGTCTGGACCATCGTGCTCGGCCACGCCACTTTCTGCGTGGTGGTCGTCTACAACAACGCCGTCGCCCGCTTCCGCCGCACCTCCGGCTCGCTGATCGAAGCCTCGATGGACCTCGGCGCCGACGGCTTCCAGACCTTCCGCCATGTCATCCTGCCGAATATCGGCACCGCCCTGCTTGCCGGCGGCATGCTCGCTTTTGCCCTGTCCTTCGACGAGGTCATCGTCACCACCTTCACCGGCGGCCAGCAATCGACGCTGCCGATCTGGATGCTCGAAGAACTCATCCGCCCGCGCCAGCGCCCCGTCACCAATGTGGTCGCCATGGTCGTGGTGCTCGTCACCTTCCTGCCGATCCTGGCAGCCTATTACCTCACCCGCGACGGCGACCAGATCGCCGGCGCCGGCAAATAACAGGGAGAACATCATGGATACGCAAATGCTGATCGGGTCCCGTTTCGAAAAAGGCACGGAGACGGAAGAGCACATCCTGAACCCGAAGACCGGCGAGACGGTGATCGACCTTCCCGAAGCCTCGCTGTCTCAGGTCGATGCCGCCGTCGATGCCGCCGAAAAAGCCTTCAAGAGCTGGTCGCAGACGACACCGGGCGAGCGTTCCGGCTACCTTCTGAAGATCGCCGACGCCATCGAGAAGGATGCCGCCGGTTTCGCCGCGCTGGAAGCGCTGAACTGCGGCAAGCCGATCAATTCAGTGCTGAACGACGAAATCCCGGCGATCGTCGATTGTTATCGCTTCTTCGCGGGCGCGGTGCGCAACTTGCACGGACCGGCCGGGGGCGAATACCTGCCCGGCCACACCTCGATGATCCGCCGTGATCCGATCGGCATCGTCGGCTCGATCGCACCGTGGAACTATCCGTTGATGATGATGGCCTGGAAGCTGGCGCCGGCAATCGCCGGCGGCAATACCGTCGTCTTCAAGCCTTCGGAGCAGACGCCACTGACGGCGCTGAAGATGGCGAAGCTGCTTTCCGACATCCTTCCCGAAGGCGTCGTCAACGTCATCCTCGGCCGCGGCGAAAGCGTCGGCAATGCGCTGATCAACCATGCCAAGGTCAACATGGTCTCGATAACAGGCGATGTCGCCACCGGCAAGAAGGTGCTGCAGGCCGCCGCCAAGACCGTCAAGCGTACTCATCTGGAACTCGGCGGCAAGGCCCCGGTCATCGTCTTCGACGACGCCGATATCGATGCCGTTGTGTCAGGCATCCGCACCTTCGGCTATTACAATGCCGGTCAGGACTGCACCGCGGCCTGCCGCATCTATGCCGACGCCAAGGTCTACGACAATTTCGTTGCCGATCTCTCTTCGGCCGTCTCAAGCATCCGTTTCAACCAGGCCGACGACACCGAAAACGAGATCGGTCCGCTGATCTCCAGGCGCCAGCGTGACCGCGTCGAAAGCTTCGTCGCCCGCGCTTCCGAGCACAAGCACATGGAGATCACCACCGGCGGCAAGGTCTCCGGCGACAAAGGCTTCTTCTTCACGCCGACCGTCATATCGGGCGCCTTGCAGGACGACGAGATCGTCCGCCGCGAGGTCTTCGGCCCGGTCGTCTCCGTCACCCGCTTCTCCGACGCTGACGATGCCATCGCTTGGGCGAACGACAGCGATTACGGCCTCGCCTCCTCGGTCTGGACCAGGGATATCGGCCGCGGCATGAAGACCGCCGCCCGCCTGCAATATGGCTGCACCTGGATCAACACGCATTTCATGCTGGTCAACGAGATGCCGCATGGCGGCCTCAAGCAGTCGGGTTACGGCAAGGACATGTCCGTCTATGCGCTGGAGGATTATACTGCCGTTCGCCATGTGATGATCAATCACGGCTGACCGGCGAAAACGTCAAGGATATGGAAGCCACGCCGACAGCAGGAACATCGTCCAATTTCGCGCGACGTGGAACAATTTCCCGGTTGCCGCGTCTTTTCAGACAAACGCAAAGGATGATGTCATGCTGAAATGGGCTCTGATATTCTTCGTTATTTCCATCATCGCCGGCTTCTTTGGCTTCTCCGGCGTCTCCGCCGCCACCGCGACCATCGCCCGCGTGCTCTTCGGTATTGCGCTGGTGATCTTCCTGATCTTCCTGGTTCTGGCGCTGATGGCCGGTCAGGCGGTCTTGTAAACGGTTTCGGACGCCGCCTGAGATCGTCGCAATGCGGACGAATGTGTCACATCATGGCCCTCAGCCAGGGATGATTGCCTGTTGTCCGCCTTTTCAACAGATTGTCGACCGATATCGAACCCGCTCCGGAAGCGGCGAGGACGAACATGCCGCCGGCAATCGCCAGGTCCTTCTCGAAATGCAAGAATTCGTTTTGGCTGGTAAAGTTCGTATGAAAGAGCAAGGCGGTCGCCAGGCAGAAGAGCGCCAGCGCCGTGGCACCCAGCCGACCGAGGAAACCCGCCGCAACGGAAATGCCGGCGCCGATTTGAAGAGCGATGGTGGCCAAAGCTATCGGCGCCGACAGCCCTAAGTTCGCGAAGGTGTCGATGGTCGACGCGAGATCTGCCGCAAGAGACGAGCCTTCGTGCAGAAAAATCAGCGCCAGCAGAAGCCTGCCCAGAAGCAGAACGAGGTCGGCTGATCGGAACCTGCTTGCGACGCTTTTCATCATACCCTCCGCTTTGCAGAGCAGGTGGACCGGTCGTGTGGCCCCTGCGTTAATTCCGTCCCGTCTCCCGGTGTTACGGGCTGGATCCTCCCGGTCGCCGGCTACGGCGCATTATAACAGGCTTGCACCGACATTGATCGCCAGCGCCAGGATCGTCGTGTTGAACAGGAACGACAGCACGGCATGCAGCAGTGTTAGCTTGCGCATGCTGGTCGAACTGACCGCGACATCCGCCGTCTGTGCGGCAACACCGATAGTGAAGGAGAAATAGAGGAAGTCCCAATATCCGGGTTCGTCGATCCCGTCGGGGAATTCCAGGCCGCCCTCATCGTCCGCCCCGCCGTAGAAATAGTGGGCATAGTGGATGGTGAAGAGCGTGTGCAGGAAGACCCAGGAAATCAGGATCGTCAGCACCGCGCCACCTGCCCGGGCGAGCGCGACGTCGGGCGTCGCCTCCTTGATCGAATGAAGCTCGAGACCGATGCCGGCGATGCTCGCAAGCGCCGCGCCGATCGAAAGAGCCAGCAAGACCGTGTCCGAAAAATCGAGGTCCTCAGCGCGTTTCCGGATGCTCTCGACCGTCGCCCGCAGCATCTTGCGCCAGCTGAGCGCGATGAAGACGCCGGCGCTGGCGTTCCATCCGAACAGCACGTTGCGGGCGCTGACGTCCCGCGAGGTCACCGCCAGGAAGACAGCCAAGCCAGCAAGGGCGGCGACGATGAAGCTTGCATGTCGGGAGGAAAGCACCGCCAGAGACGTTGTCCGTTCCTCCTCCATCTTCGCCTCCGGCCGCACAGGCCTTTGATAACAGCATGAAAAAGGCGCGGTTGCCAGTAGGCCACCGCGCCTGCGATCCTTTGCCGTAACCTATCAGGCGGCGGCGAGCTGCAATTCCTTTTGCACCATGGTGCGCAGCGTCCCCAGGTCCTTGGCGAAAGCGCGGATGCCTTCGGCGAGCTTTTCCGTCGCCATTGCGTCTTCGTTCATCATCCAGCGGAAGGTCTTTTCGTCGACGGCGATTTTTGCGGCCGGCTTGACCGTTTCAGGCGACAGCTTGCGCTCGAGCTTGCCCTGGTCGTTCGACAGCTCGTCGAGCAGGTTCGGAGCGATGGTCAGGCGGTCGCAACCGGCCAGCGCTTCGATTTCGCCGGTGTTGCGGAAGGAAGCGCCCATGACGACCGTCTTGACGTCGTTGGCTTTGTAGTAGTTGTAGATGTCGCGGACGGACAGGACGCCCGGATCTTCCTCGGCAGTGAAATCCTTGCCAGTCGACTTCTTGTACCAGTCGAGGATACGGCCGACGAACGGCGAAATCAGGAAAACCTTGGCATCGGCGCAGGCGATCGCCTGCGCCTTTGAGAAGAGCAGCGTCAGATTGCAGTCGATTCCTTCCTTCTGCAGGATTTCGGCTGCGCGAATGCCTTCCCAGGTGGAGGCCAGCTTGATGAGAATACGGTCTTTCTCGATGCCGCGTTCCTTGTAGGCGGCAATGATGCTGCGTGCCTTGTTCAGCGATGCTTCGGTATCGAAGGACAGGTCGGCATCGACTTCCGTCGAAACGCGGCCGGGAACGAGCTTAACCAGGGCAGCGCCGACGGAGATGGCAAGGCGGTCGGCAACGGCTGCAGCGGCAACATTTGCATCGCCGCCGAGCTTCTTGCCCCAGGCGATCGCCTCCTTCATGTCGTCGGCGAACATTTCGGTGCCGAGCGCTTTGAGAACGATGGATGGATTGGTCGTGCAGTCGACCGGCTTCAGGCGGGCGACAGCCTGGACATCGCCGGTATCGGCGACGACGGTGGTTATCTCGCGGAGTTGGTCAAGCTTTGATGTCATGGTTTGTAATCCTTATTGAATTCAGAACGGACCGGCGCGACTTCCGCCCGGCAAAGAGATGATTAGGGACAGATGTTTTGCATGCTGCGGGCGAATACACGCGCTTCCGTCACGGATGATTCATAAACGTGAGGGACAGTCGACGTGTTCCGACCGCGTGCAAACTGCTGCTCGGACGCAAGCAATACCGCCTGCGGCGCAAAGGCCGGTCGTGACTTTCGGCATGCCCGCACTATGTCCTCCTCGGACGGACAGGGACGACTTTGTGTCGCGAGGACTATCGCCGTTCGCGCAAGGAAAAGTCAAGGACATTTGTGCATTCCGATTGACATAAGTGTCACACCCGTCATTATCCCGGCTACAAGCGCACAGGCGCAGCCTTTCGTCCCACCAGGGATCCAGGCAAAAATCCTGCGGGAGGAGACGTGGTCAAGCTCAAACGCGGCACCCATACCGCCTATTCCGAGGCATCCTCGCTGCGGCTGAGGGCTGCATGGCTCTATTACAATGAGGGTCTGACCCAGAAAGACGTCGCCGAACAGCTCGGCATCAGCCGGACGACGGTGATCCGCCTGCTCGACGAGTCGATGAAACGCAGCGAAGTCCAGATCTGGATCAACGGTTCGATCGGCGATTGCGTCGAACTTTCGGTCAAGCTGGAGCATGCCTATGGCCTCGACGAGGCGATCGTCGTGCCTGCGCCGGTTCACTGCGATGTCGATTCGTTGGCAAAGAACGTCGGTTTGGCGCTTGGCCAGTTCCTCTCCGAAGCCATTCCCGACGACTATACGATCGGTGTCGGCTGGGGTCGCACCATGACCGCCTCGCTGGCGAGCTTCCGGCCGCCACGCCGCGCCAATTGTAAGGTCGTCTCGCTGCTCGGCGGCATCGTTGCCGTGCACCAGACGAATCCGATCGATTACACTTGGCGGCTGGCAAATCAGCTCGGCGCCGAATGCTACATGTTCCTGGCACCGCTTCTGGTCGATTCCATCGAAACCAAACGCAATCTGATCGACAAATGCGGGTTGGACACGATCTACCGTCTCGCCGAGAACCTCGATCTCGCGATCGTCAGCTGCGGTGATATCGGGCCGCACTCGACCTCGCTATCGGAAGGCTGGATCTCGAAAGCCGAGCTGCAGGAACTGATCAATGCAGGCTGCGTCTGCGACACCATGTTCAATTTCCTCGACAAGGACGGCAATTCGGTCGATCACTCGATCAACCAGCGCGTGATGTCCGTCGACCTCGATATGTTGAAAGAGGCCAAGCACATCGTGCTTTCCTCCGGCGGCGCCCACCGGGCCACCGCCATCCGCGCCACGATCAAGCGCATCGGCTGCAACACGCTGATCACCGATGAAGGTGCCGCGCAAGCATTGCTTGATCTGGCCGAACAGGCCTGAAGCGCGCCGTGATCGTTCAGAGTGGCTTGCCATGCTTCATGCCGTGCTTTTTGCACGGCATGTTTTACGCATGCGCCGATTCCCAACCGAGCATCGCGCGTTTGCGGGTGAGGCCCCAGTGGTAGCCCGTCAGCGCGCCGTTCTTGCCGAGCGCCCGGTGGCAAGGCACCACGAAGGAGATCGGATTTGCCCCGACCGCCGCGCCCACGGCGCGCTGCGCTGTCGGCCGGCCGATATCGTTGGCGATGTCGGAATAGGTGACCGCCTTGCCGAACGGTATCTTCAGCAGGCTCTGCCAGACACGCACCTGGAAGTCCGTGCCGATCAGCACGACGCGGAGCGGCTGCTCGGAAGACCATTTTCCGGGTTGGAAGATGCGGGCGGCATAGGGCATCGTCGCCTGCAGGTCTTCGATGTATTCGGCATTCGGCCAGCGGCAGGTCATGTCCTCCAGGCAAGCCCTTTCACCGCCGGAATCGCTGAAGGCAAGGCCGGCAAGACCGCGATCGGTCACCATGATCAATGCCACGCCGAAGGGACAGATGTGGAAGCCGTAGCGAATGGTGAGGCCGCCGCCTTTTGCCTTCCATTCGCCGGGTGACATCGCCTCATGGGTCACGAAAAGGTCGTGGAGGCGGCTCGGCCCGGAGAGGCCGACTTCGATCGACGTCTCGAGCAACGGCATGTCTTCCTTGCGCAGCAGCCGCTTGGCGTGGTCGAGCGTCACCGCCTGCAGGAAACCTTTCGGCGAGAGGCCAGCCCAGCGGGTGAAGGTCTTCTGCAGCTGCGTCGGCGACTGATTGAGCCGCGCGGCGATCGCCTCCAGCGACGGCTGGTCGCGATAATCCTCGGTGATGAGTTCGATGACCCGACGGACGATATCGTAATCAGGGCCGTCAGGCGTGATGTCGGTCTGCGGGTTCGCGATCATATCCATGGTCTTTCTCCTTGTAACAAGGAGATAATCAATAGGCCCGGGCTAAACCACCCGATTCTTGCGCGCTCGCCTGATACGCTCAGATACGCTGTTTGACCGTGGCGAGCGCACCCTTGAAGGCTTTGGCGAAGCTTTCGCGATCGTCAGGATTGAGAAAAGAGCCGATATCGGTTCGCCGGCCCTCGCCGAAAATATGCATGGAGAGGATGCCGATCTCCTGGTGCCTTCGGACGAGGAACCGCGCCCAGAACGGGTTGAAATGATGCTCCACCATCCGCCCCGATGGGGCAAACTTGCGCACCGATACGTCCGTGCGCGACACGGTGACCTGTTCGCGCACCCGCCCGGAGCGGTAATTCAGCCAGAAGGCGCCGTAGAGAAGCGCGAAATCCAATCCGAAGAAGAAGCCGATCGGCCAGGCGCCGGTGGCGATGAAGAACATCCCATAGAGGAAGCAGACGGCGCCGGACAGAATGAGCAGCGCCTTGAAGCCCCGGCGGCCGAGCGACCGGTGGGGAAAGAGCTCGGCGGCGAAAACAGGCTGCTCGCTAGAGCTGTTGGCGTTGCTTTCCATCATGACCGCTGAGTATAGAGTTTCCATGGCGAATCCGAAACTCAAATCCCCGCCGCAAGGCATGAATGTGATCACCCGCCGCAAAGCGGCGGCGGTCAAGACCGCCTATTCGCCGGCCGAGCGCGAGGAAATCTTCCGTCGCTTTTCGGTGCAGCGGCCCGAGCCGCGGGGCGAGCTGGAACACACCAACCCTTTCACCCTTGTCGTGGCGGTGGCTCTCTCCGCCCAGGCCACCGATGCCGGTGTCAACAAGGCGACGCGGGCGCTCTTCAAGGTGGCCGATACGCCGCAGAAAATGCTCGATCTCGGCGAGGACAAGCTTCGCGACTACATCAAGACGATCGGCCTTTACCGCAACAAGGCGAAAAATGTCATCGCGCTCTCGCAAATGCTGGTCGACGACTTCGCCGGCAAGGTGCCGGAAACGCGCGAGGAACTGGTTCGCCTGCCCGGCGTCGGCCGCAAGACTGCCAATGTCGTGCTGTCCATGGCCTTCGGCCAGGCCACCATGGCCGTCGACACCCACATCTTCCGGATCGCCAATCGCATCAGGCTTGCTCCCGGCAAGACGCCTGATGAAGTCGAAGCGCGATTGATGAAAGTAGTGCCGAAACATTACCTCTACCATGCGCATCACTGGCTGATCCTGCACGGGCGCTACACCTGCAAGGCACGCCGCCCCGAATGCGAGCGCTGCGTCATCGCCGATATTTGCAAATCGCCGGAGAAGAGCTCGGACGTGCCGGCCGCGCTCGTCGAGCTACCGCCGCAGGCGATCGGCGAGGCTGTCGAGTAGAATGGTGATCGCCTGCTCGTAACTCCGCCGTTCGGCCCCCGCCTCGATCGCCAACGCTGCACGGTCGAAGGCCGCCGACAGCAGCAGTGTCAGAGGTTCGAGCGTAGCGCCGGCTCTCGGAAACATGGCAGCCAGGCCTGCCCGCAAGCTCGTTTCCGCATTGTCGGCATCGATCGCCTGCATGGCCGGCAGCCCGAGAACGGCAGGCGCCTCGATTAGCAGCAGCCGCGTGCGGCCCTCTGCCATCATCGCATCGAAATAGGCCGAAGCGCCGGCAATCAGCGCGTCGCGCGGGGCATCGGGCGCCGGACATGCCTCGATCGCTTCGGCAACTGCGCGCGCCTCGCCTTCGACAATCGCGCGAAACAGCGCCTTCTTGTCTTCAAAATGATGATAGAGCGCTCCGCGCGTCACACCCGCCGCCGCTGCGATCTCCGGCGTCGCCGTTTCGGCATAGCCCTTCTCCACGAACAGGCGCCGTCCGGCGTCTATAAGCGCCTGTCTTGTCTGTTCCGTTCTGTCACGGTTGCTGCGGCTCATTTCCTCCGTTTACATACAAACAGACTGTATGTTAAGGAAGAAAACATACAGTCTGTTTGTATGTATGGAGAAACCCGATGAAATCAACGAGCTATTATCCTGTCATCATGACCGAAGACGTTGCTGGTTCCGCCCACTTCTATTGCGCCCATTTCGGCTTCAGGGCGTTGTTCGAGAGCGACTGGTACGTTCATTTGCAGTCGGAAGAGGAGGAGCATGTCGCTCTTGCCGTTCTCGATGGCAATCACGAAACCATCCCGGCTGCGGCTCGCGGCAAAGTGGCCGGACTGCTCCTCAATTTCGAGGTTATCGATGTCGATGCGGTCTACGCGGCTTGCCGCAGCGCAAACCTGCCGATCCTGCAGGAACTTCGCGATGAGGATTTCGGTCAGCGGCATTTCATCACCGCCGATCCGAACGGTGTGCTGATCGATGTCATCAAGCCGATTCCGCCAAGCGCCGAATTCGCGGCAATGTACGAGACATCAGCACTACCCGGCTGAGCCTCGGGCGCGAAAGCTGGCGTCCCTTGCGGAAATCAGCTTGTGCAGATGCACCATCATGCCTGCGGCGAAAAGAGGCGTCAGCAGGTTGAGCACGGGGATCGCCAGAAAGAGAGCGATGACCAGCCCGCCGAGAAAAACCGTCGGCGCATGTTTTGCCCGGAAGAGCCGTGCCTCATGGGGCGGACGGAAGCGCATGGCGGCGAATTCGAAGAATTCCCGTCCGAGCAGGTAGCCGTTCACCAGAAAGAAAGCGACCAGATTGACGCCGGGAATGAACAGCAGCAACAACGCCACAATATTGCCAAGGATCACCACCCCGAGGAATTTGATCGAACTCACCATTGCCGGGCCGAGGGGCATGGCGGCGCCCGGCGCGTCGGCGGGATAGTCACGTTTTTCGATAACGTCGGCGACATCGTCGAGGAAAAGGCCTGCGATCAACGCCGTGACCGGCGAAAGCAGCAGCGCCAGCACGAGCGCAAGGCCGATCCCGGCCAGGATTGCGAAGACCAGAGCAAACCATCCAGCCCAATCCGGCATATCGGGAAAGAAGCTGGTGAGCCAGGGAAAGAGGAAGGCCATGAAGACCCCGCGTAGCGCGAACCAGAGGCCGACGAGCACGAGAAGCGTCAGGCCGAGCACTTTCCAGAAGACCGAGCGTGTCTCCGGCGCGAACAGATTGGCGAGCGAAAGGCGTGCGGCATCAAGAATCATTTCTTCAGCGTCTCCGGTTACGCAGAAGATGTAGGAAAGGCGAATGCTACCGACAAGAGAGAATAAAATTGCAGGCTGTAATAGAAACTTGTCGCAATATTAGAACGAATATAATATTATCAGACGCAGAAATACGAGCCTGAGAAGCAGCTTCCGAAAATAGTTGCAAAGACAAAGGGGCGCGTTAGCGCATCCACGGAACGCCTCTGAGGAAATACCGGGAGGCTGATGTGGAAGACTTTGTGCACAAACTCAGGCAATACGTAAAAAGCGGCACACCGGCCGAGCGTCGCATTGCGAAATATTTCTCCGAGCACCTGAACGACCTGCCGTTTGAGACGGCAGCATCTGTCGCCGACAGGCTGGATCTCTCGCCGATGACCGTCGGGCGCTTCCTGCGCGCGCTCGGCTACCAGGGTTTAGACAGCGTCAAGGTGGAAATTCGCGAAACCGTGACGACATCGCCGGCGCAGTTGCAGAGCGCCATGAGCGAGCTGCACGCGGACGCCGCGGAGGGCAAGCCGCTTGCCGTGCTGGTTGCCGAGCAGATCCAGGCGCTGCATCACATCTATCATCTGACGGCGCAGCCGCTTTGGGCCGAAGCCGTCCGCCTGATCAGCACGGCCCGCGAAGTCTCGATCGCCACGCATGCGCGGCTCGCAAGCCTTGCCAACCATTTCTGCCAGCGGCTGACGCAAGCCCGCGATGGCGTTCGCACGCTCGATGCCACCGACAACCGTTTTGCCGAACTCTTCGCCCGGCAGGCCGTCGACGACGCTTTGCTCGTCATCATCGACTGCCGCCGTTTCGCCAAGGCACGGCTGCTTGCCAGAACCGCCCGGCGCTACGGCTACAAGGTCGTGCTGATTTCGCCGCAGCAAGCAGACTGGATGGCAGATCAGTCAAACGTCATGCTGTCCTTGCCGCCGGCACGCGCTCCCGATCTCGACAACCTTCCGCCGCTGATCGCGCTGCTCGATTGCCTGTCCGAATCCGTCATTCTCGAAGTCGGAGAGGAGGCAGCCCTCCGCCGCCGCCGCATGCTGGAATTCGCGACCGTCCTCGGCGAGACCGCGAACCACTAGATGTGAGCTTTCAGAACATCGCTTCCAGTTCGGCACGGTGCCGATGCATGGCCAGAAGACGGCGGTAGTCACGGTCGTAAAGCGCCTGTTTCGCCTTGTCGGGAAGCCGTTCATCGCCGCCCGGATACATCGCCTCGCCAGCTGCCGCCAAATCCTCGTGCAGGCCGCAGGCCACGGATGCCGCAATCGCCGTGCCGAGCAGCACCGCCTCGTTCATCTTCGGCACCACGACCTTGCAGCCGGTAGCGTCGCTATAGAGTTCCATCAGCACCGGGTTCTTCACGTGTCCGCCGGCGATATGCAGGGTATCGGGCACGTAGCCATATTCCTTCATCGTCTCCAGGATGTGGCGGATGCCGAGAGCGATCGCGACGGCAGACCGCCAATAGAGCGCGCAGAGCCCGTCGAAGGAGGTGTCGAGCGTCAGCCCGCTGATCACACCGACGGCATGCGGATCGGCAAGTGGCGAGCGATTGCCGTGAAAGTCCGGCAGCACAAAAATGCGCTCGCCGAAAGCGTCGCCCTCCTCTGTCCGTAGTTCGGCGATGCGCGCGACAATTTTCTGGTGCAGCGCCGCCGTCGGCTCACCGCCGGCCGCATGCATGCGCACGATATGGTCGAGCAGCGCACCGGTCGCAGATTGCCCGGCCTCCACCAGCCATGACTGCGGAAAGACAACCTCATAATAGGGTCCCCACATGCCGTGGCTCGGCTTGCACTCCTGCGAGAAGGCGACGATGCAGCTCGATGTCCCGGCGATCAGTGCCAGCTGGCGCTCACGTGTTACGGGATCGGCGGCATAACCGCCGAGCGCCCCGAGCGCGCCGGCATAGGCGTCGATCATTCCCGCGGAGACATGGCACTCCGTGGTCAGCCCCAGCGCCTCGGCCGCATCAGCCGTCAGCCGGCCTATACTGCCGCCGACCGGCACAGTCTCGTCCGGCAGCCCGCCGCGGGCCTGAATATCGTCGAGCCCGATCCGCTGCAGAAAATCCTGCTGCCATCCCTTTTCGAGATGGGCGAGATAGTTCCATTTTGCCGTCAGCGTGCAACGAGAACGAGCAGTCGACCCAGTTGATTTCCAGGTCATGAAATCGGCGAGATCGAAGAAATAGCCCGCCTTTTCCCACGTCGCCGGCAGCTTCTTCTTCAGCCACATCAGCTTCGGCATTTCCATTTCCGGCGACATGACTTGGCCGGAATGTTCGAGCACCCCGTGCTCCGTCGCCGTGCAGAAGTCCGCTTCCTTCAGCGCGCGATGATCGAGCCACACGATGGTGTCGAAACGCCGCTCGCCTGTTGTGGACACACTGATCTGCCGGCCTTCGACGTCGCGGACGACGAGCGAACAGGTGGCGTCGAAACCGATTGCTCCGACCGATGCGACGACGATCCCGGATTGCGCCACAGCCCTGCGCACCGCGGTGCACGCGGCCGACCAGATGTCTTCGGAATCGTGCTCGGCGTGGTATTCACGCGGCCGGTTCATGACGATCGGATGTTCGGCCTTGGCCAGCAGACGGCCGCTGGCATCGAAGACGCCGGCGCGCGCACTGCCGGTGCCGACATCCACCGCAACCACATGATCACGCATCAAATCTCGGTCCCGTCCAGCTTATGGTTGCGGACAAGGTGTATCAAATCCGGCATGGCGTCAAACACCACATCAGGCGAAAGTCGGTCGAGTTCGGCGCGGTATCCGCCGAAATTCGCATGCGATCCGCCGGTGAAGGCAAAGACGGTCATGCCCGCCGCCTTGGCGGCGGCAATGCCGGCCGGACTGTCCTCTATGACAAGGCAGGACCCCGGCTCGACATGCATCTGCCGGGCGGCATGCAGGAAGAGATCGGGCGCCGGTTTTCCGCGCTTGACCATTGTCGCGCTGAAAATGTCGGGGAGTTTATCGAGAAGTCCGGTGACAGACAGCGACAGCCGGATTCGCTCCATTTGGCTTGAAGATGCGACACAACAGGGAATGCCGAGCCCGTCTATCGTCGCTGCGATGCCGTCTATCGGCTTCAGCTCGGTGCGGAACCGCGCGTAGAGATCGGTGCGGATGCGCTCGAGGAATTCCTCGCCGGCGTGAATATTGAACTCGGTTTCGAGCGTATCGATGAGGGTTGCCAGGCTGCGGCCGAGGAAGCGCTCATAGGCCTGGTCTTCGGTGATCGAAACGCCGAGATCGCTCATCGCCCGGACGAGTACGCTGATCGAGATCGGTTCGCTGTCGACGAGCACGCCGTCGCAATCGAAAATGACCAGCCGTGGTTCAGCATCAGCCATGAAAGACCCAACCTGACTTCAATTCGGACGCATGATTGTCCCGCTTCGCCCGCAAGACGTGATTGGATGGCCAGCCGATGCCGCCACCCGCATTCCCTTACACTGCGAGCTTGCTGTCGAGATAGAGCTGCAGCGTTTCCCGCGTGCCCTTTTCCCACAAGGTTTTAAGAGCATGAGCGAAACGCTTTCGGAAAAGGTCCGATTTCGCCACCTCGCCGAAAATATCATCGAAGACGAGGAAGGCCGACGGATCGTCCTTTGCCTTCAGCGCCGCTGCGTGCAGGCGCTCGGCGCTGGCGTCGTTGAAGACGATATCCTTGCCGCTGTCGGTCTTGCCGGCGAAATAACGGCACCAGAGCGCTGAGACCAGCGCCAGGCCGATAACGTCCCTGCCCTGGCGCAGATTGTCGAGCGTCGACGGCAGGATGAATTTCGGCTGGCGGTTCGAGCCGTCCTGCGCTAGACGCGGGATGGTATCGGCGATCTTCGGATTGAGAAGCCGATGCTCGATGAGGGCAAAATAATCCGTCAGCCAGGTATTCGGCACCGGCGGCACGATTGGAATGATCTCGTCCTTCTCGAGCTTGGCCAGGAAAGCCCGGATCAGCGGATCTTCCATGGCGTCATGCACGAAATGAATGTCCATCAGCGCCGCCGGATAAGCGATCGCGGCATGCCCGCCGTTCAGGATGCGGATCTTCATATGCTCGTAAGGCGTGACATCGGGAACGAAGGTGACGCCGACCTTTTCCAGCGCCGGCCTGCCGGCCGTGAACTTGTCTTCGAGCACCCACTGCTTGAATTCTTCGCAATAAACCGGCCAGTTATCCTCGATGCCGAAATTGTCCTTGAGGAAATCGATCTCCCGCTGGCCGGTCGCCGGTGTAATGCGGTCGACCATCGCGTTGGGGAAGGCGACGTTAACCCTGATCCAGTCGGCAAAGGCGGCATCCGAAAGGGCTGCCGTGCCGATCACGGCGTTGGCGGTGACGACGCCATTATGGGGGATGTTGTCGCAGGACATCACGGTGAAGGGTCCGATGCCCTTGTCCTTGCGGGACTTCAGGCCGGCAACGATCAGACCGAAGACCGTCTTCGGAGCACCGGGATTTTGTCCGTCGGCGGCAATATCAGGATGGCCCGGATTGAACGTGCCTGAAGCGTCGATGAAATAACCGCCCTCGGTGATTGTCAGCGAGACGATGCGGATCTCGGGATCGGCAAGCCTGGCGATGATGGCGGCGGGATCGCCGACCGGCAGAATGTCGATCATCGGGGCGGTCACTCGCGCCGCCGTTTTGTTGTTGTCCTGCTCCACCACCGTTGTCAGGAAATCCTGCGCCGCAAGCTTCTCGCGCATGGCGGCATCCGATGGCAGAACGCCGGCGCCGATAATTGCCCAGTCGTGATCGGCGCCCTGGTTGAAGAGATCGTCGAGATAGATCGCCTGATGGGCGCGGTGGAAATTGCCGACGCCGAAGTGCACGATGCCGGCTTTCAGCGATGCCCTCTCATAGGAAGGGATGGCGGCAGTGCGCGCCACGTCCGAAAGCGTTGCCAGCGATAGTTTGCACGTCATGTTTCAGTCCTCTTGAAGGTCTTGCCGAGACGGCCGGGCGCTATCGCTCGGCTCGCATGCCTGCCCCCACCCGGCCGCCTGCTCAGATGGCAAGGCCGCCCTCGTTGAATTTATGAATGCGCGAACGATCCGGCGTCAGATAGACCGTATCTCCCGCCTGCGCGGCGAAATCGCCGCTACCGCGCGCCGTCACCATGCCGATCCCGTCGACATCGATATGCAGGAACGTATCGGAGCCGAGATGCTCGGCGACCACGACCCTGCCCTTCCAGTCGCCGCTCTCCATCGACAGCAGCATGTGTTCGGGGCGGATGCCGATCGTATGCGCGCCGAGCTCGGCAGCATTCTGGCCCTTGATGAAATTCATCTTCGGCGAACCGATGAAGCCGGCGACGAAAAGATTGCGCGGGCGGCTGTAGAGTTCGAGCGGCGAGCCGACCTGCTCGATATTGCCGCGGTTCAAGACGACGATCTTGTCGGCCATGGTCATGGCCTCGACCTGATCATGGGTGACGTAGATCATCGTCGTCTTCAGCTGCTGATGCAGTTCGCTGATTTCGAGACGCATGTTGACGCGCAGAGCGGCGTCAAGGTTCGACAGCGGCTCGTCGAACAGGAAGGCCGAAGGCTGGCGCACGATGGCGCGGCCGATTGCGACGCGCTGGCGCTGACCGCCGGAAAGCTGGCGCGGCTTGCGCTCCAGATAGTCGGTGAGATTGAGCACCCGCGCGGCATCCGTCACCTTGCGGTCGATTTCCGCCTTGTCGACGCCCGCCATCTTCAGCGGGAAGGCGATGTTGTTGCGCACGCTCATATGCGGATAAAGCGCATAGGACTGGAACACCATGGCAAGGCCACGCTCGGACGGCGCTTTTTCGGTGGCGTCCTTGCTGTCGATAACGATCTTGCCGCCGGACACGTCCTCGAGACCCGCAATCAGCCTGAGCAGTGTGGACTTGCCGCAGCCCGATGGACCGACGAAGACGACGAATTCGCCGTCGTTGATATCGAGATCGATCGAAGGGATGACCTTGGCTTCGCCGAAGACCTTGGAAACCTTCTGAAGGGTAATGCTGCCCATGTTTGTCTCCCTTTTTCTTATTTCACTGCGCCGAAGGTCAGGCCGCGGACGAGTTGCTTCTGGCTGAACCAGCCGAGGATCAGGATCGGCGCGATCGCCATGGTCGAGGCCGCCGAGAGCTTGGCGTAGAACAGGCCTTCCGGGCTGGAATAGGAGGCGATGAAGGCCGTCAAGGGCGCCGCCTTCGAGGCGGTGAGGTTGAGCGTCCAGAACGCCTCGTTCCAGGCCAGGATGATGTTCAGAAGCAGCGTCGAGGCAATGCCCGGCACCGCCATCGGCGTCAGCACGTAGACGATCTCCTTCATCAGCGACGCTCCGTCCATGCGGGCTGCTTCGAGGATCTCGCCGGGGATTTCCTTGAAGTAGGTGTAGAGCATCCAGACGATGATCGGCAGGTTGATCAGCGTCAGCACGATCACCAGGCCGGTGCGCGTGTCGAGCAGGCCTGAATTGCGGAACATCAGATAGATCGGGATTAGCGCGCCGACGGGCGGCATCATCTTGGTCGAGAGCATCCACATCAGCACGTCCTTGGTCCGCTTGGTGGGTGCGAAAGCCATCGCCCAGGCGGCCGGAATGGCGATGACGAGTCCGATCAGCGTCGAGCCGAAGGAAATGACCACCGAGTTCATGAAGTGGCTGAGATAGTTCGACCGGCTCTGCACCTCCGCATAGTTTTCCGTCGTCCAGTTGAAGAACAGGAACTGCGGCGGCGAGGCAATGGCGTCGGCTTCCGATTTGAAGCTGGTCAGGAACGTCCAGAGGATCGGGAAGAAGATCAGGATGCCGAGCGTCCAGGCAATCGCGGTCATGATGACCTTGCGCTGAGTTGTGACTTTTCTGGCCATCTCAAGCCTCCAGATTCTTGCCGACGAGGCGGACGAGGAAGATCGCAACGATATTGGCAAGCACGACCGCGACGATGCCGCCTGCCGAAGCGCCGCCGATATCGAACTGCAGGAGCGCCTGCGCATAGACGAGATAGGTGAGATTGGTGCTGTCGGTGCCCGGCCCGCCATTGGTGGTGACGAGGATTTCGGCGAAGACCGAAAGCAGGAAGATCGTCTGGATCAGGATCACCACGGTGATGGCGCGCGCCATGTGCGGCAGGATGATGTAGATGAATTTCGAGATCGCGCCGGCGCCGTCCATTTCAGCCGCCTCCTTCTGCTCCTCGTCCAGCGACTGCAGCGCCGTCAACAGGATGAGGGTGGCGAAGGGCAGCCATTGCCAGGCGACGATGAGGATGACGGAAACCAGCGGCGCATTCGCCAGCCAGTCGATCGGCTGCAGGCCGAGCGCCTTCGCAAGATGCGCAAACAGGCCGTTGACCGGGTTCATGAACATGTTCTTCCAGACGAGTGCAGCCACTGTCGGCATGACGAAGAACGGCGCGATGACAAGGATGCGCACGATGCCCTGGCCATACATCGGCTGGTCGAGCAGCAGCGCAAAGGCGATGCCGCCGACGACGGTGACAACAAGAACGCCGGCAACAAGCAGCAGCGTATTGATCAGCGCGGCGATGAAGGCCGGATCGGACAGGAAATATTCGTAGTTCAGCAGGCCGACAAAGCTCTCCATGCCGGGGCTGAGCAGATTGTAGTTCAGCAGCGAGAAATAGATCGTCATCGCAAGCGGAACGATCATCCACGCAAAGAGGAACAGCACGGAGGGCGCAATCATCAGGCGCGCCGCGGAGCGAGTATGTGTTGTTGCCATGGCAATCACCGATCTGATCTGAAGCAGGGAGCGGCCGCAAGGCAGCTTTAATCTGGAAAAGAGGCCGCCGATGCGGTTCGGGCAATCGGCGGCCCAGAGGGGCGGATTGTCAAGGATCCGCCCCTTCTCAGGAGGTTTATTTAATGTAGCCGGCTTTGGTCATTTCGCGGGTTGCCAGCTGCTGTGCGCTCTTCAACGCCTGATCGACCGAAATCTGGCCGGCGAGGGCTGCCGAGAACTGCTGGCCCACCGCCGTGCCGATGCCCTGGAATTCAGGAATCGCCACGAACTGGACGCCAACATAGGGGACCGGCTTGACGGTCGGCTTGGTCGGGTCAGCCGAGTTGATCGAATCGAGAGTCATTTTGGCGAAGGGAGCAGCCTTCTGATACTCCGCATTCGCATAAAGCGAGGTGCGGGTGCCGGGAGGTGCGTTCAGCCAGCCTTCCTTCTCGGCGACAAGGTTGGTGTATTCCTTGCTCGTTGCCCAGGCGACGAATTTCTCGGCGGCTTCGACCTTCTGCGAGCCTGCCGGGATAGCGAGGTTCCAGGCCCAGAGCCAGTTGCCGCGTTTGCCGAGGCCCTTGTCCGGAGCGAGCGCGAAGCCCACCTTGTCGGCGACCTGCGACTGCTTCGGATCGGAGACGAAGGAAGCGGCGACCGTTGCATCGATCCACATGCCGCACTTGCCGGTCTGGAACAGCGCCAGGTTTTCGTTGAAACCGTTGGAGGAGGCGCCCGGAGGGCCGGCTTCCTTCATCAGGTTGACGTAGAAGGTCAGCGTGTCCTTCCATTCGGGCTGGTCGAACTGCGGCTTCCACTTCTCATCGAACCAGCGCGCGCCGAAGGAGTTCGACATCGCCGTCAGGAAGGCCATGTTTTCGCCCCAACCGGCTTTGCCGCGCAGGCAGATGCCGTAGATTTCCTTGTCCTTGTTGGTGATCTTCTTCGCAGCGTCTGCGATGAAGTCCCAGGTCGGCGCATCGGGCATCTTCAGACCGGCGGCGTCGAAAAGGTCCTTGCGGTACATGACCATCGAGCTTTCGCCGTAGAACGGCGCGGCATAGAGCTTGCCGTCCATGCTGATGCCGCTGCGGATGGCCGGCAGCAGGTCGTTGACGTCATAGGCGTCGCCAAGTTTGTCGAGCGGCAGCAGCCAGCCCTGCTTCGCCCAGATCGGAACTTCATAGGTGCCGATCGTCAGAACATCGTACTGGCCGCCCTTGGTCGCGATGTCGGTCGTGACCTTCTGGCGCAGCACGTTTTCTTCGAGGGTGACCCATTCAAGGTCGATGCCGGGATTCTTCGCCTTGAAGTCATCCGTCAGCTTCTGCATCCGGATCATGTCGCCGTTGTTGACGGTCGCGATTGTCAGCGTCTCGGCCGAAGCCATGCCGGCAAACGCCAATGCTGAGCAGGCGCCCAGCAGGAAAGTTCTCAATGTCATATCTTCCTCCCAGAAGACGAGATGTGAGCATTCGCTTTGCTCATGAGCAATTACTCATCACTCCACGAAAAAAGTCAATTGGCAATCGTTGCTGCGATGCCGAAGACAGCGGCCTTCTCTTTGATTTGATTGTTATATTTTTTGCTCAGCTTTTGAGCAAAAACTCAGCCGTCTCTTCATCGGTGATCAGAGCGTTGATTTGGTGGCCGACGACGGCGGCTCTGATCGCCTTGTATTTTCGCTTGCCTTTGGCAAGCCCGATGACCATCGAAGCCTCGCGGGAGGGGATCGGCGCCGAGGCGACACGCTCGTTGATCGGGTTGTCCAGCAGTTTGCCGTCGACATCGAAGATCCAGCCGCAGATTTCACCGACGGCGCCCCCGCGCATCAGCTCCATCATCTCGTCCTTCTCGAGAAAGCCGTCGACGCAGAGCGGTCCGTCGATGCCGAGCTCGCCGATGCCGACGAAGGTGACATCGGCCTGCGCGCTCATATCAAGCGTCGAGCGCACCAGTTGCTGGCCATGCAGCAGCTCCCGCTCCTCGGCCGAGGTGACGAGCACCGGCAGCGGCATCGGATAGTGCCGCGCCTTGACCGCATCCGCCATGCTGAAGATGACGTTGTAATAGGCAGCCGATCCGTCCGGCGCGATATTGCCGGTCAGCGAGACGATCCGGTGATTGGGACATTCGATCGCCGGAAGCTGGTCGACCGCCGCCTTCAGCGTGCGGCCGGTGCCGACCGCCAGCACGATCGGTTCCGGCCGTTTCAGCCAGCGCTCGATCTCGGCCGCACCCGCCTCGGCGATGCCGACGGTGGTCGATGAGGAACCTGCATCGCTCGGCACCACCTCCACATGTTTCAGCCCGAATTTTCGCCGCAGCTGGTTGGCAAGCTCGAGGCAGGCAGCAATCGGATGGTCGAGCCGCACTTTGATCAGACGCTCGGCGACCGCAAGCGACACCAGCCGCTGCGCCGATTGCCGCGAGATGCCCATCGCGGCGGCGATTTCATCCTGCGTGCGTCCGGCGACGTAATAAAGCCAGCCGGCACGGGCTGCATCGTCGAGCCGTGCAGGGGTCTCTGATCTTTTTGCCATCTACTGCCTACCGCGCAAAATGAGCCGGCTTGCCGCCGCCGGCTTGATGTGAGTCTCTATGCGCCAGATCAAAACAAAATTCCCGAAAATGTCGAGCCTGTTGACGCCACCGCTCAGGCGAACCATTGCATGACGAAATAAATCGACGCCTTCGCGAGACCGTAAATCACGCTGCCGGCAATGACGAGCGACACGGTCGTCATGATAAAGCCGATGAGCGCGAAGAGCCCGTCACGGCCCATAATGCCGAAAGCGAACACCGAAATGGTGATTGCCGGCAGGATGTTGCCGAGCGGAACCGGCAGAACCAGCACGATCGAAAGCAGCAGACAGGCAAGGCCGGCGAAATATTCCGCCGGCGGCTCGGCGAAGATCGCAAGCCGCGGCTTCAGCATGCGCTCCGCCCAGGCGAGCCAGCGGTGGATACGGCCGACGATGGCCTCGAAATCTTCTCGCCGCATCGAACGGTTTGCGATCGCCTTCGGCAGCCAGGGTTTCAGCCCGAAGGTCAATTGCACCGCCAGAAAAACCAGCGGCGCGCCGAGCACGGCCGAGGTGCCGGGCGGGGTGGGAAAGGCGTTCGGCAGCGCGAAGATCAGCATTAGAGCACTGATCGCCCTGTCACCCATCGTCTCGAACAGATCGCCGATCGAAATCCACTCCCGGCTTCGGTCGCCTGCCAGCTGCCGCAGGACCGCTGAGAGGCGGCGGCCTTGGGGACGTGGCGGACGGGGTCTTCTGCGTCTGTTGGAATCGGCGTTTTCGATGCTCATGATACCGGTAGATGATGGAAGTGCAGGTCCGAGTTTGGCCGCGCAATATGCCAATTGAATGACTTAAGGGATAGGAAATCAATGAGAAGACCTGTCGGCGGCTATTTGCGTTCGACCATCGCTCCTTTGCGCCGCAAGCCCATGCCAGGCAGATACATCAAGGCTTGTAATTCTTGGCCAACAGTGCGAGCAGACGCTGAAGGCCAGAAAAACGGCAGGCAGGCAATGATTATTTCATTCGACATCGGCGGCTCCGCCATCAAGGGCGGCATCGCCCGCTCCGAGACAGACATCGTCCCCCTCGGCCGCCGTGCGACGCCGAAGGAGGATTTCGCCGCTTTCGTCGAGACCCTCCGCGACATCATCGCCGAAACCGGCGAACAGCCGAGCCGCATTGCTCTGTCGATCGCCGGTGTCGTCGATCCCGATACCCAGCGGCTGACCTGCGCCAACATTCCCTGCATCCACGGCCGCACGCTCGCAGCCGACCTCGGAGCCGAACTTGCTCTGCCTGTTTTAGTCGCCAATGACGCCGACTGTTTCGCCATGGCTGAAGCCGGTCTCGGCGCCGGCCGCGGCCACCGTATCGTCTTCGGCGCCATCCTCGGCACCGGCGTCGGCGGCGGTCTGGTCGCCGATGGCCGCCTCGTCAACGAGGCCGGAGGCTTTGCCGGCGAATGGGGCCATGGCCCGATCATCGCATCGATGGCCGGCAATCCGCCCGTCGCCATTCCCGCCTATGCCTGCGGCTGCGGTCAGAAGGGTTGTGTCGACACCGTCGGCGGCGCCCGCGGCCTGGAGCGCCTGCACAAGACGCTGCATGATCACGACCTTGCGAGCGAAGAGATCATCGATCAGTGGCGGCGCGGCGAGGAGAAGGCGACGCGCACCGTCGACGTCTATATCGATCTCGTCGCCTCGCCGCTCGCCCTGACGATCAACATCACCGGCGCCACCATCGTGCCGGTCGGCGGCGGGCTTTCCAATGTCGCGCCGCTGCTGGCCGAACTCGATCACGCGGTTCGCGCCCGCATCCTGCGCAAGTTCGACCGCCCGTTGGTGGTGCCGAGCGAATGCCGCATCGAACCCGGCCTGATCGGTGCGGCGCTGTTGGGGCTGAAGGCGGAAGCAATCACGTCTTAAAGCATCGGCCACATCCGTACGATCGCTGCGAACCGGTCCCAGTCTTTGCGTTCCAGGGGCGTCCAGGCGGCTTCGGCGACGGCCGAAAGGCGCGGGAAGACCAGCCGGTTAAAATAGGCGCGAGAGAGGAAGTTTTCAGTCCAGATGCAAGCCTGAACCCCACGCATCCTGTCCCGCAACGCCTCCGGCAGCTCGCCCTCGGCCTCGTAAGCATAGGTGTGTTCCGGCGGTGCATGGCCCGCCCAGCTCGCGCCGGGCTCGGCCCAGGCTTCGGCCTGCGCCATATCGAGATAATAGGCCTGGCCCGGCGTCATCACCACATCGTAACCTTGCTGCGCCAGCTCGATGCCGACAGCGGACTTTTCCCAAGCCATCAGCAACGTGCCGTCGCGGTCGACGCCGCCACCATGTGAGACCTCGTTCCAGCCGGCGAGCTTCTTGCCGCGCGCCGACAACATCGCCTTGATCCGTTTCAGGAAATAGGATTGTAGCTCGGCCGTGCCGGCAATTTTCTCCCGCTCCATCAATGCCTTGCAAAGCGGCGAGGAAAGCCAGGCGCCGCTTGCGACCTCGTCGCCGCCGATGTGAATATATTCACCGGGGAACAGCGTGATCATCTCGTCGAACACCTTGCCGAGAAATTCATAGGTGAATTCGACCGCCGGATTGAGGGCATTGTTGGGATAACCCTGGACGGCGCGATAGCTGTCCGGCGCCTCCTGCCCGTCGACGAGGCCGGGGAGTGACAACAGGGTCGCGGTGCTATGGCCGGGAACATCGATTTCCGGCACCACCTCGATATGCAGAGAGGCGGCATGCGCGACGATTCGCCTGACATCCTCCTGCGTGTAATGGCCGGAGCGCGGTTCCGCCCCGTCACCAAGCTGCGGCACGAGCACCTCGTCCGGACCACGCCGCGCGCCGAACGTCGTAAGCTGGGGATAAGCCTTGATCTCCAGCCGCCAGGCTTCGTCGTCGGTCAGGTGCCAATGGAAGATGTTGAGCTTGTTCCAGGCGAGGATATCGATCAGCCGCATGACGTCAGCCACCGGATAGAACTGCCTGGCCACATCGAGATGGCAGCCGCGCCAGTCATAACGCGGCTGGTCGGCAATCGTGCCGAAATTCGGAAATCTGAAGCTCTCGCGATCGGCACGCGCGCCGTGCATGATTTGCGCCAGACTGATCAGGCCATAGTGCCGACCCGCCGCATCCGCGCTGGAGAGCACGACCTCATGCGCGGTAAATCGTATTTCATAGGCGAGCGCAGCGATCGATGATTCGGTGACGAAACGAACAACGCGCCCGCCCTTTACGGCGCAGAGCGAAAACGGCACGTTTTCGGCCGGATAGAGCCGCTGGTAAAGCGAAAGAACCAGGGACAACGCCTTGACCGCTTCGGGTCGCGTCCTCTCGGCAGGATAAAGGACGACCGGCAGCTCTCCCGCCTTCAGCGCGAGCGCCAGCGGCCAGGGCAGCAGCGAATAGGGCTCCTCCACCCGGCCCGGCGGCAGAAGCGGCGGCGAAATACCGCCATCCCGGCCTTCGAGAAGGAGATCGCCGAAACCGACAGGAAGATGGCGCCCGTCGCCAAGTGTCAGATAGGCCGATTTGACCCCTGATGTCACATGTTTCGGTTCTCGGGTCAGCCCCTCGACGGTGAACCGCCAGTGGCCGCCCGGCGGCACGCTCAGCCCCTCTGGCGGCCGGAACTCATGCAGATGCGCGACTTGTCGCTTCAGGCTGCCGCCATCGCAGACATGTTTGTCGGCAACCCGCGTCTCCGACGTATAGGCGAGCGAGAAGCCGGAAAGCGGCTCGGCTGAAAGATTGAAGAGGGTGAAGATCAAGCGCCCGAAACTGCCTTCGACCGGACGCCAGCTTGTTTCCAGACGATAATCGGCCATGGTCGCGCCTCCTCGGTCGATGAGCGGCCGGGATCGCGGCTGCTCTCCCGACATGCTTTCACGAGCTTAGCTTTTTCGAGGCGGCAAGGGAATCGGCGCGAGTCGAGAGGAACCGGGCAGTGATGAGAACCGTGAGATTGCGACCTGTAAGGAAAACGGCGCGGCTTTCGCCGCGCCGTCCTCACTCGGCTGCCAACGCCGGCGGATGTCTGTCATCCGCCTCTTCCTGGATGGCGTCGACATCCCGGCCTGGCTCGTCCTTTGCCTTCGGCTCGCGGCCGAAGAAAAGCGCGTAGCCGGCGGGCAGAACCAGAATGGTGAGCACCGTCGCAACCAGGATGCCGCCCATCATCGCGAAAGCGAGCGGACCCCAGAAGACGCCGCGCGAGATCGGGATCAGCGCCAGGACGGCCGTCAGCGCCGTCAGCATGATCGGCCGGAAACGCCGAACGGCAGCGCCGACGATCGCCTCCTGCCGGTGCATGCCGGCCTTGATATCCTGATCGATCTGATCGACCAGGATGATCGAGTTGCGCATGATGATGCCGAGCAGCGCGATGACGCCGAGGATCGCGACGAAGCCGAAGGGCGCGCCGCTGATCAGCAAGGCGGCCGCAGCCCCGATGATGCCGAGCGGGCCGGTGGCAAGCACCAGCATCGCCTTGCCGAAATGCTGCAGCTGCACCATCAGCAGCACGATGATGACGGCAAGCATGATCGGCGCCTTGGCGGCGATCGACATCTGGCTTTCCGCCGCATCCTCGGCGCCGCCCTGGATCTCGACGTTGTAACCGGCCGGCAGACTATCGCGCAGGTCCTTCATGTCGGCGTACATCTTCATGACGACGTCGTTCGGCTGCACGCCATCGGGCAGCGTCGCGCGGACCGTGATCGTCGGCAGCCGGTCGCGCCGCCATTCGACGCCCTGTTCCATCACGGGCACGACCTTGGCGACCTGCGAGATCGGCACGAAGCCGCCGAAATCGGTCGGGACATAGACCGAGTTGACGGCCGACAGCAGCGAGCGGCTGGCATCCGGCTCGCGGGCGACGATCGAGACCGTCTCCTCGCCGTCACGGAAATCGTCGAGCGGAGCCCCGGACATGGCGGTCTGCAGCATCTGGCGCACACGCTGCGAGGTCACACCAAGCGCCCGGGCGCGGTCCTGGTCGATCACCAGCTTCATCGCCGGCACCGGCTCCAGCCAGTCGTCGTGGATGGCGCCGAGCATCGGGTTGGCCGTAAACCGCGCCTTCACCTGATCGGCGATCGCTCGCACCTCCTGGCGGTCAGGTCCCATGATGCGCATCTGCACCGGCCAGCCGGTGGGCGGACCGAGGAAGAGGCGGTCGACCTTGCCGCGGATCGAGGGGAAATCCTCCGCAAGGATCGTGCGCAGCTTGACGATCAAGCGTTCGCGCGCCGGTTCGTCCTTGGCCATGACGAGCAGCTGGGCGAAGTTCGGATTGCGCAGCTGCTGGTCGAGCGGCAGGAAGAAACGCGGTGCGCCTTCGCCGATATAGGTTGCGATGAACCGCTTGTCGGGATCATCCATCATCTTCGCTTCGAGCGCCTTTGCCTGCACCTCGACTTCCCGAATGCTGGTGCCTTCGGGCAGCCACAGATCGACCAGGATTTCCGGCCGCGAGGACTGCGGGAAGAAATTCTGCGGAATGAACTGGAACGCCCAGAGGCTGGTGACGAAGGTTCCGAGCGTCAACAGCAGTACAATCACCCGATGGCGAACCGCCCAGCCGACCGTACCGCGCAGCCGGCGGTAAAAGCTGGTGTCGAAAGCATCGTGATGCTCGCCGGCATGATGGCGCTGCTTGAGGATCATGTAGCCGAGCCACGGCGTGAAATAGACCGCGACGAACCACGAGGTGACAAGCGCGATTCCGACGACGTAGAACAGCGAACGGACATATTCGCCGGCCGTCGATGCCGCGAAACCGACGGGAATGAAGCCGGCCGTGGTGATGAGTGTGCCCGTCAGCATCGGGAAGGCGGTCGAGGAATAGGCGAAGCTTGCCGCCTCGATCTTGACCAGCCCCTCCTCCAGCTTTCGCTCCATCATTTCGACGACGATCATCGCATCGTCGACCAGCAGGCCGAGCGCGATGATCAACGCGCCGAGCGAGATGCGCTGTAGGTCGATGCCGAGTTCGTACATCAGCGCGAAGGTGGCGGCGAGCACCAGCGGGATGGCGATGGCGATGACGAGGCCCGAGCGCCAGCCGATCGACAGGAACGAGACAACAAGCACGATGATGAGAGCTTCACCGAGTGCATGCATGAATTCGCTGACCGCGTCCGTCACCACGTCGGGCTGGTTGGCGATCTGATCGACGGCAACACCGTAAGGCAGAGCCTCCTCGAAGCGCTGATAGGTCGCCTCCACGCCCTTGCCGACATCGGTGACGTTGAAGCCCTTGGCCATCACGACGCCGACCTGAACGCTGTCATGGCCGTTGAACCGGTATTTGCGCTGGTAGGGATCCTCGAGCCCGGAACTGACGGTGGCGATATCGCCGAGGCGGGTCACCTGGCCGCCGGCGCGAAGGCTGAGATCGCGGATATCGGCCACCTTCTTCATGTCGCCTTCGACCGAAATGCGCACCGAGCGCAGGCCGGTATCGACCGAGCCCGCCGGATCGACATTGTTCTGGCCCTTGATGGCATTCTGCAGGTCGAGGATGGTCAGGCCGCGCTCGGCAAGCGCCTTGGACGAAACATCGATATAGATCTTCTCAGGCTGGTCGCCGATGATGACAGCCTTCTCGACGCCCGGCGTCGTCAGCAGCATGTCGCGCGCCTGGATCGCGAATTTCTTCAGTTCCGGATAGGAATAACCCTCACCGCTGATCGAATGCAGCGTGATGAATGTATCGCCGAATTCGTCGTTGAAATAGGGACCGAGCAGGCCCTGCGGCAGTTCGCTGGAAATGTCGCCGACCTTCTTGCGCACCTGGTAGAAGGCATCCGCCACGTCCTTCGAATTGGTGTCACCCTTGACTTGCAGGGTGATGATGGCGCTGCCCGCCCGCGTATAGGACTTCACCCAGTCGATATGCGGCGTTTCCTGCAGCTTCCGCTCGATCTTGTTGACGACCTGATCTTCCATTTCCTGAATGGAAGCGCCGGGCCAGATCGCCTGCACGACCATGACGCGGAAAGTGAATTCCGGATCTTCGCGCTGGCCCATGCGCATCAGGCCGAGCACGCCGGTGATGATGATCAGCCCGAACAGGAAGCGGGCGATGCTTGGATGCCCGATCGCCCAGCGCGACAGATTAAAGGGCCGCTTTTCGGTATTGGCGTCCATGGTCATGTTTCCTTTGGAGCATGATGCCGAAAAGTGTCAGCGGTTTTCGGGAACATCATGCTCAAATTGCTTTAATTTGCGCGATCAACGCACGGTCTGGTCGGTATCGGCCGAGGCCGATTGCTGCTCGGGCATCTTCACCTTCAGGTTCTCACTCATGAACTGGGTGCCAGCCGCGACGACGAGATCGCCGCTATCGAGGCCTTCGGTCACATGCACGCCGTCGCCGGTGAAATCGGCGACCTTGATATCGCGGCCATGCACCGTCGCCGTGTCGCGGTCGACCGTCCAGACCATTTGCTTGCCGTCCTTCTCGGCCAGCGCGGTGAGCGGGATCGAGACATAGCTGTTATCGTTGTTGACATCGGCTTCGATCGTCGCGGTCATGCCGAGCAACACGCGGGGATCGTTCGGCAGGCTCACGCGAACCGCAAAGGTGCGCGACTGCTGGTCGGCGCTGCCGGAAACCTCGCGCACCTTGCCGTCGAGCACCAGCCTGTCGTCCGCCCAGAAACTGGCCTTGACGGTCTTGCCGGGCTTGAATTCGGCAATGTCGTTTTCCGGAACCGCGATCTGCACTTCCTTCTCGCCATCGACGGCAACGGTGACGACGGGGCTGCCGGAGCCGACGACCTGGCCGATATCGGCATTGATCGATGTCACGATGCCATTCTGCCCGGCCTTGAGCTCGGTATAGCTCACCTGGTTCTTCGCCTGGTCCAGCGCCGAGAGCGCTGCGTCGCGCTGCGAGATCGCTTGGTCATGGCTGAGCGCGGCCTGCTCGAGCTGCGACTTCGGGGCGACGCTCTTGTCGAACAGCTGCTCGGCGCGCTTGTTGGCGAGATCGGCGGTTTCGACGCCCCTGTCCGCCGCGGCGAGATTGGCCTCCGCCGTCTTGACCGCGAGCTGGTAGTCCGTGGCGTCGACACGGGCGAGAACGTCGCCGGGCGTCACCCGGTCACCAATATCCACGAGACGCTCGGTGATCTTGCCGGCCACCCGGAAGCCGAGGTTCATTTCCGTCCGCGCCTTGACCGACCCCGAATAATCGAGCTTGCGGGTATCGTCGGCCTTGGCGATCTCGACGACCTTTACCGGCCGGATAACTTCCTTGACCTCAGCTTTTTCCTCCGAGCAGGCGGAAAGGCCGATGCCGATGGCGCCGACAAGCGCGAGACTGGCAACGGACGGCATGCGATTGCTGAGGGTCTTGAGCGAAAACATCTTCCGCACTCCTGGAATGTTTCGGGGGATCGACGACGGCTGCCGTCGGTTATTTCTTGAGCGCCCTGATGACGTAGTCGATCAGTTCTTCGACGCTTGCGCGGTTGGTTTTCGCAAGACATTGCGCCACCATCTGCGGATGACAGAGATTGATCGTCGCCGCGCCGAAACAGCGTGAGGCGACGACCGGGTCCTGCTCGGCGAATTCGCCGGCTGCGATGCCTTCGGCGATGATTTCGGCGATGAGATCATGGACGCGATCGATATGTTTTTCGATGACATGCCAGTCGCGCTCGATCGCAACCACGATCATCTCGTGCACCTTCATCTCGTCGAGCATCGTATCCATCGTCCATTGATACTGGGTCTCGACATAGAGGCGCAGCCGCTCGCTGGCGCTGAGCGGCTGGTGGCGGATGTCATAAGCAAGCTGATAGCAGGTCGCGAGCATGCGCCCACAAAGCGCCTGATGGATTTCCACCTTGGAGGCGAAGAAACGATAGATATTGGCGGGAGACATGCCGAGATCGCGGGCGATGTCGGCCACTGTCGTCTTGCTGTAGCCGTAGTGACGGAACAGCCGCTCGGCCGCGTCGAGAATGCGCGTGACATTCTCCTGCCGCGTGACGTCGAGCGTATTTTCCGCAATGTCGTTCATGAGTTTTGGTGCCTCGAATTACGACTGACGATTTTCGAATTTCGTCAGTCGTAAAATATCAGGCGTCATTTGTCAATGCCGCCTGCATGGCACGGGCGGCTGAGCGTGATGAAATTTCGAAACGATGTGATGATGAGCGTCGGCAAAAATTGAAAAGTGCCGCGACGTGAGACGCGCGGCACTTCGTCGGCGACAGCAGAAAAATCAGGCGAGCTTGACGTCGAGCGTGATCGGAACGGCGGCGAGCGCCTTGGAAATCGGGCAGCCGGCCTTCGCCTTGTTGGCGAGTTCGGTGAAGGTTGCCTCATCGGCGCCGGGGATGCGGCCGGAAAGCGAGAGATGGATGGCGGTGACGGCGAAGCCACCCTCGACGCTTTCGAGCGTCACCTTGGCCGAGGTTTCCATATGCTCGGCAGTGAAACCGGCTTCGCCGAGAATCAGCGACAGCGCCATGGTGAAGCAGCCGGCATGGGCAGCACCGATCAGCTCTTCCGGGTTGGTGCCGGGAATGCCTTCGAAGCGGCTGGCAAAGCCGTAGGGATAGTCTGTCAGGGCGCCGCTCTGGGTCGAGATCAGGCCCTTGCCGTCCTTGAGGCCGCCGCTCCAATGAGCCGAAGCCGTGCGATTGATCTGCATGCCGTCCTCCTGTTTCGATGGTTTTGAGGAAGCGGCAGGGCGCCGCTCCATGCCTGAGGGAGATTGGATAGGCTCCCCGCGAGACAATATAACGCTCTATCCTGAGAAGACGACAGGCTCGTAAAAATCGGCGGAATAGAAAGCCTTTCAGGCGGGATGCTGCTGCACGCCGAGGCCGCCGTCGATCGTCAGGCAGGTGGCGTTCATGAACGGACATTCGTCGGAGATCATGAACACCGCCGCCATGGCGATCTCTTCCGGCGTCGCGATCCGCCCGCCGGGATGCAGCTTCATCGTCTCGGCCTTGGCTGCCTCCGGATCGGGGAAGCTGTTCCAGTAGTCGATGACCTTCTGTGTCGAGACATAACCCGGCGCCAGCGCGTTGACCCGGATATTGCGGGGCGCGTACTCCAGGCCGAGGGATTTCGTCATGCCGAGCAGCGCATGTTTCGCCAGCGGATAGGGAAAGGTGTGCGGAATGATCGTGAAAGCGTGCGTGGAGGCGATGTTGAGGATGACGCCGCCGCCGCGCTCGATAAACCCGGGCAGCACCGCCTTGCAGCAATTCCATGCTCCCTTGAGATTGATATCGAAGCAGCGGCTCCACTCCTCGTCGGTCGTGTGGAGCGGTTCGGCAAAGACGTTGACCCCGGCATTGTTGACGAGCCCATTCAATGGGCCGATCTCGTCGTTCGCCTGAGCAACCGCCTTCGTAATCGTTCCGGCATCGGTAATGTCGGCCGGCAGATAACCAAGCCGGCCGCCTGTGCTTGCGAGCTCTGCCGCTGCCTGCGCCAGCAGCGCTCCATCGCGATCGACGAGATAGACCGCAGCATTCTCCCTGAGGAAAGCCCTGGCGATCGCAAGGCCGATACCCTGCGCAGCGCCGGTGACCAGAATATTTTTGCCTTGCAGGCGATCGCTCATCTATCTCCCCTCCGGCTGAAGCGGCAGCGCCGACAGATCGATCGTCACCTTGCCGGCAAGGGCTTCACCCGGCGCAAGCGGCATGAGCCCGCCGAATTCGGGCAAGTGATGGCCGTTGGGAAGGTGGCTCATCGGCTCGAGACAGAAGAAGTCGTTCCGGTCGGTCGGCATATAGATCATGAAGCTGTCAAGCGCGCCCTCGGCTTTCAGCGCCGCCTGAATTCCTAGCTCCGGCCAGGCGATTGCCGCCCGCCTGTTCCAGCCCTCGAAGGCATTATTCATCCATTTCTGCGGCAACAGCTTGCCGGACCTGAAATCGAAATCGTCAGGCACAGGCCCAGGCATATCTGGAAGATGGTCGGGTCGCTCGTTCCAGTAGCGGTCGGCAGCAATCGTCAGCCTCGTCTTTGGGGTCCGGGCGAAGAAGGGATGTTGACCGAGCCCGAAGGGAAGAGCGGTTTCGCCGCGGTTTTCCACGGAAAGCGTCAGCACCAGGCTATCGCCGGCGAGACGGATCTCCTGCCGGGTCAGATAGGCATAGGGTGAACCCCTGTCGGCACTGCGGGAAAAGGAGAACTGCACATGCTCGACGCTGGCCTCTTCCAGCTGCCAGAAGCCGAGCCAGCCATCGCCGTGCCGATAGAGCGGATCGGAAGTATTCGGCTGGAAGGTATAGGCACGTCCGGCAAAGGACATGGTGTTGCCTTCCACACGATTGCCGAACGGCACCATCGCAAAATTCGCCATCGCCCCATCCGGCCCGCCGGCCGCGACGAGAAAGGGCGTCTCCCGATATGTTGCCGCGGTGACGGCAGCACCCCGGCGGCTGACCCCAACGGCGAGGTCGCCGTGGCTCAGTTCGATTTCGTCCCCTGCCCGCTCATGGCTCATCCGCGTCGCCCCGCAGCCGAAGATCTGAAATTGTCGAGCAGCACGGCGATCAGCAGGATCAGCCCGCGCACGACATACTGATAGAATGCCTGAATATTCAGCAGGTTCATAACGTTTTCGGCAATACCCATGATCAGCACGCCGACGATGACACCGCTCATTGCCGCCCGGCCGCCGGCGAGCGAAACGCCGCCGAGGACGCAGGCCGAAATCACCGAGAGCTCGAGCCCCGTCGCCGCATTCGGCTGGCCGGAAGTGATGCGCGAGGCAAGCAGGATGCCGGCAATGCCGCAGACGAGACCCTGCAGCGCAAAGATCCAGACGCGCATATTGACAACGTTGACGCCGGCAAGGCGCGACGCCTCGGGATTGCCGCCGATCGCCAGCGTGTTCTTACCAAAAACGGTGCGGTTGAGCACGAAGCCGAAGAAGAGGAAAAGGATCAGCATGATCCAGATCGGCGTCGGCACCGTGAGGAAGCGCGACAGCGCCAGCTGGTAGAAGCCGGGATCGTTGATGCCGACGGCGCGGCCGTCCGAAGCGATCAGCGCCAGCCCGCGGACGATCTGCATGGTCGCAAGCGTGGTGATCAGCGCGTTGATGCGGAACCGGGCGATGACGATGCCGTTGACGAAACCGACGACGGCGCCGCAGAGCAGGGCTGCCAGCAGCCCGACGGGAATGGAGCCTGTCGCGTTCGACACCATCACCGCGGCCATGCCGGAGAAAGCGACGATCGATCCGACTGAAAGATCGAAATCGCGGGAGGCCAGGCAGAACATCATTGTGCAGGCGACGATGCCGATCGTGACGACCGATTGCAGCAGCCCCAGCATGTTCCGCTCGGTCAGGAAATTCGGAACGAAGAGCGAGACGATCACGAAGGCGGCGGCGAAGATAACCACCAGCCCCTGTTCGCCCAGAAGGATTTTTTTCAACGAAGTCATCGTCCGTGTTCCCAGTCTTAAATGATGCCGGCGGCGTTCTTGTCAGGGAGTGCCGCCGTCAGGATGCTGCGCTCGTGGAAATCCGGGCGGGCGACATTGGCCGCCACTCTGCCCTGGCACATCACCATGATGCGATCGGCAATGCCCATCACCTCGGGCAGCTCGCTCGAGATCACCACGATCGCCATGCCGCCAGCCGCCAGCTCATAAAGAATTTCATAGATTTCCGACTTCGCCCCGACGTCGATGCCGCGCGTCGGTTCGTCGATCACGAGAACCTTGATGCCCTGCTCGGAGAGCCAGCGGCCAAGGATGACTTTCTGCTGATTGCCACCGGACAGATTGATGATGTCCTGCCTGCGCGACGGCGTGCGCACCCGCAGCCGGGCGATGAACTGATCGGCCATCGCCGCCTCCTTCTTCGGGTTCAATATGCCGAATGGCGAAAAATGCCGGCGCGACGAGATTGCGATATTCTCTTCGATCGATCGGCCCTGGACGATACCGTCGAACTTGCGGTCCTCCGGGCAGAGCACCATGCCGGCCCGGATCGCCGCCTTCGGATCGTTCGGCGAAACGGCAACGCCGTCGATCGTAACCTCGCCCTGATGCCTGTTGTCGGCGCCGTAAAGCAGCCGCGCCATCTCGCTGCGGCCAGCACCGATCAGGCCGAAGAAGCCGAGAATCTCACCCTGGCGGACGGAAAAACTGATGGGATTGCGCAGCCTTGGTCCCGACAGGCCCTTGACCTCAAGCCTGACGCCGCCGAGCGGGCGCTCACGCCACCCCCAGACATTGCTGATCTCGCGCCCGACCATTTCGGCAATGATCTGCTCGCGCGTCGTCTTCGCGATCTCGGCATGGTGGGCGGCAAGCCTGCCGTCGCGCAACACGGTAAGGCTGTCGCAAAGCCGAAAAATCTCGTCAAGGCGATGCGAAACGTAGAGAATGACCGTTCCCCTCGCCTTCAGCCTGTCGATGAGTGAAAACAGGATTTCGCTTTCGCGCGAGGAAAGCGAGGAGGTCGGCTCGTCGAGCGCAATGACCCGTGCGTCGAGCATGACCGCCTTGGCGATCTCGACCATCTGCCGCGCGCCGATCGAAAGCGAAGCGACTTTGGCCGATGGATCAACATCGATGCCGATCTCTTCGAGTTTCGACCGCACCGTCTCGATCAGTGTTTTGGCATTAATCACGCCGCCCTTGCCGGGAAAGCGGCCAAGCCAGAGATTCTCGGCCACCGTCAGCTCCGGAACGAGCTGCAGTTCCTGATGGATGACGATGACGCCGGCATGGAAGGCGTCACGCACCGAGGCATATTTCTGTTCTTCGTCATCGATGAGAATGCTGCCGGCATCGGCGGCCTGATCGCCTGACAATACGCGGATCAGC
Organism: Rhizobium sp. CBN3; assembly: GCF_030518245.1. NCBI lineage: Bacteria > Pseudomonadati > Pseudomonadota > Alphaproteobacteria > Hyphomicrobiales > Rhizobiaceae > Rhizobium > Rhizobium sp. CBN3. The sequence goes on from NZ_JAULSE010000005.1 coordinate 339,162, forward strand.
GTCGATTTGCCCGCGCCGTTCTCACCCATCAGGCCGTGGACAGCGCCCTTCTCGACCGTGAAGGAAACATCCGACAGCGCCTGCACGCCCGGATAGCCCTTGGAGATATGTTTGAATTCGAGAAAAGCCATCGTCACTCCACCGAAGGTCCCGGCGGCACATTCAAGCGGCCGCCGGAGATGCATCATCGCGGGCGATGATTACTCGATGCCGAGTTCCTTGCGGACCTTCTCGTAGTCGCCGCGCAGTGCCAGCGAACCGGAGGTCAGCGTCAGCTTTTCCGGCTCCTTGTTGTTGGCGATCCAGTCGTACATGTTCAGCGCCGTTTCATAGCCGTGACGCTTCGGCGAGATGATGACCGTGCCGAAGAAGCCGGTCGCAGCCGGCTTCTTGAACTCGTTGATCGCCGATTCCGCGCCGCCGATGCCGACGCCGATCACGTTGGCAGCCGGAATTCCGACCGATTCCGAAGCGCGGACGGCGCCGAGAACGGCTTCGTCGTTGAGTCCAAAAGCCACCCAGTATTTCACGTCGGCATGCTTGTTGAGGACGGTGGTCGCCGCATTGAGCGCTGCCTCGGTATCCGTTTTCGCCTGCGGCGCATCATAGATGTTCTCGGCCGGGAAGCCGGCCGACTTCAATACCGAGATTGCACCTTCGACGCGATCGACGGCGGTCGGCAGCTGATCGTAGGAGACCCGGATCACGCCGACATTCTTCATGTCCCAGCCGCGTTTCTTGATTTCGTCGACGATGGCCTGTCCGACGGTCTCGCCGATCTTGGTTGCTGAGATACCCATATGCGGCACCTCTTCCAGCGGTTTGCCGTCGGCACTGACGAGACGATCGTCGACCGTCATCAGCTTCAGCTGGTTGGCTTCGGCCTTGGCGACGATGCCGGGACCGAGTTTGACGTCGGGCGTGCAGATGATGAAACCCTGCGCGCCCTGAGCACCGAGATTGTCGATCGCCGACTGAACCTTCTCGCCGTCTTCAGCGCCGATCTTGACGACGGTGAAGCCTTTTTCCTTGGCGGCCTGGTCGGCGAATTTCCATTCGTCCTGGAACCAGGGCTCTTCCGGCTGTTTGACGATGAAACCGATCTTGACGTCTGCGGAAAATGCCGAGCCGGCTGTCAGAATGGCGAAAGTGCCAGCCAGAATAGCTGCTTTGAACAAGCGCATGTCTCTCTCCCTAACTCTGAAATCGAGCAACTGCCTCCCAGGCAGCGCCCAATGAATTAGGTTAAATCATCATACCAGTCAATTGCCAATGTATGATGATTGGAATAATAGGATAGGGACGACAGACGGATGGACCCGTCGCAAACTGGATCGAATTCGGATAATCAGGTTCGGCTGCAACCCAGGAGAGAGCGTGGAGAGGTGAAGTTGGAATCGACTGAGGAACAAGGCCGTATGGAAACCTCCGGCAGCGAACGCCGCCCGCGCGTACGCCGCAACGTGACAGCGGCAATCGCTCAGGACATCTGCGCGGACCGCTATCCCTCGGGCTCGCCGCTGCCGCGCGAGAACGACCTCTGCGAACTCTACGGCGTCAGCCGCACGGTGATCCGCGAATCATTAAAAGTGTTGGAATCCAAGGGACTCGTCCGCGGCAAGCCGCGGGTCGGGACGACCGTTTGCGATCGGGATGACTGGAACATCCTGGACGCCGAAGTGCTCGACTGGATGGGGCCTTACATCAAGGACTTCGACCTGCTGGGATGCATTCTCGAAGCCCGGCGCACCATAGAACCGGCGGCCGCCGAATATGCCGCCGAACGCGCCAGCGCCCAGGAAATCGCCGACCTCGACAAAGCCTGGCGTCAGATGCGCGACAGTGCAGGCGATCCGGAAAGCTTCACCGATGCCGACGTGATGTTTCATACGGTGCTGCTGACCGCCAGTCACAACCAAGTGTTCCGCCGTCTGTCGAGCGCCATTCACGCGGCGCTGAAATATGCGCTGCATGCCTCCAACATCGCCGTTGAAAACCGGGAGGATGCGGTGCTCGTTCACGGCGAACTGGTCGAGGCCTTGCGCATGCGCGACAAAACAGGCGCGAGGGAATGCGCCAATCGCATGCTCGACCTTGCGGTTCGCGACCTTGCCGCCGCGGAGAAGGCGATCGGCAGGACGAAATGATCAATCACGAGAGGCCATGGACGCGCTGTCCCATCGCAAATCCGAGAAGAGATTAAGAACCACGATGAAGATCACCAAACTCACCACCTATATCGTTCCGCCGCGCTGGCTGTTTGTGAAGGTCGAGACCGATGAAGGCATCGTCGGCTGGGGCGAACCGGTCGTCGAAGGCCGTGCGCTGACCGTCGAGGCCGCCGTCCACGAACTGGAAGACTACCTGATCGGCAGGGATCCCTTCCTGATCGAGGACCATTGGACGGTGATGTATCGCGGCGGTTTCTATCGCGGCGGCGCCGCCCATATGAGCGCGATCTCGGGCATCGACCAGGCGCTCTGGGACATCAAGGGCAAGGCGCTCGGCCAGCCGATCCATTCCCTGCTCGGCGGCCAGCTGCGCGACCGCATCAAGGTCTATTCCTGGATCGGCGGCGACCGTCCTTCTGACGTCGCCAACAATGCCAGAAACGTGGTTGCCCGCGGCTTCAAGGCGATCAAGCTCAACGGCTGCGAGGAAATGCAGATCGTCGACACCAACGAGAAGGTGGAAAGGGCGGTCGAGACCATCGCCGCCATCCGTGAGGCGATCGGTCCGCATATCGGCATTGGCGTCGATTTCCACGGCCGCGTGCACAAGCCGATGGCCAAGGTTCTCGCCAAGGAACTCGAGCCCTACAAGCTGATGTTCATCGAGGAACCGGTGCTTTCGGAAAACAAGGAAGCGTTGCGCGACATCGTCAATCATACCTCGACACCGATCGCGCTTGGTGAGCGGCTCTATTCACGATGGGACTTCAAGCAGGTCCTCTCCGACGGCTATGTCGACATCATCCAGCCGGATCTTTCCCATGCCGGCGGCATCACCGAATGCCGCAAGATCGCCGCCATGGCCGAAGCCTATGACGTCGCTCTGGCGCCGCATTGCCCGCTCGGCCCAATCGCGCTCGCCGCCTGCCTGCAGGTCGATGCCGTCAGCTACAATGCTTTCATCCAGGAACAGAGCCTCGGCATTCATTACAATACCGGCAATGACATCCTTGACTACGTCTCGAACAAGGAGGTGTTCCACTATGCCGATGGTTTCGTCTCGATCCCGCAGGGGCCGGGCCTCGGCATCGAGGTCGACGAGGCCTATGTCATCGAGCGCGCCAAGGAGGGCCATCGCTGGCGCAACCCGATCTGGCGGCACGCCGACGGCAGCTTTGCCGAGTGGTGAGAGAATGAAGGGTCGCGCCAGCGGCCCTTTTTCATTCGCATTGTAGGATATCAACCATCTCCTGCGTCATAATGGAAGCTCAAGAGGAGGTTTCCCATGGCCAGAGCAATCGCAATCATCATCGCCCGCTTCATCTTTAGTTTCATCTTCTTCATGGCCGCCGGCTTCAAATTCGCCGATATCGGCGCCACGGCGAGCTACATTGCCGCCGCCGGCTTCCCGATGGCGACCTTCCTCACCTGGGTCGCAGCCTTTTTTGAGATCGCCTTGGCCCTTGCCTTCATATCGGGCGCCTTCTTTACCGAGGCGAGCCTGTTGGCAGGCATCTACGTGATCTTCCTTGCCTTCGCCTTCCACGGACCGTCCCATTGGCAACAGAACCAAGCCGAATTCGGCTTCTTCGTCGATCACTTCACCTTCCTCGCTGGCCTGCTCTTCGCCGCCGTCCACGGGCCGGAGAAATGGGCATTGCGGCAAACGCTCCTTAGATAGCCAGCCGTCCGCTGCTTCCGGAACCAACAGTCGCGCCGAACATTGCCTATCGGCAGAAGGTCAAGGAGGCCGACCATGGAGCTTGAGGGAAGGATCGCATTGGTGACGGGTGCCGGTTCCGGTATCGGCAAAGCCGCCGCGTTAAGGCTCGCTGCCGAGGGAGCAAGGGTTGCAGCACTGAGCCGCACCGCCGACGAGGTCGAAAAGACCTGCGCCGAGATCAACGCCGGCGGCGGTCAGTCGATCGCCCTGACCGCCGATACCAGCGACGAAGCCCAAATGCGAACCGCGGTGAAGAAGCTGACGGACACCTTCGGCGGCCTCGACATTGTCATTGCCAATGCAGGGATCAACGGAGTTTGGGCGCCGATCGACGATCTGAAACCGGATGAATGGGACAAGACCATCGCCGTCAATCTGCGCGGCACCTATCTGACCCTGCATCTGACGGTTCCGCATCTGAAGCGCCGCGGCGGTTCGATCGTCGTCGTCTCGTCGATCAACGGCACCCGCACCTTCACGACGCCGGGCGCCACCGCCTACAGCGCAACCAAGGCGGGCCAGGTCGCCATGGTCCAGCAGCTTGCCCTGGAACTCGGCCGCCACGACATCCGCGTCAATGCCGTCTGCCCCGGCGAGATCGAGACCAATATCAATGCCAATACCGATAGCCGCCGTCGCGAGGAGACGGAGGTGCCGGTCATCTGGCCGCAGGGCGATATTCCGATTGCCGGCGGAAGGGCAGGCAAAAGCGAGGATGTTGCCGAAACCATCCTCTTCCTTGCCTCCAATCGCGCCCGGCACATCACCGGCACACCTATCTGGATCGACGGCGGCCAAGGCCTGTTGCGGTAAGCCTCGAATGTTTGGCGGAATATCAGCCGTTCAGCCGGGCGCTGTCGAACGTATAGAGTTCCTGGGCGCGCTGCACCCCGCGCAACGCATAACGTCCGACGCAGGCAAGCGCGGCGCGCTCTTCCGCCGGTATGGCCGCGGCGAAATCGGAGGAGATCAGCAGGTTGAGGTCGACCGAACGGCACATCGAAGCGATCCGGCTGACTTCGTTGACGGCGGGGCCGATGACGGTGAAGTCCAGCCGGTCCTGGCTGCCGATATTGCCGTAGAAGACATCGCCGATATGCAGGCCGATATAGACGTCGGTCGTCGCCCGGCCGTCGGCAGCGCGCGCCGCATTCAGCTTAGCGAGCTTTTCCCGCAGCAGCGATTCGGCCCCGAGCGCCGCACGGCAGGTTTCGGCCGGTACCTCGCCCTTGAAGATGGCGAGCACACCGTCGCCGATCAGCTTCAGCACATTGCCGCCGGCCTCATGGATCGCCGAGATGGCTACCTCGCTGTAATCGTTGAGCAGCGGAATGATTTCCTCCGGTGGCACGCGATCGGAAATCTTGGTGTAGTTCAACAGATCGGAAAACCACAGCGCGGCCGAGATCCGCTCCGATTTACCGCGGCTGATCTTGCCTTCCATCACCTGGCGCGCCGCATCCTCGCCGAGATAGACTTCCGCGATGGTGCGGGCGATGCGCCCGAGCGCAACGCACTTGATCGCCAATCCGAGGACCGGCACCAGCTTGCGCAGGATGGCGAGATCGTGATCGGAAAAGCCCTCGGGATGTTTGGTTGCGAAATGCGAGAAGAAGCAATCCATCTCACCGATCGTGCCGGCTTCGCTGAAACGATGCATCATTGCTACGAAATCGGTGTTGCCGGCTTCGGCGATCTTGTCGAGCATGGTGAAATCGATCGGATCGCCGAAGCCGATGCGTCGGCGGACCTCCCGCTCGTTGCCCGACCAAAGATGATAGAAGGCAGAGCGCTGCCAGGTCGCAGCCGCTTCGCCCGAGCCCGTCGGGCCATACTCGAATTCGGTTTCGATCTCCTCGACGCTGTCCCAGCGGAAGGCCCGGCCCTCATGCACGGGGTGCAGCGTGTCCATCAGCGCCATGCCGCGGTCGAGCGGCAGGCCGGCATCGCGACAGGCCGCGCAGAAGCCGGTCATGAGCTCCGCTTCCGAAGCGCCCTTCAGCCCCTGCTCCGTAACCCAGGCTGCAATCGTGCTGACGTCGCTGTAATCCATGCCGCTCACCTTTGTACGTTCCGAAGCTGTAGCCCGAACTCAGCGTGGAAGGAAGTCAATTGGTTCAACCGTCCGTAGGCATATTATAGGGCGTGACGATTTCGATGGAAGAAAGCGAAGCTGGAACGGCCCGCCCCGGTGCTTGTGCCCGGCTCATGATCGCCCTGAAGGCCGAGCGGGCGTCGGTTCTGAGATCGTGATGCAGCACGAAGCCGATACGGCCTGCGGCAAGCAGGGCGCGGTTATCGGCATCGAGGTCGTGGGCGACAAAGACTCGGACGGGACGGTCGGCGGCATCGAAGGCCGCCAGCACCGCGCGATTGCCACCGCCGATCGAATAGACGGCGTTGATGGCGGGATCGGCCGCGAGCGCTGCCGCCGCAAGTGTTCCCGTCGCCCTGTCGCTGCCGTGCCCTTCGCTGATTTCGGTGATGCCGATATCCGGGTAACGGGCGCGGATGATGCGGCGAAAACCGATTTCACGCTCCTCCTCACCGCGGAACCGCCCGCTCGACAGTGTCACCAGCACCTTGCCTCCGTCACGTCCGAGGAATTCGCCGATCAGATAGGCGGCGGTCTCTCCCGCCGCCCGGTTGTCGGCGCCCGCATAGGCGATGCGAAGCGAATTCGGCAGATCGGTCACCAGCGTCACCACCGGAATGCCGGCCGCATCCGCCCGCGCGACGGCGGCAGCGACCTCGGCAACGTCAGGCGCCTTGAGCACGATCCCGTGCGTGCCGCGTAACCGGATGCGATCAAGAAGCTGCACCAGCTCGGCCGGCTTCATCAACTCGGCAAAGTGGAAGCGGCAGCGGAAGACGCCGGGCAGGAAGGTCGCCATCTCGGCCTCGAAGGCGGCGCGCACCGCATCGCTGAAACGCTGAGGCGTCTCCATAACGATATCGATCGCCAGCATGCGCCCGCTGCCCATCGCCACTGCCTGCTGTTTTTCCAGCTCCGCGATCGCCGCCTTCACCCTCATTTCCGTCTGCTGACGCACACCCGGCCGGCCGTTCAGCACGCGGTCGACGGTCGCGGTGCTCAAGCCGGCCTGGAAAGCAATGTCCTTGACGAGGAAGAGATGGGCCACGGAATCCGCTTGATGGTTTTTTGATGGGTTTCTGATCTATATCACCCGGCATCGCGGCGTATAGTGCCTTCATCAAAAAAGAGGAGGAGCCATCATGAAAGCCGACAATTCGCAGAAGCTGCGCGCTGACCGCGTCTGGCTCAGCGAAGACGCCTGCGACCTCGGCGATTTTCGCCGCCTTGCGCAAAAGACGACCGCCCTTGCCGATTACCCGACAGCTTCCGCAGTCGAGAAGAACGTGCTGATCTATGACAGCCGCAAGGTAACGGCAGCGGCGGCAACCGGCGAAGGCAAACGCCTCGTGCTGGCTGAAATCTGCGAAGCTTTCGGTGAAGGCCCCGGCGTCGTCGTTTTCAAGCATGCTTACCAAGACACCGCCACCATCGACCGCGCCAGCGCGATTTTCGAGGCCATCATCGAGGAACAGCACCGCACCTCGACAGGCGGCGGCGATCACTTCGCCAAGCCCGGCGCCAACGACCGCATCTGGAATTCGCTGGAAAAACACTGCCTCGCCGATCCGAAAAATTTCGCCGAATATTACAGCAACGCCATTATCGCGCTCGCAAGCGAAGCCTGGCTCGGCCCGAGCTACCAGATGACGGCGCAGGTCAACCGCGTCAATCCGGGCGGTGCGGCGCAGTCGGCCCATCGCGACTATCATCTCGGCTTCCAGTCGTCTGCGGTCATCGAGCAATTTCCGGCGCATGTGCACCGTCTCTCGCCTGTGTTGACGCTGCAGGGTGCGGTCGCCCATTGCGACATGCCGCTCCAAAGCGGTCCGACACTCTTCCTGCCGCACAGCCAGACCTATGTGCCAGGTTATCTGGCGCTGAAGCGCCAGGAGTTCCGTGATTATTTCGAGGCCAACCACGTCCAGCTGCCACTCGAAAAGGGCGACGTCGTCTTCTTCAATCCCGCCCTCTTCCACGCCGCCGGCACCAACCGCTCGGCCGACATCAAGCGTGTCGCCAACCTCCTGCAGGTCTCCTCCGCCTTCGGACGAGCCATGGAGACCATCAACCGAGAGAGAATGAGCGCCAGACTCTTTCCCGCCCTTAAGGCGTTGCGAGACCGGCTCTCGCCCGACGAAATCGCCAACGCCATCGCCGCCTGCGCCGAAGGTTATTCCTTCCCCACCAATCTCGACCGCGACCCGCCGCTCGGCGGGCTGGCGCCGAAGACGCAGGCGCAGTTGATGCACGAGGCGCTGCGGGAAGGCTGGAGCGACGAGACTTTCAAGGCAGCGCTTGCCGAGCAGGCGCAGAAGAAATTGAGCTGAAGTAGAGATAGGGGCCCTCTCATCCGCCTGCCGGCTTCTCCCCGAGGGGAGAAGAGATTTGAGGCGGTCTCTCGGTTCCTCTTCTCCCCTCGGGGAGAAGGTGCCTGTAGGGCGGATGAGGGGGCCGCACGGCACCAATCTAAGAGCCTTCCGCACCCCCGCGGGAGGCCATTCGCACATCATCACCAAGGAGCAACCACATGAGCACAGATCACGGCCGCCTCGACGGTAAGATTGCCATCGTCACCGGTGGTACGCAGGGATTGGGCGCAACCATCGCCCGTCTCTTCGCCGAACGCGGCGCAGAAGGCATCGTCATCTGCGGCCGCAACGAAGCCAAGGGCAAGGCGAAGGCCGCGGAGATTTCGGCTGCGACCGGTGCCAGGGTCGTCTATGTCAAAGCTGATCTCGGCAAGGTCGAGGATGCCCGAAATGTGGTGCACGTCTGCGACCAGGCCTTCGGCCGTGTCGACGCCCTGGTCAATGCCGCCGCCATCACCGATCGCGGCACCATTCTCGACACCAGCCCCGAGCTGTTCGATGCCATGTTCGCCGTCAATGTGCGCGCGCCGTTTTTCCTGATGCAGGAGGCGGTAAAGATCATGCGCCGCGAAAAGATCGAAGGCACCATCGTCAATATCGGCTCGATGTCGGCCAAAGCCGGCCAGCCGTTCATCGCCGCCTATTGCGCCTCCAAGGGCGCGCTGGAAACCCTGACGAAGAACACCGCCTATGCGCTGCTGCGCAACCGCATTCGCGTCAACGGCCTCAACATCGGCTGGATGGCCTCCGAAGGCGAGGACCGCATCCAGCGCGAATATCACGATGCACCTGCCGACTGGCTGGAGAAGGCGGCGGCGAACCAGCCCTTCGGCCGGCTCGTCGATCCGCACGAGGTGGCGCGCGCCTGCGCCTACCTGTCATCGGCGGAATCCGGCCTGATGACCGGCTCGGTCATCTGTTTCGATCAATCGATCTGGGGGGCTTACGACGGCTCGCCGCATCCGGTCGCCGCTCTCTGAGAAAACCCAAGCTTACATTTCCCGTTGCCGGGCTCTGGCACCCGGGAGGATTTATCGTTACGAGAAGGACGACGCATTCAGGGAGGAACTGGCGTGGCTGACAATCCGCTTTATGAGATCCGCGATGAACGTTTCGCCGCTCTGGTTATCGGCAGCGCCGCCCTCGATGAGCTTTATTCCGGCTGCCGCTGGACGGAGGGCCCGGTCTGGTTTTCCGACCTGAACTGCCTTCTCTGGAGCGATATCCCGAACGAACGCATGATGCGCTGGACACCGGATGGGACGGTCTCCGTCTTCCGCTCGCCCTCAAACTATATCAACGGCAATACCCGCGACAGACAGGGCCGGCTCATCTCCTGCGAACATGGCGGCCGCCGGGTCACTCGCACCGAATTCGATGGCAGCATCACCGTCCTCGCCGACAGCTACCAGGGCAGGAGATTAAATTCGCCAAATGACGTTGTCGTCCATTCGGACGGCGGGATCTGGTTCACCGATCCGACCTACGGCATTCTCTCGGACTACGAGGGCCACAAGGCCGAGCCCGAACAGCCGACCCGTAACGTCTACCGGATCGACCCGATAAGCGGCGCAATCGACGCCGTCGTCGAAGATTTCATCCAGCCGAACGGCCTTGCCTTCTCGCCCGATGAAACGAAACTCTACATCGCCGATTCCGGCTCGGGCAAACACGAAGTGCCATGCCACATCCGGGTTTTTGATGTCGTCGACGGCAGAACGCTTGCCAACAGCCGCTATTTCTGCAGCCTCGATGCCGGCCATCCCGACGGTTTTCGCTTCGATATCGGCGGCAATCTCTGGACGAGCGCGGGTGATGGTGTGCATTGCTTCTCACCCGACGGCACGTTGCTCGGCAAGATCAAAGTGCCGCAGACAGTGTCCAACCTCACCTTCGGCGGCCCCAAGAAGAACCGGCTGTTCATCACCGCGACCCGCTCGGTCTATTCGATCTATACCAAGACGAACGGCGCACAATATCCGTAACTTATGGAAGCACGGCGCGCCGTGCGCTCGACAGACACGCCTGACGATATCGCCATCGTCTGACAGGACGGTGTTGCCCCGGCGCGTCATCTGCAAGGAGCAACAGCAGTTCCGGATGACGACCTGCACGAAAAAAGCTAAAGCGCATCACATGAATCAGATTTGATACGACGCACTGGAGCGCTCGCACCTCATTGCATCAAGGAGGAATACCCGATGATCCGATATTCACGCAGCAAGGGGCGCCGCACGGCTCCTGATGCCACGCCCGGGAGAGCCTGAGATGCGTTCCGTCGTTTCCTTCAATGAGGGCTGGAGTTTCCACGAGGGCTTCGGCCAGCGCCTGCTCGAAAGCTTCGATGCCGCCAAGTCGGTCAGCCTGCCCCACACCGCCGTCGAACTGCCCTTCAACTATTTCGATGAGAAGAGCTATCAGCGTGCCTTCACCTATCAGAAGGTGCTGCGTTGGCTACCGGAATTCGAGGGTCGCGAGGTCTCCCTCGCCTTCGACGCAGCCATGGCCGATAGCGTCGTCTACCTGAACGGCGAAGAGATCATCGCCCATAAGGACGGCTATACACCCTTCGAGGCCCGCCTCACCGGCAGGCTGCTCAAGGGCGAGAACCTCCTGACCGTCAAGATCGACGGCAGCGAAAACCCCGAGATCCCACCCTTCGGCGGCCGCATCGATTATCTGACTTATGCCGGCATCTACCGCGACGTCTGGCTGAAGGTCACCGATCCGGTTTCGATCCGTAATCTCAAGATCGAAACGGCTGACGTTCTTGCCCAGCAGAAGTCGGCAAGCATCCGCGTTGATCTCGCCAACCCGGAGGGCCGCAGCTTCTCGGCGACTGTCACGGCCACGCTGAAACAGGCCGACGGCACGGTGATCGCCACCGCAGCGACCGAAACGATCGGCGACCGCACGACGCTTTCCTTCGGCGGCCTCACCGGCATCGTGCTCTGGGACATCACCGACCCGACGCTCTATGAGGTGACGGTCGAAGTCAGGACCGAGCACGGCTCCGACCGTCTTTCCACCCGTTTCGGCTTCCGCACCGCCGAATTCACACCTGAAGGTTTCCTGCTGAACGGCAAGCCGCTGAAGCTGCGCGGCCTCAACCGCCACCAGGCCTTCCCCTATGTCGGTTATGCCGCCGGCCGGTCGGCCCAGGAGCGCGACGCCGACATCATGAAGAGCGTGCTGAAGTGCAATATCGTCCGCACCTCGCATTATCCGCAGTCGAAATGGTTCCTCGACCGTTGCGATGCGATCGGCCTGCTGGTCTTCGAGGAAATCCCCGGCTGGCAGCATATCGGCGATGCCGAGTGGCAGAAGGAATCGATCGAAAACGTCCGCCGCATGATCGAGCGCGACTGGAACCATCCGTCGATCATCATCTGGGGCGTGCGCATCAACGAATCACAGGACAGTCACGATTTCTACGTCGAGACCAATCGGCTGGCCCGTGAACTCGACAGCACCCGCCAGACCGGCGGCGTGCGTTACATCACCGAAAGCGAGCTGCTCGAAGACGTCTACACGATGAACGACTTCATCCTCGGCAACGAGGAACTGCCGGGCGCCAACCGCCCGCGCACCGTCCTGCGCGGCCAGCAGGAAAATACCGGCCTGTCCCGCAAGGTGCCGTACCTCATCACCGAGTTCAACGGCCACATGCACCCGACGAAAATCTATGACCAGGAACAGCGCCAGGCCGAGCATGTGCGCCGTCACCTGGAAGTGCTGAACGCCGCCTACGGCGATCCGGACATTTCCGGCGCCATCGGCTGGTGCATGTTCGATTACAACACCCACAAGGATTTCGGCTCCGGCGACCGCATCTGCTATCACGGCGTCATGGACATGTTCCGCGAACCGAAATTCGCAGCCTATGCCTATATCAGCCAGTGCGATCCTTCCGAGGAGATCGTCATGAAGCCGACGACCTTCTGGGCGCGCGGCGAGCGCAATATCGGCGGCGTGCTGCCGCTGATCATCCTGACCAATTGCGACGAGGTGGAACTGCAATATGGCGCGCTCAGCAAACGCGTCGGCCCGGATCGCGAGAATTACCCGCATCTGCCGCATCCGCCTGTTGTGCTCGATCACCGGCACTTCACCGCCGATGAGCTCGGCACCTGGGGTCTGGAATGGATCGACGGCACCCTCACCGGCTATATCGCCGGCGAAGCGGTAGCCAGCCTGAAGCTGGCAGCCGATCCCTTGCCGACGACATTGGAAATGGTCGCCGACAGCTCGACGCTGAAGACTCGCGAACGCGACAGCACCCGCGTCATCATCCGCGCCCTCGACCAGTGCGGCCAGCGCCTGCCTTTCATGAACGACAGCATTTCGCTGAAGGTGCATGGACCCGCAAGGATCGTCGGCCCGACCAATGTGCCGCTGCAGGGCGGCACATCAGGCTTCTGGCTGGAAGCGACGGGGCTGGTGGGAGAAATTACCGTCGAAGCGGTCTCCTCACGCTTCGCGCCGGTGACCCTCAACGTAACGGCCGTCGCCTAACGCATAGCCCGAAAATCGAAATCGATTTTCTGAGAGCATAGAGCGCCGCGCGTCTTATCGGACGCGTGGCGCCACTTACGAAATCCTGGCCTGTGTTTCCGGATCGAAGAACACGGCCTTGTCGAGATTGAAGGCGAGGCGAGTGTTCTGGCCTGGGGCGATGCCGGCATCGGCGCGCAGGCGGGCGACGACGGATTTGCCGCCG